>CANBWO010000054.1 GCA_947373155.1 Microbacteriaceae bacterium | reverse complement strand
GCATATTGGGAGGCCGCAGGTTTGGAGTTCGACTTCACTCCGCCAACGGTGACCACCTACAACGCCTACTCCAACGGACTATTCCGCGAGAACGCTTTGGGCTTGGGTTACGAAGCCGAAAGCACTCTGCTCACCGAGGCCGCTGCTTTCCAGCTGGCCCGAGACGTGGTTATCAAATACGGTGCCAGCATCGATGCCCGCTTGGCAGATCTGGACCAGAGCGTAGACGGCATGGTTGAGGCCGTGCTGCAACTTGCCGCCTCCATGAACGACAACCTAATCAACGCCCGAGAAGTGGGTTTGATCACCAACGGAATCGTTGAACGCCTGGCCGCATTGCCGCGCAAAGCTGATGCGGGAGATACCACTCCATTTGGTTACATAGCCGAGACCGTGGGCAAACTGACCGCTACCGAGATCCTGGCCAAACTGGCGGATTCCTACCGTGAGGAAAAGCGTCGGCTAGGTTACGTGGACTACAGCGACCAAGTTGCACTCGCCGAGAGGGCTGCCCGCGAGAACCCATCGGTGGTAGATGCCGAACGCGGCAAGTTCACCCAGGTTTTGCTAGACGAATACCAAGACACATCGTTTTTGCAAACCCGATTGCTGGCCACCCTGTTTGGCGGGGGATCCGTGTTCGCGGTTGGCGACCCAAACCAGAGCATCTATGGTTGGCGCGGAGCCAGCGCCAGCAACCTTGCAAAATTCGGCAAGGACTTTGGCGCGACCGTTGGCCCCGATGGCCTGGTAGACCGCTTTGAGCTCAGTACCAGTTGGCGAAACCCGGTTCGAGTACTAGAACTTGCAAACCACCTTGCTGAGGAACTGCGTTCGCCCGCTCCTTACGTTTTGAGTACCGCAGAGCACCTCACCCCGCTGGTTTTGCAGTCCCGTTCCGATGCCCCAGAAGGCAGGGTTGTGGTGCGATTCGAACAAACCTTGGAGGACGAAGTAGCCAAAATCGCCGAGTGGTTCAAGAGCATCTTGGGTCCCGTTTCATCTTTGGAACCAAAACCCACGGCAGCTATTTTGATGCGAAAACGAGCCAACATGGCTTTGTTGCGAGACACTCTTGAGGCCGCAGGGCTTGACGTTGAAGTTGTTGGTCTGGGTGGTCTGTTAGAACTCCCAGAGGTAGTAGACCTAATTAGCGCGCTGCGAGTTATTCACGATCCAAGCCGCGGAACCGACCTGGTTCGCTTACTCACCGGCGCCCGTTGGCGAATCGGTCCCAAGGATATCGACCACCTATACCGCTATGCCAGAAACCTAAACCGGTATTACTCCAAAACCGACGGCTTTGCACCGGAAGACTCCCTGAGCCTCATCGATGCCCTGGATCACCTGACCACCCAGAAGGGGCAGGACGAATCTGAGATCCCGCAGCCCGCATTGGCCCGCATGGTGAACGCCGCGGAAACCTTTGCCAACCTGCGCACCCAGACCGGCCTACCGCTGGTGGAGTTCGTTCGATTAGTGGAACGCGAGCTCTGGCTAGACGTGGAAGTCATGGCTAACCCCAAGCGCAAGCACCCAATGGCTCATCTCAACGCGTTCGCCAACATCGTTGCCAGTTATGCCAACAGCAACCACCGCCCACACCTGGGAGCATTCCTAAAGTGGCTGGATTACGCCAACACTCGCGAACGTTTCGAAGTCCCAACCACCCAGCCCGAAAGCGGTGTGGTTCAGATCCTCACCGTGCACGCGGCCAAGGGTTTGGAATGGGATGCGGTCGCTATTGCCAACCTGGTAGACGGCGACTTCCCATCGGAGGGCAAGGGAACCAGCGGCTGGATTTCCGTGGGCAAAATGCCATACCCGTTGCGCGGCGACAAGGCCTCTTTACCACGCTGGGAATACCAGATCGCAGACACCCAGCCAGAGCTAAATAAGACCATTTCCACCTTCAAAGCAGACATGAAGGCGCACCTTTACCGCGAAGAACTGCGGCTTATGTACGTGGCCGTTACCCGGCCAAAGAAGTTCCTGTTGCTCACGGGTTCCTACTGGAAACCGGGGGTCAAAAAGGCCAAGGTGCCAAGTAAGTTCCTGCTCAAGGCTTCCCAGCTAGACCCGCAACGCGTAGAAATCATCAACCGCCACGATGAGTCGATCTTGCCTCCGATAGTGGCGCAGGAAAACCCATCGATGGATTCTGCCGCAACCCAGGAATGGCCTCTGGATCCGCTTGGTAAAAACCACGGACCCAAGGTGCGAGCCGCCGAAGAGTTGGTTCGCAAAGCACTGCAGGATATGGCTGTAGCTCATGCCGGGGGTCAGATAGATGAAATTGAATTGCTGCTGCGCGAGCGCGAAGAGCGAATCCGCACCTCCACCGAGGTGCAACTGCCTGTGCGCATCAACGCCTCTGGTTTCAAGGATTACGTGACCAAGCCTGCCGAAACCGCGGCGAGAATGCTGCGGCCGATTCCGGTTGAGCCATTCAAGGCAACCAGGGCCGGAACCATATTCCACGCAATGATGGAGCAACGCTTTGCCGGCCTTGAGCGTGTGCTGTCTGATAACCCAGATGTTGATCTAGCAGATGCTGGCGAGCAGCTCTGGGCGGAACAACTTGGCTCGGTGGACTTAGCGGAGCACCAAGAAACCATTGCGGAATTGCAAGCCACCTTTGCCACTTCAAAGTGGGCCAACCAGGTGCCTTACGCAGCCGAGATCGAGATTCAGCTGGCAATTGCCAACAACATCTTTATCTGTAAGTTAGACGCGGTTTTTGTAACTCAAGATGCTGCGGGTAACCAACGCTTCGAAATCGTGGACTGGAAAACCGGCAAGGCTCCAACTGATTCCCAAGACATCGCGGACCGCAGTTTGCAGCTGGCGCTGTATCGTTTGGCCTTCGCAACTCTCAAGCAAATACCGTTGGAATCGGTAGAGGCTTGCCTGTACTTTGTGAGCGAGAACCAGGTGGTCACTCCGCCAGCGCTGCTAAATCGCCAGCAATTGCTGGAGCGCTGGGCGGCCGTTACCCGTTAGAAAAGCTCAGGCTTAGAAGCTTCTGCTGAGTTTTCGTCTTCGCCCAGGATCTCAATTGGCGCGGTTGCGTCATCCAAGAA
>CANBWO010000053.1 GCA_947373155.1 Microbacteriaceae bacterium | reverse complement strand
GATTCACATCGTGAGTCACGAAAAGCACAGCGCAGTTGTGTTCCTTGCGTTCGGTATCCAGCAGCTCGGCCACAATTTTCTGTTGCGCCAGGTCAAGTGCACTAAGTGGTTCGTCCGCCAAAATCAGATCCGGTTCGCCTATCACAGCTTGACCAACTCGCAGTCTTTGCACTTGCCCGCCACTCAGCTCGCCAATCGGCTTATCGGCTAGGTCTTGGGCATCAACGCAATTAAGAATGTGATTCACGCGAGCCTTGGCCCTCTTAGATGGCCAGGCAAGGCCAAAGATGTGCCCGTCGAAGCCTAGGCGCAGCATGTCCTTGGCGCGCAACGGAGTTCCGGCGTCTGAACTGCGTTGCTGCGGAATGTAGCCCACCCGGTTGTTACCGCGAGTTACCGGTTTGCCGTTTAGCAGAATCGATCCCGAGGTCAACTGTTCCTGCCCCAGAATCGCCTTCATCAATGAGGTCTTGCCTGAGCCATTGGCGCCAATTACAGCGATGAATTCGTGCGGGGCAACCGACAGGTTTAGTCCGGTCCAGAGCGTTGTGCCGGGAAACGACAACGTGGCATCGGTGATTTCCAACACGGGATGATCGCCCGAAAGGGGTCCAAACCTTGAGTTGTGGTTTTGGGTCATTTCAAGACTCCTTCGATATCACTCAGGTTTGCGCTCATCCAGGAAAGGTAGCTCTGGTGGGCAGGAAGCAGCTCGCTCCAACTCAACACAGGTACTCCGGCGGCCTTGGCCCAGGTGGTCAACAGTAAAGTTTGCGGGTTTGAAGTCTGCGCGTTGGTTACCAGAACCGAGACTTTGTGTAGTTTCAACAAGTCGTGAATCCCGCTCATCACAAGCGGCGATGCATCCTGCTCGTTTTCCACAGCGGCTTTGAACCCGACAGGTGTGGCATCGGTCATTCCTAGATCCTGCAGCAGATAACTGGCAAAGCTCTCGGTAAGTAAATAACTCTTGCCCTTAGATAGGGTCCTCAGTGACCGCGCTCTGGACTCCAGCTTTGAAATCCTTTGCCCATAGTTGGCCACCTGGCTTGCACTGGCACCGATTGCCCGACCAATTTTTGGAACGGCTTGGGCAACCTGACTAAAGCTGTACCAAACGTGCGGGTTTTGGTTGCAGACCGGCAGGCAACCGATAACCAGGTTGTGGCCTTGTGGTTTTGCCGGGGCAGCCGAGGTAAGGATGGAAAAGAAGGCGTCGTAATCCAACCCGTTGGCGATGGTCACTGTGGCCTGGTTCACGGCCAGTTGATCTCGCGCGGTTGCCACGTAAGAGTGTGGGTCTTGCCCTGGCTTGCTGACAATCGCGGTTGCCACAACCCGTTTTCCGCCGATTTTGGCAGCGATGTCCGCCCAAACTGCCACCGATGTGGTGATCCGCAGCGGATTAGCAGCGTTGTCGGTGCTTGTTGGCCGCGCACTTAGAAACTGCGTATTTTGCCCCAGGTAGACCGCCGAACTAGCCAGAGCCAGAGTTGCGGCCAGCGGCAACCAAACTCTCAGCAGGCTTCTGGCGGTCTTCGACATACCGCAATGCTAGGTCTTATTGATAATGATTGTCAATACACTCGAAGCTTGGCCACGGCGAATATGCGCTAACTGCTTCCTCTCTCTGTCATAATCGGGGTGTCCATCGTTTTAGGGGAGACCATGTCAGACCAGCAGAACTCGAACGACCTGCCTTCGTTCATTCCATCGCAGCCCGCTCAGTCAGCGCCCTCAGCCGGCCAGCCAAAGAGCTTTATCACCGCGGCCATGCTCAGCATCTTCTTGGGCGGTTGGGGTGTAGACCGCTTTTACCTTGGGAGCATCGGGCTTGGCATTGCCAAGTTGCTGACCGGTGGAGGTTTTGGAGTTTGGATCTTGGTAGACGAGATCTTGCTTCTAACCGGAAAGATGACTGACGGCAACGGCAATTTGGTAACTGGAAGTGCCAGCGACCGGCGCCTCGCTTGGATCGTCTTTGCGGTCAAGTACGGCCTTGCAGTGGTTGGCGCTGTTCTGGGTATTTTCGCTCTCGCTGCTCTGACACTCGTATCCGCCAAAACAGCTGGCTTTTAGAACTCTAAGTTTCTAGTCCAGCAGCAGTGCTGGTTCCTCAATCACGCTGGCAACATCCTGCACAAATCGGCTAGCCACATCGCCGTCTACAACACGGTGGTCAAAGGTGGCGCCAATGGTGGTGACCTGGCGAACCTGAATCTCGTTGTTGACTACCCAAGGCTTTGGTCGAATCGAGCCAAGTGCCACGATTCCACATTCCCCTGGGTTCAAAATCGGAGTTCCGGTGTCCACACCAAATACACCGATGTTGGTGATGGTGATGGTTCCGCCCTGCATCTCGGCCGGGCTGGTCCTACCCTCACGCGCGGTGGCGGCAAGCTGTTCAATTGCCTTTGCCAACTCAAGCATCGACATCTTGTCGGCATCCTTGATGTTTGGCACAATCAGTCCGCGCGGGGTAGCGGCGGCGATACCAAAGTTCACGTAGTTGTGCACGATGATTTCTTCGTCGGTCCAGGTGCTGTTCACCATTGGGTTACGGCGAACCGCCCAAATCATCGCCTTAGCCATGATCAAAAGCGGAGTGACCTTTACACCGGCAAAGTCGGTGCTGGCCTTAAGTCGCTTCACGTATTCCATGGTTCGGGTAGCATCTACGTCTACAAAGATGCTTACGTGCGGTGCCTGGAACGCACTCTTAACCATGGCGGTAGCTATAGCCTTACGAACACCCTTGACCGGGATTCGAGTCTCGCGCTCACTAGGTGCCTCTGGGGTGCTGAGGTTACGGAATACTCCGGCCTGAGAAGCCGATGCCATCACGTCTTCGCGAGTAACCTCGCCGGCGAGTCCGCTCGGGGTCACCTTTGTGATGTCAACGTTGAGCTCTTTGGCAAGTTTGCGAACGGGCGGCTTAGCGAACACACTTTCGTCGTCGATTGTCACATTGATGGCCTGCACCGCTGGCGCAGAACTGACTGGAATGGCAGAGGTGGCAGCGGCCACCACCGGAATGCCTCCCGGAACCGAACGCCCGCGACGACGAGTTCCCGCGACCGAGTGCGATACGCCGTAGCCAACCAGTGCTGGTGGTGCTTTTTCTTCGGCTGAAACGCTGGCCGCGGTGTCGTTCACGGCTTGGTGGGTAGCAGCTGCCTGGGCTGCGGCTGCAACCTGGGTGTG
>CANBWO010000052.1 GCA_947373155.1 Microbacteriaceae bacterium | reverse complement strand
ACGGGAATAGAGGTGATGTTCGGTCTCCTCCATAAAGGCAGACTCGGCCATCTCGGCGCTGTCGTAGGTGAAACCACTGGTGAGGTACAGGGCCTCGCCGGTCTCGCCAAAACCACTTCGGGATAGGCCGGCTCGAACCGCCAAAGTATATGGGTGAAGTTCCCACGATGGCTGTTGGCCTTCAAAAACGTCTTGATATCCCCACGGACGAGTGCGCTTGGTCATTTTTCTAGGATATCGCATTGCACATCCATCTGAAACCGAACCCTGTTCTAGAGTGGTTGCAATGACTGCACCAAAGAAACCCAATATTTACGACGTGGCCAAGCTCGCTGGCGTCTCCCACCAAACGGTTTCGCGCGCCCTAAACGGCAGCGGTTACATCAAGCCCGATACCAAATCCAAGGTGGATGCGGCTATGGCCGAGCTTGGATACCGACCTAGCCAAGCGGCCCGGGCGCTCGCGGTAAGTAAAAACAACATGATCGGTCTGCTGGTCGCGGACACGGGGCTTTATGGCCCGGCTGGAATGTTGAACTCAATGGAACGTGAGGCTCGGAGCGCAGGCCACTTTGCGTTGTCTGTTGCTATCGAATCCAACGCTCCAGACACCTGGGCAGATGGCATTGAACATCTCGGTCGCCTAGGAATCGAGGGTTTGATCTGTATTGCGTTGAGTCCAGCCATGTTGCAGCTCGCGGTGGAATCCCTACCTGGAATCCCGGTTATCGCAGTTGACACGGCGGCACATCCGGGCGTGACAGTAGTTGGTATCGACAACAAAAACGGTGCTCGTTTGGCGGTTGAACACCTGGTGAAGTTGGGGCACAGGGGAATCTTGCACATTGCAGGACCCATATCGTCTGCAGAGGCAGTGGACCGCCAGGCGGCCTACCGCGCCGCAATGCAAAATGCAGGGCTTAAACCCATTGTGCAAAATGGAGATTGGAGTGCTGACTCAGGTTTGGCCATCGGGGCCACCTTTGACTTTGTGGGCAAAGGAATCACTGCAGTTTTCACGGCTAATGATCACCTTGCACTTGGCTTGCAACGAGCACTCAAACTTCGTGGGATTCAAGTTCCCAACCAGGTGAGCATCGTCGGTTTCGATGACATCCCGGAATCCCCGTATTTTGAAACACCTTTGACCACCATTCGCCAGGACTTCAAGCAGCTGGGCGAAGTGGCCATGGCTCTATTGCTAGGAAGGCTCGATGGCACCGTAGCGGCGCAAGTCGAGCCCGTTACTCCAAAACTGGTAATCCGCGATTCGGCTGTCGCCGTTCAATAACAAGAAACTAACGCTGTGCGTCAACTTGTTTGCAGAAATAAGTGTTAGCGGTAACATTAGGTCGGATTCGATTAGGAAACGATAATGGCGCAAAAGTACACAATCGGTGTTGATTACGGAACGCTCTCGGGCCGGGCAGTAGTTGTCCGAGTGTCCGATGGCGCTGAGTTGGCGTCGGCCACCTTCGATTACCCAAACGCGGTAATGGACCAAAAATTGACCTCCACAGGCGTTGCGCTTGGAGTTGACTGGGCGCTTCAGGACCCAAATGATTACATCGATGTTCTCAAGAATGCAGTGCCTAAGGCCCTCGAAGCTGCCGGTATCGATCCCCAAGACGTGATTGGTATCGCCACCGATTTCACCGCGTGCACCATGATTCCGGTGCTCACAGACGGTACTCCGTTGAGCGATCTGCCAGAGTTTTCAGGTAACCCGCACGCTTACGTAAAGCTCTGGAAGCACCACGCCGCACAGCCTCAAGCTGACCGCATCAATGAATTGGCTCGGCAGCGCAACGAAAACTGGTTGCCAAGATACGGCGGGCAGATTTCATCGGAGTGGGAGCTAGCCAAGGGCCTCGAGTTGCTCGAAGGTGCCCCAGAGATTTACTTGGCAATGGACAAATGGGTAGAGGCGGCCGACTGGATCATTTGGCAGCTCTGCGGGAACTATGTTCGCAATGCCTGCACCGCTGGGTATAAGGGCAACCTGCAAGATGGCGAGTATCCGAGTCGCGAGTTCTTTTCAGCTCTAAACCCAGCCTTCGCAGACTTTGCTGTGGCCAAGGTGTCACACCCGATTGGTGAGCTTGGTGCCGCTGCCGGAACTCTAACCGCGCAAGCCGCCGCCTGGACCGGTTTGCCAGAAGGAATTACGGTGGCTGTCGGCAACGTGGATGCCCACGTGAGTGCTCCGGCCGCCAAGGCAACTCAGCCGGGGCAAATGGTTGCCATTATGGGTACCTCAACCTGTCACGTGATGAACAGCGATGTTCTTGCCGAGGTTCCAGGCATGTGCGGTGTAGTTGATGGCGGCATAGTAAGCGGACTTTACGGCTACGAAGCGGGGCAGTCTGGGGTTGGAGATATCTTTGCCTGGTTTGTAAATAACCAAGTCCCGGGAAGTTATTTCGAGGCCGCCGATTTGGCGGGAAAAAGCATCCACCAGCACCTAACAGACCTGGCGGCTTTGGAGCCCATCGGTGCTCATGGGTTAATCGCCCTGGACTGGCACAGCGGGAATCGATCAGTGCTGGTTGACCACGAACTTAGCGGACTGCTTTTAGGTGCCACGCTGACTACCAAGCCCGAACAGATTTATCGGGCACTGCTGGAAGCAACCGCGTTTGGCACCCGCAAAATCGTGGACACCTTTAGTGCCTCTGGAGTTCCGGTTACCGAGTTCATCGTTGCCGGTGGCTTGCTCAAGAATCAGTTCCTGATGCAGCTTTACAGCGATGTCACTCGACTGCCGCTATCGACAATTGCCAGCGAGCAGGGGCCCGCTCTGGGTTCTGCCATTCATGCTGCCGTGGCTGCCGGAGCCTACCCAGACATCCGAAGCGCTGCAGATGCAATGGGCAATGTAAATCAGGGGGTTTATCAGCCAAACCTTGAAAACTCAGAGAAATACGATGCCCTGTACGCCGAATACGAAATATTGCACGACTACTTTGGCCGAGGAGCCAACCAGGTGATGAAGCGGCTCAAGGCAATCAAACGAGGCGCAACAGATGCTGAGTAAGCACGAGCAGATTAGGCGAGTCCGCGTTGACCTGGCAGAACTTCACAGAGACCTAGTGCGCGGCAATTTGGTGGTTTGGACCGGCGGCAACGTTTCGGAACGCATCAAGTTCACTGACGGCTCACCAGATGTTTTCGCAATCAAACCATCCGGGGTTTCCTACGACGACTTAACCGCAGCCGACATCGTGATTTGCGACCTAGACGGAAATGTCGTGGAGGGAACTTTGAGCCCTTCCAG
>CANBWO010000051.1 GCA_947373155.1 Microbacteriaceae bacterium | reverse complement strand
GCAGAATGACAATGGGGTTTGGTATCACTACCTAACCGAGAGTTCCGAGGACATTGCCACCATCCCCCACACTCAGAGCGCTTGGATCACCGGATGGAACGTTTACCCACTGGAGCAAGTGAGCATGGACACCCTTTACAACGGGCAGCCAATCCAACCAACGGCGGCACCTCTGCCTTTTGGCAAAGCAAACGCGTTGGTTTTCAACGAGCCACCCCAAAGCCTGCCCTCACCATCCGGCTCCGCTTCGGCTTCTGCCACACCAACCGGATCGCCCAGCCCGTCGGCTAGCAAATAGAACAAAAGATGCCACCCAGCGCGGGTGGCATCTTTTGTTTTGAAACTTACTTGACCTCGTAGCGGCCGATCATTCCGGCGGCGATGTGGTCTGCAACGTGGCAGTGGAACAGCCAGATGCCCTTGTTGTTTGGGGTGAGGTCCGCTGTAATCATGGTGCCTGAAAGCATGGTCACCACATCGGTGCGCATTCCCATGACTACCTCGGTGTTGCCGTGCCAGTGAGGTGTGTGAACGTCAACTTCGTTGCCCATGTCCATTAGCAACCAGCGAACGCGAGTGCCTTCCTTTAGAACCGGCATAGGTCCGTTGCCATAAATGTAGCCATTGATGGAGTGCTTTAGGTTCGACTCGTGGAAAGCTTCATCCGAGGCATCGTCCTCGGACATTTCCGGAAAATTCTCATCGAAATTGGTGGTGGAGTTTTCGTCGAAAATCTCGAACAACGAGAACACAAACTGGTCCACATCGGTTGGCTTGCCCTGCTCATCTGCCATTCCGTTTCTGGTGACTACGATGAACCCGGTAAGGCCCGCGTAGGTGTCGCCAATCTCATCCTGGTGCGAGTGGTACATCCACATCGCCGATGAGCCTTCGCCAGCAGCCGGCCCAGCGGTTCCAGGAACGTAGTAGTGGTAGTCGTAGGTGGTGCCAGGCGCTACATCGTCGTCGCCTTTTTGATTGCTTTCATCGTTGTATGGAGCGCCTTCGCTGTCCTTGTGATACAGGAACCCGTGAACGTGGATGGTGTTACCGAAAGAACAAGTGTTCTTGAAGTGCACGGTTACGTTGTCGCCAACCTCCGCGTACAAGGTTGGGCCCAAAATACCCATGTAAGCAGGCTGCTCCGCTTTGGTGGCGAAGCTGGCATCGGTGTAGCCACGGTAAACACATTTCTTGTAAGTTCCGCCTACTTTGCCGTCGGCTCCGCGAGCAAAAACCAACTCATCTTTGGTGAAAGGTGCGTTGGTGATCTGATTCTTTTTGGTTGGCGCGTAACTCCAGTTGATTTCCTCGGCCTGAACGAAGTATTCGCGAGTTTTGCCGGTTGCGACCTCTTGTGACGAGCCATTTGCCGAACTGGCAGAATCGGCTGCCATATTGGCCATGCCAGCCATGTGGTCACTGGCCCCAGCGGCGTTGTTCGAACCGCCCAGGCTAGAGCAACCAGCCATGGCAACGAGACTCAAAATCGCAAAGGAAACCGCGGTGGCAAGAACTACTCGTTTGCGGGCATTGATGAAACTATTAGGCATTTTGTCCCCAAATTTATTGATCTTAATAAAAGACTCTAAACACGCCCAAAACCTTGTTGCGTGGCTTCTAGTGTCAGCAACACATTCTGTGCGGCGAACAAGCTAAAAGCAGGTGAGAAGCCCTCAAAGCCTCGATAAAATGGGGACTGGTTTGCGAAAATCAGCTAACTCAAACTTGCAGTAAGGAGCCACCATGGCCGAGAACACTTTCCTAAAAGGCCCAGCCGACTGGTGGCACCAGGCAGTTATCTACCAGATTTACCCTCGTAGTTTTGCCGACGGAAACGGCGACGGCATTGGTGACCTAAAGGGAATCATCAGTCGCGTGCCGTACCTGAAGAAACTTGGCATCGATGCGGTTTGGCTGAGTCCGTTCTATCCATCGGCACTTGCAGACGGCGGCTACGATGTGGACGACTACCGCGACATTGATTCACGAATCGGCACCCTTGCCGAGTTCGACCAAATGACCGAGGCGCTTCACGCACAGGGCATTCGCGTGATTGTGGATATCGTGCCGAACCACTCTGGCTCTGGCCACAAGTGGTTCCAAGAAGCACTAAAGGCAGCTCCGGGTTCGCCAGAGCGCGACCGCTACATTTTCCGCGACGGTAAGGGCAAGAACGGCGAAATCCGCCCATCGGAGTTGCGCAGCCACTTTGGGCCAACCGCCTGGACCCGCATCACTGAACCAGACGGCACTCCAGGCCAGTGGTACCTGCACCTGTTCGCTAGCGAACAGCCGGACTTCAACTGGGATAACGAAGAAGTGCGTGCCGATTTTAGAAAGACCATCAAGTTCTGGTGCGACCGCGGAGTAGACGGCTTCCGAGTAGACGTGGCTCACGCGTTGGTGAAAGACCTTGCCAATGGGCACCTGCCAGAACGTGATAGCTATGACGTTTCAGTTATCAAACCAAACGGCACCGATGACCTGTTCGACCGCGATGCCGTTCACGAAATCTATGCGTCCTGGCGAGAAATCTTTAACCAGTACAATCCGCCTCGCATGGCGGTTGCCGAGGCCTGGGTGGCAGCAGATCGCCTACCGGCATACGCGAGCGAAAAAGGTCTAGGCCAGAGCTTTGCCTTTGACATGCTCGGGGCCGGTTGGAACGCCACCAAGGTTCAAGGGCTTGCCTCGCGTGCGATTCAGCGTTCCAAAGAGCACCGCTCCAGCACCACCTGGGTTCTAAGCAACCACGATGTTGTTCGTCACGCCACACGCTTTGCCCTCCCAACCGGAACCGAGGTTCACACCTGGTACAAGCGTTACCGAACCGGTACGGCCACCGAACAACTGTCACTGACCCAGGGCAATCAGCGGGCAAACGCCATGACCATGGCACTACTCGCTCTGCCAGGAAGCACCTATCTTTACCAGGGCGAGGAACTTGGCCTACACGAAGCCTTGGAGATTCCAGACGAACTTATGCAGGACCCGCAGTTCTTTAGAAACCCAGAACTTGGTTTAAGCCGCGATGGCTGCCGCGTACCGTTGCCTTGGACCAGCTCAGGCGACTCATTCGGTTTCGGTACCGGCGGCGCACACCTACCGCAGCCAGAGTGGTATGCCGATTTCAGCGTGGAGGCCGAGGATGGCAATCAGGGCAGCACTCTGGAGCTTTACCGCAAGGCAATTAACCTTCGCAAGGCTTTGGAAACCGCACCAGAGATCAAGTGGGTAAAGCACTGGCTCAACAAGAACGTGATGCACTTTGTCAGGCCAAATGGCTGGCACAGCGTGACCAACTTTGGCGAAAAGCCGG
>CANBWO010000050.1 GCA_947373155.1 Microbacteriaceae bacterium | reverse complement strand
ACCTGGGACTTCACCTCTCAGTCGGCTGGAACCGCAGCATTCAACGACTCCTTCACCTATGACAAGGCAAGCATTTTCTATGACTTCACCTGTGGAGCCGCCGACAGTTTCACTGCTGGCAGCACCTGGAGTCTAGACAACCTCACCTACTATGCGAACAGCTTTGGTGGCGGCGGAGCTTGTGTTCCAAGCGCAAACAAGATCATCCGAGTAACCACCCCGAGCCTTGTCTCAGGCACCAATGCATTCAATGCAAATAGTTGGATTAGCGGCTGGAACCCAGGTGGATCACGCGGATTTGTGAACTACGTGAAGGCAGGATCGGTTTACAACCTGACCTATCAGGTGACTGATTCGTGTGGACAAAACGTAAATGGTGCCACTGTGGAACTACATGTCAACGGTAACTACAGCGGTTCCAATGCAACCTTCACTTCGGGTGCAACAGTGATTAACGCTGAGTACGGCAACGGAGGCCAGGGTGGCGGACCAGCTGAGACAGTTCTTACCGGAACCAGCGACAGCAGCGGTTACGTTACCTTCAACCTAACCAACACCAACAACCCAGGTTCGGCAGAACAGATCCCAGCTTCGTTGTCTGAGGACCCAACCGGCCACACCAATCCAATCTTCTCGACTATCATCCCTAGGATCAACGGGACTAGCAGCAAGGTTGACATCCTGATTACCCACTTCGTAATCGACCCAGACTGGCACGCACCAGTATGTATCCCAACCAAGACCAAGCAGGTTCGCTTCTTGAACCCAAAGATGGTCATTGGTTCGAACGCATACGATGCAACCAACTGGATTGCTGCAGTATCTAACCCAGGCACCCGTGCCTTCCTGCAGTACGTTCACGCCGGAAGCGACATGACCCTTACCTACATCGTGACCGACAACTGTGGCACTCCATTTGCCAACGTTCCGGTCTCGCTAAAGGTAAACGCCAACTGGTCTTGCTCGAACGCAACCTTCACCGCTGGTGGAGTAGCCATTGGACCTGACTACTGCAATGGCCAAGGCCAGACCGTGCTGCCAGCTCAGAACACCGATGGCGGCGGCTTGGTTACCTTCCACTTGACCAACACCAACAACCCTGCAACTGCGGAGCCAGCACCAAGCAACATCGCTGCGCCACCAAGTGACGCGGTGGTTGCGGCAAAGCAGCAGGTTGGCACCAACATTCAGCCTTACATCGATGGCACCGAGTCGACCGACTGGTACTTTGCTCACTTCACTCGTGATCCAAAGGTTCAGGTCACCTCCTCGGGAACCGTTGCAAAGGGAAGCCGCACCAAGGTTTCGCTTCAGGTAATGGGTTCGAATGCCAAGCCTCTTGCCAACGCCAAGGTTTGGGTAAAGCTAACTGGATCGGGTTCGATTGCTGCTAGCAACCTTGCAACCGACGGAAGCGGATACTGGGCAGTCACAAACGGCGATGGAGTTGCCAACATCAACTTCCAGGCCGGGGACACCGGTAGCGCAACCGTGACCGCAACCTACGCTGATGGCACTGGATTCAGCACCAGCGGTTCGGCCAGCATCAATGTGGTTGACCAGGTTCAGACTGTGGCAAGCACCAATGCTGTAGCAGGCACTGGTTACGCATCATTCACCGTAAACAACGCTGGTGGAAAGCTAGTTTCGGTAGTCCTAAACGGCTCGAAGCGCGTATACCGCTTCTTCCCACGCAAGGCTAGCGAGACCTACAGCATCAAGGCACCGGCCGGAGTCAACACTCTGACCGTGTACATCGGTGGTAAGGCAACAACCTACAAGGTAACCGTTAAGTAAAACAGCACCGGGGAATGGGGTCGGCGAAAGCCGGCCCCATTCTTTTTAACTAGGCTGGCAAGTATGAACACAACATCGTTGTTGCACTCTTTTGGCAACCCGTTAGAACGCTCCACCGCACTGGCCCTAGACGCCGCCGATCCCCTTGCTCATTTCAAGTCGGAGTTCGTAATCGACGACCCGCAGGTCTGCTACCTAGACGGCAACTCGCTGGGCCGCCTGCCAAAGGCGACTGTGGAAGCTGTGAATCACTTCTTGCTAAAAGAGTGGGGGCCGCAGTTGGTCGACGGCTGGTCGCACTGGATTGATCAGGCACAAGATGCGGGAAACCTAGTTGGCCGGGTAGCGCTAGGCGCAGCCGAGGGTCAGGTTTTGGTGCAGGACACCACATCGGTGAATTTTTACCAGGCTTGTTTGGCAGCCATCAAGGCACGCCCTGGTCGCAAAACCGTAATCATCGATGCCAGCAACTTTCCTACCGACCGCTTCATCTTGCAGGGAATCGCCGATGACCTTGGCCTGAACCTTGTGACCATAAACAACGACGGATCCGGTGGCCCTGGAGCAGTTGACGTGGAAGCCGACTGCGAGCGCCTAACTCCGGATTTGCTGCTGCCCTACCTAAACGACGACGTAGCGTTGGTGACGCTTCAGGTGATTCACTACCGCTCTGGCTCGCTGCCAGACGTGCAGGAAATTACCCAGTTGGTGCGCGATCATGGTGGATTGGTGGTCTGGGACGCCAGCCACGCCATTGGCTCGGTTGACCTGCAGTTTGATAAGTGGGGAGTTGATCTGGCCGTGGGTTGCACCTATAAATACGGCAACTCTGGGCCGGGAGCACCCGCCTGGATCTATGTTCGCAAGGCGCTGCAGGCACAGCTCAAAACCACGATCCAAGGCTGGTTTGCCCAAGACAAGCAGTTTGAGATGGGTGCTTTCTTTGAGCCAACAGACAACATTCGTCGTTTCCAGATTGCCAGCCCCTCGATTGTTGGTATTCGCATGGTTCAGGCCGCTTTCAATCTGATTGACCGCGCGGGCATGTCGGCTATTCAGGCCAAGGCCCAACTTGGAACCACAATGATGGTGGAGTTGTTCGATGCTTGGCTTGCTCCCCTGGGATTCACACTGTTGACTCCCCGCGATCCAAGCTGGCGTGGCGGGCACATCACTATTGGTCACCCGGATGCCAAGAAGATAGCTGCGGCAATGCGCGCGCTGATTAATGTGGTGCCCGATTACCGCACTCCTAATTCGATTCGCGTGGCTATTAGCCCGCTACCAACCAGTTTTGTTGAGGTCTGGGATGGCTTTGACCGCTTGCGCGGAATGGTTGCCAGCGGAGCCTACAAAGACATTCAGGATAACGGAAGCCGAGTCACCTAATGGCAACCGAATCCGCTACTGGGCAGAACCCGGAGCAGGCAAAACATGCCATCACCTACATCAGCTACCTAAAGGTAGATGAACTGCTGGCTTTGCAACAGCCAGAGAGCGCTGGCGAACACGACGAAATGTTGTTCATCATCATCCACCAAACCTACGAACTCTGGTTCAAGCAGATTCTGCACGAGGTGGCTGCGCTTCAGCCTGCGCTGGAAGCCGGGGACACCCATCGCAGTTTGTCTATTCTCAAGCGGGTACGCA
>CANBWO010000049.1 GCA_947373155.1 Microbacteriaceae bacterium | reverse complement strand
GGGGCTTTCCGCGGGTTCATTGTTGGGCTCAAACACCAGGGCCGTTTGCTCAAGTGGGCCACCTGGAATGGCGCGGTGGAGCGCAAACTAACCATCACAGATAGCACGGTTGAATGGGTGCTCTCGGGCCCCGATGGCATTTTGGAACTAAGCGCTCAGCGCGTGCGCGGTGGGTTGTTGCAGGCTCCGCCAAGAACATCGATGCACCAACGCGTGGATGAAACCCTAGATGCAGTGGTGAACATTCGCCTGCTGGATCGAAATGGATCGCAGGTGCTGGCCCAGGGTCAAGGCAGTTGCGCGGGCATGGAAGTCTTTGGTGACTTGGAGCGGTTGCTTGCGGTTAAGCCCATGAAGGCTGCGCGCTAGACCTCATCGCCTCGGGCAGCCGCAAAACCTGGCTAAACCTCAACGCCTCGGGCCATTAGGGCCTCCGCAAAATCATCGGAGTGTTTGAGGCTTGCCACCAAAAGTGGCACCGTGGTTCGAACAATGTTGGGCTGCACTCCCCTGGCCATCTGGGCTTCGCGCACATTGCCTGCAAACTTGAGAATCAGCGGAATGCTGCTGATGGTCATGGTTAGCACCAATCCGATGCTGGCTGGGTTCACGCCCACGCGCCTAAGCGGAGTGGCTGCGCGCTCAATGGTTTTCAGCAGGTCTGCGGTCTTGGTGGTGAAAGAAAACACCGATGCCAACAGCACGCATTCCACCAGACGAGCGGTGTTGGTTATTGCGGTTTGCCAGGGTAAAAAGATGAGCCCGGGCACCAGCATGACTAGCAGCAACCACCGCATTGCCCAGATTTGACGGGCAAATCCAGCGATGCCAAAACCGGCGGCAAGGAAAGCCAATTGGCAAAGCACGGCACCTGCGCCCAGAGCGATTGCACCCCGACCCCAGATTGAGATTGCCAACAGCAGCAGGGTTAGGGCCAACAGTTTGCGGCCGGCTGGGATGCCGTGCAACCAGCTGTTTCCCGCTTTATAAACCGTGATCACGCGAATGATTTCTTGTAGTTCGCAATCACGGTGGCGGGCTCCCCCACCTCGGCAAGTTTGCCGGCTTCAAAGCGCAACAGCACATCGCAGGTTTCAACTAACCCAAGATCGTGCGTGACAAGCACAACCTGGCCTTGCCACTCGTTGAGCAAAAAGTTCTGTACTTGAGCGCTGTTTGCGGCATCTAGCAGTGCGGTGGGTTCGTCGGCCACAATCAGAGCGGGCTGTGCAATAGTCACAGCGCAAAGCGCCAGCATCTGCTTTTGCCCGCTGGAGAGCGAATGCGCGGCTTCGTTCGCTAACTCGGTCAGGCCGAATCTCTCGAGGGCCTCGGCAACCTGCGAGTCCAACTCGGCGGCGGAAAGCCCTTTTCCGCGCAGGCTAAAAGCCACGTCCTCGGCCACGGTTGGCATGATGATCTGCAGGTCTGGGTTGCTAAAGATGAATCCAACCTGAGCCCTGGCGGCACGCGCATCGATGCTTAGATTTATGGCATTCACGGCCACGGTCCCACTGGTTGGTTTGACCAACCCGTTCAGCAAGCGTGCAAAGGTGGACTTACCCGAACCGTTGAGGCCAATCACGCCGATGCGCTGCTGCGGCAACTGAACCGAAACGCCAGAAAGCGCCACCTTATTTTCGAAGGTGACGCTAACTGAGTTAAGCAGGATCAAAGTATTCCTTTAGTGGAATGTTAGTTTTTTAGAGCCTTTGGGTAGGCGCGGTTTAGGCCAAGAACAATCAGGGCGGCAACCACTACCTTGATGCTATCGCCAACCAAGAAGACCAGGTTTCCCTGAGCAACAGCAGCCAGTGGGTAGCCGCTGATGGCGGCGAAGACTGGGATTCCAAAGGCGTAGACCACAACGATGCCTCCGGCCACCAGACCGACAATCAGGCGCCAAATCTTTAGGCTGCCGGCAGCTGCGTTCACAATCAGACCGATTACGAATGCGCCAACGATCCAACCGATTAGGTATCCAACAGTTGGGCCAGCGAATACTGCTACGCCACCGCGGCCACCGGAAAGAAGTGGTAGTCCGGCAAGTACCAGCAACTCGAACACTGCAACCGCAGCGGCTCCGCGCCAGGCGCCAAGAACGGCACCGGCAAGCATCACGCCCAGGGTTTGAGCGGTGATTGGTGCCAGTCCGGCACCTAGTGGAATCGAGCCTGGTAGGCCAAGAACCGCGATGATGGCGGCGAAGATAGCGATGCGAGCTAGGTCGCGAACTGAAACTGGGGAGGCGGTAGCCATGGTGGTTTTTCCTTACTGAACAATCGAATCTTGAACACTGTTCACCTGAACACTGTTCAAGACTTTAGTAGGATTTGGAGTTATGAGCAACTTTGACGCAGGTCTTGGGTTCGCGGGGGCCTCGGCCGACGAGGGTTTCGCGGCCACCGGCCGCCCTGTGCGCCACACCCGCAACGATGTTCTGATGGCGGCCGTGAAGATTCTGGACACCTACGGCTTGCCCGACCTAAGCATGCGCCGCTTGGCCTCCGCGCTAGATGTCCAACCCAGCGCGCTCTACTGGCACTTCCCAAACAAGCAGACTCTGCTGGCTACCATCGCTGATTTCATTGTGGACCGCGCGGCACCGGTAGACGCCAACGGACTTGGTTGGCAAGAAGTGGTTTTGGCTCAGGCCACTGCACTGCGCAATGCTCTTTTGGCATACCGCGATGGCGCCGAGGTGGTCTCCAGCTCGCTGGCGTTGGGGCTTGGTGCGGCCGGTGCTCGCCAACGAATTGCCTCAGCTATTGATCTGGCCCGTGCCCAGAATCTAAATATCAGTGATGAAACTGCCGAAGCCACCACTATGGCCATTTTGTTCCTAGTTTTGGGTCAGGTTTGGCATGAGCAACAGCGCGCTCAAGCCGATGCCCTGGGAGTGGTCGCTGCGGAAGCAACCGCAAAGCCGGCCGATGTGGCCGCCGGTGCGAATACCGATACCCAGGCTTTTGAAGCGGGCATCGCCTTGATTACCGCAGGTTTGAGCCATCGGGTTGCGGGCTAGCTGGCCTGATAAGCCGTGGACCAGGTGAGCCAAGGCGCCAACTAACGCCAGCGCAGGGCTTGACGCTTTTGATCACTCGCATTTATGACCAAAATTCAGGTACATAAAAATGAAAACGTGTGGTGCTGGTCGGAGAGTTTCGGAGAGTTTCGGAGAGTTTCGGACAGTCAACAATCTTCAAGCTCAACGATCGTCAAGTTTAAAAAGCTTCAGGTTCAAAAACTTCAAGTTCAACGCGGAACAAGCGAGCAAAAACTAAGTGATGCCCCACGAAAACCCAAATCTGTACCTAACTTTCGGTCATAAACGCGAGTGTTGTCGAGCTCAAACCTCTTGGTGGAAAGCTTTTAAGAGAAAGCTCTGAGCATAAGGCCTTGAACAGGGACCACAAAGGGGATTAGGGATACCTAAAGCTAATGCTTCGCCCAGAACCCAACCAGAACATCAGCGGTGGCCGCAGGCTGGTCCTCGTTTGGGCAGTGCCCAGCATTTGCAATAACGCTAACGGGAGCAC
>CANBWO010000048.1 GCA_947373155.1 Microbacteriaceae bacterium | reverse complement strand
ACAACTCAAGGTTTGGACCCCTTTCGGGCGATCATCCCGTGTTGGAAATCACCGATGCCACGTTGTCGTTTCCCGGCAAAACGCTCTGGACCGGACTAAACCTGTCGGTTGCCCCGCACGAATTCATCGCTGTAATTGGTGCCAATGGCTCAGGCAAGACCTCATTGATGAAGGCGATTCTTGGCCAGGAACAGCTGACCTATGGATCGATTCTGCTAAACGGCAAACCGGTAACTCGTGGTAACAACCGGGTGGGCTACATTCCACAGCAACGCAGCTCAGACGCCGGAACTCCGTTGCGCGCCAAGGACATGCTGCGCCTAGGCTTCGACGGGCACCTCTTTGGCCTTGCCTGGCCATCTAAAAAGGCCAAGGCTCGCGTGAATCACATTCTTAATTGCGTTGATGCCCGAGACCTAGCCGATAAACCGATTGGCGAGCTGAGTGGCGGGCAAGTGCAAAGACTGCGAGTTGGTCAAGCTGTGATCGGCGAACCGGATCTGATTTTGGCGGACGAACCACTTAGTGCACTTGACCTGGCGCAACAGAAAATTGTGGCCGAGCTGCTGGATACCGAACGCAAGGAACACAACTGCGCTGTGCTTTTCGTGACTCACGATGTGAATCCGATTTTGGGCATGGTTGATCGAGTTTTATACCTCGCGAACGGTCAGTTCCGAATCGGAACCCCGGATGAAGTTTTACGCAGCGATGTGCTCAGCGAGTTGTACGGCACCCCCGTAGACGTGGTTCGCAACCAGGGAAGAATCGTGGTGCTGGGAACCCAGGATCACGATCACCACCCTGAAGAGGTTTGGAGCTAATTATGATTTTCAACTTCGCTAACTACGACCAGCTTCTGCCTTTGGTGACTAACTCTTTGATCGCCGGCGCATTGCTGGCAATCGTGGGCGGGCTCATCGGTATTTTTGTAATCACCCGAGACATGTCCTTTGCGGTGCATGGAATCAGTGAGCTCAGCTTTGCCGGTGCCGCTATCGCGCTGCTGTTCGGTGCCAACGTGGTACTTGGTTCGGTCTTCGGCTCGCTGGTAGCGGCTGGCTTGATAGGAATCCTTGGCTCAAAGGCAAAAGAACGAAACTCGATAGTTGCAGTTTTGATGCCTGCCGGACTGGGCGTGGGCATTTTGGCGATTGCTCTATATCAAGGAACCTCGGCCAATAAGTTTGGGTTGCTCACGGGACAGATTGTGGCCGTAGGAGATTCGCAACTTGGCTGGCTGGCTGGAATATGTATTTTGGTGCTAGGAGTATTGCTTGTAATTTGGCGTCCTTTGAACTTTGCCAGCTTGGACCCAGATGTAGCTGCCGCCAGAGGTGTGCCAATCCGGGCTCTTTCGGTTGTGTTCATGCTCCTGCTGGGTCTGGCCGTAGCCGCCAGCGTTCAGGTGGTTGGAGCCTTGCTAGTTCTAAGCCTGTTGGTAACCCCAGCGGCCGCGGCTCTTAGAGTCTCGCGTTCTCCCATCTGGACTCCCCTGCTCTCGATGGCCTTCGCGCTAGTTGCGGTTTTGGGTGGAATTCTGCTGGCACTGGGTGCCGGGCTGCCAATTAGCCCCTACGTGACCACGATCTCGTTCCTCATCTATGTGATCTGCCGGGTTATTGAAACGCAAAGGGGAAAGCGCCGATGACTACCGCTGGAAGTGGCAAACGCAATACCAAGCAAAAAGACGCGGTAAAGCACGCACTTAGTGAGACCACAGGATTTGTTAGCGCTCAGGATCTGCATCTGGTGCTCAGAAATCACGGAAGCACTGTTGGATTGGCAACTGTGTACCGGGCGCTCGCCGACCTGGCTGCGGCGGGAGATGCCGATAGCATCCAGGCAACATCCGCGGCCGGCACAGCCGAAACGCTGTTCCGAGCCTGCGGCCAGGC
Organism: Microbacteriaceae bacterium; assembly: GCA_947373155.1. Taxonomy (GTDB): domain Bacteria; phylum Actinomycetota; class Actinomycetes; order Actinomycetales; family Microbacteriaceae; genus Rhodoluna. Next base: position 1,698 of record CANBWO010000048.1, on the reverse strand, counting down.
GCACCACCATCACCTGATCTGCACCGACTGCGGAAAGACGGTTGAGATCGCTGCAGCCACTGTGGAAAAGTGGGCGGAGGCCATCGCTGCTGAAAACGGATTTACCGAAGCCAGCCACACAATCGAAATTTATGGTCGATGTGCCTCCTGTAACGCCTAAACTAGGACTTACACGGCCAGCAGAGATTTAAATGCTGAGTATTTTAGAGCCAAGACTTGCTTAAGGCTCGTAACCTCGCCTAAACTTGAGCAGTTGCCCGTGTGCAACCACTTTTTACTTCAAGCTCCAGCCCATTCGGGCTCTTCGGGGCTTGCCCCATAAAGGAGACGAAATGGCAGCCTATTGCCAGGTTACTCAGACCGGACCTCAGTTTGGTCACAGCGTTTCGCACGCTCAGAACAAAACTAAGCGCCGCTTCAACCCAAACATCCAGAAGAAGACCTACTTCGTGCCTTCGATGAAGCGCAACGTAACCCTGAGCCTCAGCGCTCGCGGTATCAAGGTAATCGACGTACGTGGCATCGAGGCTGTTGTAGCCGAGATTCTTGCCCGCGGCGAGAAGATCTAAGGAGCGCCTCTAAATGGCAAAGAAGGACAAGGACATCCGTCCAATCATCAAGCTTCGTTCGACCGCCGGAACTGGTTTCACTTACGTGACCAAGAAGAACCGTCGCAACGACCCAGACCGTCTGGTACTAAAGAAGTACGACCCAGTTGTACGCCAGCACGTTGATTTCCGCGAGGAGCGCTAAACATGGCTAAGAAGAGCAAGATTGCTAAAAACGAGCAGCGCAAGGTTATTGTTGCGCGCTACGCAGAGAAGCGCCTAGCACTAAAGAAGGCACTTGTAGACCCAAACAGCACCGACGAGCAGGTTGAGGCAGCACGCGTTGGCCTTCAGAAGCTTCCTAAGGACGCTTCGCCAGTTCGCGTTCGCAGCCGCGATGCAATCGACGGCCGCCCACGTGGTGTGCTCACCAAGTTTGGTGTTTCCCGTGTTCGCTTCCGCGACATGGCACACCGTGGTGAGCTTCCGGGCATCACCAAGAGCAGCTGGTAATCCACCGCTCAGTTTTTTCAGAAACCGCCACCTCCGAGTCAGTCGGGGTGTGGCGGTTTCGGTTTAAGCACCCTTTTGGTCAAAAACCGCGTCAAATAAGGGTAAAAAGGCACATTTCACACGCAACACACCGAAACAAAAGGCTTTTATCCGCCTAGGGTCTGTTACGTTACTGAGTGACGAATAAGTCATTCCGTCGAGGTCAGGAGGACCATTATGTCTCTAAACAAGAGCGAGCTAGTAGCAGCAGTTGCTGACAAGACCGGCGAGTCACAGGCAGCTGTGAACCGTGTTGTAGATGCACTGTTCGAGACCATCGCAGCAGAAGTTGCTAACGGTGGCAAGGTCAGCATTCCTGGATGGCTTTCGGTTGAGAAGGGCCACCGTGCAGCACGCACCGGTCGCAACCCTCAGACCGGCGCAACCATTCAGATCGCCGCAGCTTCGACCGTTAAGGTTTCGGCTGGAAGCAAGCTAAAGGCTGCAGTTAAGTAATCACTGTTTCCTAATAAGAGTGCGATGTCCCTAGGGGCATCGCACTTTTGTTTTATCCACGTCATTGGCTAGTTCTAGGCAAAGATTTCAGGCAAGACCTTTAGGCTTTATAGGTGAATCAAACCGACCCAACATACCCGCG
>CANBWO010000047.1 GCA_947373155.1 Microbacteriaceae bacterium | reverse complement strand
CCCCAGACACCAAGCGCACCGTAGAAACCGAGATTTAAGAATGGCTATTTCGCAAGAGGTAATCCTCAAAGTAGAGAACTACAACGTCGAGTTTTGGGTAGATGGCGTTTGGTATCCAGCCGCTATCGACATGAACTACGACGTTCACGCTGGCGAAGTTCTTGCAATTGTTGGTGAGTCTGGTTCGGGTAAGTCATCATCATCGATGGGGCTCATGGGTCTTTTGGCCTCTAATGCCCGTGTTTCTGGAAGCGTAAAGGTTAAGGGGCAAGAGATGCTCGGCATCTCTAACTCCCAGTTACGCAAATACCGCGGCAAGGAAGTTGCCTACATCTTCCAGGAGCCAATGACCGCCATGAACCCGGTTTATACCGTTGGTTTTCAAATTGTTGAGGTGCTTCGGACTCACTTGAACATGGGGCCAGCCGATGCGCGCTTGCGTGCCATTGAGCTACTCGGCATGGTGGAACTTCCGGACCCAGTCAAGGCTTTTGACAAGTATCCGCACCAGCTAAGTGGTGGACAGCGTCAGCGCGCCATGATTGCGCAGTCTTTGGCCTGTGACCCTGCCCTTTTGATTGCGGACGAACCGACCACCGCTTTGGACGTGACCGTTCAAGCCGAGATTTTGTCGCTGATGCGCAATCTCAAGGACAAGCTGAACTCGGCAGTGGTTCTAATCACCCACGACATGGGTGTTGTAGCAGACCTTGCCGACAAGATCTTGGTGATGAAAGACGGCTTCACTGTTGAGCAGAACTCATCGGACAACATTTTCAACCGCCCGCAGCACCCATACACTCAGGCATTGTTGGCAGCGGTTCCGAAGTTGGGCTCAGTTGCAGTTCGTGAACTTCCAGCTCAGCAGGCTGATGTCAAGCCAGTTCTTGACATCCAGAACCTAACAATCGAGTACCCAAAGCGTGGCCGCGTTCCTGCTTTCAAGGCAGTTCAGGATCTAACCCTGCAGATTTTCCCTGGGGAAATCGTCGGTCTGGTTGGCGAATCCGGTTCTGGCAAGACCACTGTTGGCCGCGCTTCCATCGGATTGCTTCCCGTGAAGAGCGGAACCATTAGCGTGGTTGGCACCGACATTAGCAAAGCAACTCAAAAGGACTTGCGCGCGATTCGCCGTCACACCGGAATCGTGTTCCAAGACCCAGCTTCCTCTTTGAACCCAAGACTTCCCATCGGTGAATCCATTGGCGAGCCCATCTTCTTGGCGGGCTTGGCGAAGGGTGCGCAGTTGAACTCAATGGTGGAGGATCTGCTTTCTCAGGTTGAACTACCTCGCCATTACCGCAACCGTTACCCGCACGAGCTATCCGGTGGTCAGCGACAGCGTGTTGGTATTGCTCGCGCCCTATCGCTCACCCCAGACCTACTAATCGCCGATGAACCTACCTCGGCTCTAGACGTCTCCGTTCAGGCTCGCTTCTTGGATCTACTGCTTGACCTACAGGACAAACTCAAGTTTGCCTGTTTGTTCATCAGCCACGACCTAGCGGTGGTAGACATCCTGGCTCACCGAATTGCTGTGATGCAAAACGGTCGCTTGGTAGAGCAGGGCAGCCGCGATCAGATCCTTAAGAATCCCCAGGATCCTTACACCCAGAGGCTCCTGGCCGCAGTTCCGGTTCCAGATCCAGCCGAGCAGAAGCGCCGCCGAGAGGCAGCACTCAAGCTTTCCTAAATCCGGCTCCGGTCGCCCTTGGTAAACTTGTGGCGACCGGTTTGGAGCATCTTGAAGAAGTCTGTAGTGCGATTGGCTGCCGTTAGTGCGGCAATTGCCATGGTGGTTGGCCTGAGCGGTTGCTCAGTTCCTGTAAAGGCGTACCTGGTTCCCGGCAGTTCGCTAACCATTGGTGAATCCGCGCCCATGGCCAGCCTCAACAGCGCGGTGGGTGGCTCTGAAGCAGCGATGCGCGCCAGCGCCGACTTAGCTGCACTTACGATGCCAGCTTTCTACACGCCCGATGCCAGTGGAAACTTAGTGGCCAACACCGAGTTCGGCACGGTGAAGCCAGGACCTAATAACTCAATTACCTTTACTCTCACGGGCAAAGCTAGTTGGAGCGACGGCGAAAAGGTTTCTGTTGCAGACCTTGCGCTGAGCTACCTAGAGGCCACGCAGAGTCCGGCGATCCAAAGTCCGGCGACACAAAGTCCTCCAATCCAAACCAACCTTGATCCAACTCAAGGCACCGTGGTTTCCGTTTATGGTCGCGCGCTAGCCGAAACCTCACTCGGTTATGCAACGTCGGCTGTGGCCAGCGCTAACAGCCTTACCGTCACCTTTGCGCACCCGGTAGCCGACTACAAAACAGTCCTACCCATCACGGCACCTGCACATTTGGTTGGCAAACTCGCCTTAGCCAATCCCGCAGCCACCGCATCCGACGGCGAGGCAGTGGTGCTATCAGCCCTTAGCGACCCGAGCGAATCGGCCGGAAACTGGCCCAAAATCGCGGGCGTTTACGGTTCGGCTTTCGCCCCAGACGCAACCACTTCTCGCTTTGACTCCAAAGTCCTCATCACAGCTGGGCCGTATCTCATTACCAAGGCCAGCAGTTCCAAGGTCTCGCTAAAGGCAAACCCGGCATTCAACTGGGGGCCAAAGGCAACTGTGCAAAACGTCACGTTGAACTGTTTGAATGGCACCGATGCACTCATCGCGGCCATTGCCAGCGGTTCCATCGACCTAGCCAGCCCCGGTAGTACAGGATCGCAGACTCTTTCAGCCGAGCTGTCGGCCCTAAAGTCCAAGAATGTTCAGGTAACTTCGGGAAGCTCTGAGGACCAAGAGATCATTGTTCTGAATCACGCACAGAACGCAGCCTTCGATTCGGCTACCTACGGCAACGACGCTAAGAAGTCACTAGCAGTGGCACAGGCGTTCTTTGCTTTCATGCCAAGAGCTGGAATATGGAATGACCTGCTCGGTTCCACCGGTCTAGTTAAGTCAGATTCGCTAGCCCTGCTTCCGGGAACCGCTAACTACGCTTCTGCCACTCAACAGAACGGCACCAAGTCTTATCAGTTCCAGAACGCCGAGGAATCTCAGCAGATTTGGAAGCAGGCCGGATTTACCCGCACGGTGAAAATCCGCATTTTGTTCGACTCGGCCAACCCTCGTGGCCAGATCGAATACACACGCCTGGCTACCTGGAGCGTGCTCGGGGGAGTGACGATCCAAAATGTCTCCAGCCAGGACCCGAGCCAGGTTTTAGCCACCGGCGGCTGGGATGCCTACTTCACCACGATTCCCGCGCTTCAGAATCATTCGGAGGCTGTGGGTAGGTACCTAGCGCTCAGTGGCGTCAAGGATTCCAGCATCGATGCGCTTGCCGCAAAACTGGCCAAATCTAAAAACGCCGGTCAGGACTCCGCAACCTTGGTGGGGCTCGACGCAGCGCTAATTGGTCACTTCGTGGCCCTACCGATTTTCGAACTTCCCAAAATCGTGGTTAATAGCAAGCGAATGGTTGGTTACAAGGCCAATCTGGGGCTCGATTCGGTAGCCACGGGGTACTCAAACTGGGCAGTTAAGGCTTCATCCAAGTAGACTTGAGGTAGGTATAGGCTCGTCGCTGAAGCGCCAGCCTGCCGATTCAATTCAAGCGCTCAAATACCAACGATTTTGGTGTGCGCCAAATAAAGGATGTTTTTATGGCTCTGGCAACCAGAGATGAACTTCGTAACGTAGCAATTGTTGCTCAC
>CANBWO010000046.1 GCA_947373155.1 Microbacteriaceae bacterium | reverse complement strand
AACCTGGTTGAGGTTCCGGAGGCCGAGAGCCTAGACATAGACACCTTTAGCGACTGGGCCGTTGCCGAACACCTGGCTAGCCGTAAGCGCATTTTGCTGCGAACCGATGCCGCTAAGGAACTAGGCATGGGTCACGTTTATCGCACCTTGGCGCTGGCGTATTCTTTGGCACGGCACCAAATCACCATTGTTCTCAGCCATGACAAACCCCTGGGCGCAGAGTTTTTTGCCGAGTACCCGTTTGAGGTTGCCACCGTTGAATCGGACCTGGAGTTTTTGTCCTTCGCTCGTAAATCCAAGGCAGATCTGGTGGTTCTAGACCGCCTAGACAACCTGGCCGAGTTTGTCACCTTGCTGGGTGGATTCTGCAAGGTAGTCACCTTTGAAGACCTGGGCGATGGCGCCGAGGCAGCCGACCTACTGATTGCCGACATGTACGAACACCCGCGCGTGCCTGCTGAGCGCCAGCTGACCGGTGTTGAGAACGCGATTTTGGCACCTAGTTTTGAGAGCCTGAAACGCCAAATCACCTTCCGCGAAAACGTGGAAGAAGTGCTGGTTTTGTTCGGCGGAACCGACCCCTCCAACCTGGCGGTAACAGCTCTAAGGGCGCTGGAGTACCTGGAATTCAAGGGCAGGGTGACGCTGGTGCGAGGCTTGGGCGCAGACCTAGTGGATCCAAAGGCATACCAGCTCAAGTTGCGCGTGCTTAGCAACGTAAAGAACATGCCGGCCATTATGGAAGACGCCGATATCGCGCTTTCTTCGGCAGGGCGAACTATCACTGAGCTTTCTAGCCTGGGCATTCCAACAATCTGCATGGCTCAGAATGCCAAGGAACTCACCCACACCCACACCACGCCAACTAACGGAGTACTGATGTTGGGTCTTGGAGCATTGGTGTCAACCGAAACTTTGGCGGCTCACCTGAGCGAGCTAATGACCAACGATGACCTGCGATTTAAGTTGCACACACGCGCACTTGAGGCAACCGGTACCCGCAGCAACGACCGCATTGTGCGACGCATTTTGAAGCAGATTGGGTTCTAGCACTACCTAGTTGCGATGGCACTCCATCGTGGGCCTCTGGATTTCAGGAATTTTTTCCCGGTTTCCTATTCGTCTAGAGCCAAAAGAGGGTTAGCCATACATAAAAACCAACCACAAGGATTGGCGCCACAGGGGCTAAGGCTAGGTCGGCAAAGTGCCTTGGAGCGATACCAGTTGCAGCTTTGCGTTCGAGTGCAATCTCACGAAAGGTTAGGACCATGGAATACACCGACATGTAGATTCCATAACCGAACCCGATCTGTATTAGCTGACCCAAAAGCATGAACCAGTCTCCGATTCCGCCGAACCAACCCAAAACAACAGAAGCAACCATTGCCAAGACCACCACAATGGCTGCGATGGCACTCCATCGTGGGCCTTTAGATTTCAGAAATTTATTCAAAATGTCCCCCCGAACTCATTTGAAAATACGGTACTACGCCAGTTGGTTCCATTCAAGTGGCAACTCGGCAGCGATCGCCGAATCTACAACGCGGCCAATAACTTCGTCCCAGTGAGCGATTTCGATTCCCACGTTGGAACGCAGTGCGATTAGGTCGTCTTCGGTAATGATGTGGCCAACCGGTAGGTCGCGAGCAGCGATGATTCTGCGGCGAGCGTTGTTGATAGCAGCGCTTTGGGCCTCTAGGTTGTGCTCGCGCTTTCCGTAAAGAGTGCGGTAGACCGCAAGCTTGTCCATGAATGCGCGCAGGTCGTGCTCGTCTACAGCGTGGTAGTGGTCGTTTCCAACACCTTGCTTGTTATCGGTGAAGTGCTTTTCAATCACTACCGCACCAAACAAAGCGGCCATCTCAACGGCTGGCACAGTGCCGTCGTCTTCTGGGCGAACGTGGTCTGAGTAACCAATCGCAACGCGGTGGCCAAACAGCTCCTGTAGCACCTGGATCTGCCCAATCTGAGCGTTTGGCTGCGGGGTTGGGTAGTTCAAAATGCAGTGCAGCAGGGTAACGCTGGCCGCGCCTGCCTCAAGCAGCACCTCTAGCGAGTGCGAGATTTCTTGGTGCGAAGACGCACCACAGGACATAACCACTGGGCGACCAGTTGCACCGATCTTGCGAAGCAGCGGGATGTTGGTGAGGTCGGCCGAAGCCACCTTGGTAACGGGCATAAGTGGGGTAAGCATGTCAACGGCGTCTAGGTCGAACGGAGTGGACATAAAGTCGATTCCGCGCGAAATACAGTGTGCCGCTAGCTCCGCGTATTCGGCAGGCCCAAAATTATCCCAGCGCTGGAACAACTCGTACTGGCTGCTGGTGGCCTCTTTGGTCTGGTCCCAGTAGGCAGGGCTGGTGGTCTTGGCGGCAAGGGTTGCGGCCTTGTAAGTCTGGAACTTGGCAGCGTGACCACCGGCGCGAGCCACCTGATCGATCATCTCTTTGGCGCGCTCCAGCGAACCCTCGTGGTTCACACCAATCTCGGCGATCACGTAAGGGTTTAGGTAACCAAAGCTCTTGCCGTGCAGCTCAAATTCGATCATGTGGGTGCCTTCTAAATCTGTGAGTAATAGCGGAACGGGTCTGTTGCGGTCTTGGCCTGCGCCAGGTATTCCGGCAGTGCTTCAAGCCTACTAATCAGCGTTAGGTCTCCACTAGCAATGGCCGGTAACACGTTTTGGTAGCCACTTAGCGGAAGCACCAAAACCTTGCATCCCAGCGCCAAACCCTCAAACAAGGTGGTGCTGAATGCGCCAATCAGGTACTCGCTCTGGCTGACCAGATCCAAGAAAATGGGGTCCTTGTGGCTAAGGCTAAAGTTGGTTGGCATTGGCAGGGCATCGATGTTTGCCTGCGCGACCGCAAGCGCCTCGAAATCTGCCAGCGATTCGTTTGGGTGTAAGCGGAAAATCACCTTGAGCTCGGGTTGCTTGCGCGCCACCGACACGGCGGCCTGAAAGAGCTCCACACCAATCGCGCCCTGGCTGGTGAAGAGCACCTGGTTGGGCACGATGCGGTTCTGGGCCAAAGCCTTGGCGCGATAATCGGCAAAGGGCTTGGTTGGGCCGGTGACCACGGTTTTGGTGCCCTTTGGCAAAACGGTGTCCTGCCCCCAATAGCTACCCCAGGTAGCGATCTGTTGGGCAACCGAGTCGACCTTCTGCTTGCGGAAACCCGCCCCAAAGCCGGTCACCGGGTAAGAGTATGCGGGGTGGAATCGGCTGATGAATCCGTGCTGGATTTCGGTTACGGTTAGCCCGGCTTTCTTGGCGGCCAACACCAAAGATGGCTCGCTGTAGGCATTCACTATGTAAAGCTCCTTGGCGCCCAGTCGAGAGAACAGATTGGCAAAACCTAGTTCGTCTACCAGGGTTCGGCGCACCAGGTACTTTGGGTATTTCTTGAACTTCTCCAGCTCGATTCCAAACTCAGACTCAATGGCCGAAACGATCTTGGTCCACCGGTTCTCTGCTGGTTCACGGCTGGTTATGCGCAAGTTTTTATTTACCTGCTCCTTGTAGAGCCCGGCAAAGTGCTCACGTAGTCGCCCTAAATCAAGCACCGATGGATCTTTGGCGTAGGCCTCCTCATCAAAGTCAAAATCGATAACCCGCACCGACTTGCCCTCGGCGCCCAGCCGATCGCGAAGCGCATCGCTGTATGGTTCCGCACCTGCCACCCTGCGTCTAAACGGAATAACGATGGCATCTACCTGAGGCAGCGAGTGGAAATCCGGGAGCTCAGGCAAGCCTTCTGGCAGCTCTGCCTTGGAGAAATTTGGGTGCGGGTTGTCGAACAAGCCAATTCCCTGAGCAATGGCATAGAAGATTCGGGTGCGAAGCAGCGGGTAGAGCTGCACCCCGCTAAAGCGAGCCTTTACCGCACCAGATTTGGCCTCAACGGCGACGAACCGTTCCCAGAAAGTTTCGAAATCCACTCCGTTACCGACTCATTCTGGCTTGGCGAATGATTTGCGCAACCACCTTGTTGTAGCCGTCGCCAATGGTGGCAATGTCGAATCGCTTCACGCTCACGGCAATGCCATCGGCCAGTTTCTGACGCAGCCCGGAGTCGGCGAGCGCCTTCTCGAGCGCCGCCGCCAAAGCACCGGAATCGCCCTGGGGAACAAGCAGTCCGCTTTCGCCATCGTTGATTACTTCATCGATGCCTGGCAGGCGACTAGCGATCACACAGATACTTCCCGCGCCGCCTTCTAGCAATGTCACCGGCAGCCCTTCTTGATCACCGTTGGCCGCAGTGATGCTTGGGATTACCATGATTTCGGATTCGGCAATGGCCTCAAGTACCTGTTTGCGAGTCTGTTGCCCGCGGAATTCAACCGGCAATCCAGCGGCCGCCTGCTGCAGGCGAATCCGGAATGGGCCGTCGCCAATCACCACGGTGTTGCCAATATTTACACCCCGGGCCTTTAGTGCGCGCAGCGCGTTGAACAACACATCGATGCCCTTTTTCTCTACCAGACGACCAATCACCAGTAGCTGGCGCGGTTTTTTTACGGCATCGCGGGCAATGTGTGCCACCGAGTCGGTGTCTACCCCCATGGGAAGCACAGAAATCTTGGAGGCATCGATGCCCCATTCCACCATGCGCTGTTTCATCTGCGAGTTCACGGTGGTGATTGCGGCGGCCTTGGCAAAGACGCGCTTTTTTAGGGCAAGAAAAGGCGAAGAATTTAGGGCATAGATGTCGCCGCCGTGGGTGGTGACCAAAAGTGGAACATGCGGTGCTGCCTTGGTGGCAATCCAACCCTGAGGAATCACCCAGTGGGCATGAATGGCATAGGCGGGTGCCAGCTTGTCCTCGCGTTTGATGGCACGGTAGAGACCAAGCATCAAAAATGGCACCTGCAGAAAACGACTCTTGCGCGCTTTTAGGTTGTCTAGGATTGCGCCGTGCGCGAGGTCTTCGGAGCCCTTGAACCAGTAGCGGTAACGAACCACCTTGACCTTGAATGGGCTACCTGGAACCTCAATAATTTGGGTCGCCTTGGCGCCGGGCACCATTGGGGTTATAACCGTTACGTTGAACTGTTTTGCCTGCTCAAAAGCAAGGTCGAGCACGAAAGCTGGAGTGCCATCGCCCGGTGTTCCAGGAAAGGTGGATGCGAGCACCAGCAGCTTTGGCTTCATAGGGTAATTTTAGAGCGAACCTACAACTAAGGCGGCCGTTATGCGAGTTCTGATTTTGAACAGCGATTCCCCAAAGAATCGTGGCGACCGCGCCATCTTGGCCGGCAACATTGAACTGATTCGCCAGGTCTATCCGCAAGCTCACATCTGGAGCCTCTCGCAGTATGTTGAGCGAGACGAAGAATGGTTCGGAATCAACTTCTACCCCATGTCGCCGTACTCGGTGAAACCGGGCGATTTCCTTGATTTGCTAAAGCACGCCAAGACAGCAGATCTAGTGCTGTGGGGCGGCGGCGAGATCCTCAAGGACTACACCAACAAGCTTTCGCTCTTTTACTGGGCAATCAAGATCTGGGCAGTCTCCCGAGTCAATAAAAACCTGGTGGGCGCCTTCCAGGGCATTGGCCCGACCAGCGCCAACATCTCTAAGCGGGTTATCGCTTTTACAATCAATCGTTGCCGCAGCTTCTTGGTTCGCGATGCCGAATCCAAGACCAAGCTGGAGGCGTGGGGCGTGAACATCCCTGTGATTTC
>CANBWO010000045.1 GCA_947373155.1 Microbacteriaceae bacterium | reverse complement strand
AAAGCAGCGGCCTCGGTGAGCAGAGTGCTTTCGGCTTCGTAACCCAAGCCCAAAGCGTTCTCGCGGAATAGTCCGTTGGAGTAGGCGTTGTAGGTGGTCACCGTTGGCGGAGTGAAGTCGAACTCCAAACCTGCGGCCTCCCAATATGCTCCGTCCTCGGCTTCGCGAAGTTTGAGCAGGTTCTCGAAGATGCGCTTGCTGAGTTCGCTGGCAGCCTTGCGGGTAAAGGTGAGGCCCAGAATGTTTTGCGGTTTGGCGTACCCGTTGGCTACCAGCCAAAGCACTCGCACTGCCATTAGTTCGGTCTTACCAGAACCGGCACCGGCCACCACCAACGATGGCGAACTCACGCTCGCTTCTTCTACAGCGTTTTGCTGTTCGCGGGTGAGGGTGAGGCCGGAATCGGCACCCTTCATCACACGGTAAATGGCGTTGGCGCTCACGAATTTAGCCATTGAACGACACCGCCTTGGTTAAGTGCAACATGCAACTTCCGTATTGGTTATCGGCATCGCAGTGGCTAGAAACCGCGGCCACAAAAACGTTTTGAGGCATTGCCATGCCCTCGGCCGCGTTGGCAATCATGGCCTCAAAATAGGCGGCGGCTTCTGCGTTGCCATCGATGGAATCTTGCGCCCGAATTGCCGGATTATCGCCAGAAACAAAGAGCAGCTTTGCCCCGCCCAGAGCCACATCGGCGGCATTTGCTGGAACCAACCCTGCCAACGCTCCGTGCTCGTACGCCAACTGGTACAGCCCAAGTTGCGGGTTGTCCTGTGCCTCGGCTGCGGTTGGAATGTTCTTGCCGGTTTTGAGGTCCACGATCACAACTTTGCCGTCGGCGGTTTGTTCGATTCGGTCTACCTTGCCGCTGATTCGCGCCTTGCCCAACTCAAAGTCGAACTTGGCTTCTGCTGCCAAAACCGTTCCGCCTTCGGCTGCAAAACCGCTCAGGTATTTAGACAGATTGCGCACCAAACGCTTGGCTTTGCGGCGTTCGGCTTGCTCTAACCAGGCCGACTCAAAACGCAGGGTGTGCCATTTGCTCTCAACCTCTTGCCACAGCGCGGTTTCGTCTATGTCGGTTGCTAGTTCCATGGCCGCGTGCACCAAAATTCCCACCGATGCACTGAAGTCGCCCTCATTTGCACCGTGGGCACCCAGGAACCAGTGCAGCGGGCACTTTACAAATGCTTCGAGCTGCGATGGATAAATCGGGATGCGCTGATCGTCTGTGGTGAACTCGAACAGTGGTTGAGTACTGCTGATTGGTGCGATTCCGTACCATTCATCGGGGTGGGCACCTGGCACACCAGCAGCAGCCAAACGAGCCAGATTAGCGGCAAGTTCGGCACGTTTTTGTAGCTCCTGCGGGTTGTCGGTATCGGCAGGAATAGTTGCCAACTGACGACGATATTTCCCCACTAAACCGCGCAGGGTAAGCGAGTGCGAATAGAACTCTTCGGGTTCGGGGGTGTCCTTGGCAGCTAGGTTAATGAACTGCGAAATCTGTTCGTCTGGGTCTACAAAACTGGTGACAAAAACCTGGCTGTTGGCACTGCCCATGGCCTTGTAGAACATACGAAGTTCGTCGGTCATCTCTTGGCGAACCTGCTTGCCGGTTTCGTCTAGCTTGCCTTGCACCGTGGCAGCCACAAAGCCGGCACCCAACAACGATGATCGCGGTTTGAGATTTGGCCAAATGCCTTCGATGAGCTGCGGAATGACCACCGTGTGATATCTGCGACCCACTAGTCCCGCCGGCGTGACCAGGTCTACGGTTTGTCCGGTTTGGTATTTGAAAGACAGCGAGTCCTCTGGCAGGGCTTGGTCTAGTTGAGCCGAGATAAAAGCCAGTTTTTCCTGACCCTTAGAAACCGGCGAGCCACTGGTAGCCCCCGGGTTGCGCTCCACGAAACGATTGGCAGCTGCAAACAGCGCAACCACGGCATCTAGGTTTCGATTGGCTTGCACCGCCACTTCGCCGATGCCTCTGCTGAGTTCACTCCAACGAGTTGCCAAACCAGAAGAGTTCCAAATCTGCCACAGCAGGTCCTCGATAGTTTGACTCGGATCCTTGGCAACCAATCTGGCAGCCTCAAGGTCTTTGAGGAACTTGCGGACCTTTCGTGCCTCAGGCCCACGCAGGGTTTCTGCGGCGTTGGGGTTTGCAAAAAGTTCAACCAGCAGGTCGTCTGAGTTCAGCAACATTGGGCTGGATTGAGCCGGTGCAGAATCTTGACCGGACCGGCCGATTTGGGACTGGCCGATTTGGGACTGGCCGATCTGGGCTTCGTCCTCGCCTGCCGCAGCCTCGCGTCTCAGGTTTTTACGCAACCGGCGCATACCAATCGTGTCTAGTCCGCAGTAGGGCGAAGTAAGCAAACGCTCGGCTGTCTCGGGAGTCACCATTCGCCCGGTGCAGGCAACCACGGCAACTTCTAGTAGTTCGCGCGCCGCAAACTCATCTCGCAGAGCAGTTTGAGCACCAACAATTCGCACCGGCACGCTTTGGGCTGCAAGGGCTCGCTCCAACTGCTCCAAAACCGAACGTGTTCGGCCAATAATGGCCATCTGGTTCCATGCCACGCCTTGTTCTAGGTGCAACCTGCGTAGCTGATTGGCGATCCAGTCAAGTTCGCCCTGGCCGTTGGTGAACACCTTAACGACCAGATTTTCTTTGGGACCCCCGCCAACTTCTAGCTGAGATTCGGTTGGGGCTTCGGCTGCCCAAGACTTTAGATGCACCTGACGCTGACCACCAGCACCTTCGGCTGAAATCAAACCGGAAACCCGATTCATCACTCGGCCCAACCCGGCGGGCTTTCCCCAGGGGTCGTCTATAAAGGCAACAACCTGGCTTTCGCCACCTCGTGCAGACGCAACCTCTCGCGCCAAGGAGGTCATGATTCGTGGGTCTGCTTGGCGGAAACCCAAGGTGCTGGAATCGGGGTCGCCAAAAACACCCAGGCCGGTGAGGGGCCCAACCATAGCCTTGATTAGCCTTGCGATACCCGGGGTCAATTCCTGGGCGTCGTCTATGAGAATAGTTTTGAAATCGTGCAGGCTGTGAATGGGGTTCTCGCCCAGCAACTCAACCGCTCGGTTCACCAGCGATGGGGCATCGAAGCGATTTTCAAACTCCGGCGTAGCCAGCAACTGCTCATACATGTAGAAAATGTGACTTGCCGCAGCCCACTCCGGGCGCTTGGCGTCTAGCTCAAAAAGCGCGGCCGAATCCATGCCAAGCTCCTGGCAGGTGGCGATCAAATCCCTAAGTTCAGCCCTAAAGCCGCTCAAACTGCGGGTCACCTGGTTGATGTGCGCGGGCCAACTGCCAACCTCTTGCGTGAACTCGTGTTCGTGAAGCAAGCGGGTAAAGATGCGGTCTTGTTCCGCACCCGAAATCAGCTCGGGTGCACGCAAACCATTCGCCAAAGCATGGGCCCGAACCACGCTAAAAGCAACCGAACTAGCGGTGCGCGCCAAAGAACCCTCAACAGCAGAATCCTGGCTAGCAAACGCACCGGATTCCGCACCAGAACCCGAGGCAGTATTCTGGCCAGCCCCCGCCAGCGCCAACGCCAACGAATCGCGCAAGCGTGCCGCTGATTCACGCGTGGCAGCCAACACCAAAATCTGCTCTGGTGCTACACCGTGACGACGAACTAAATCAACAAAACGCTGAATCAAAACCGAGGTCTTGCCCGTGCCCGGGGCACCGTAAACCTCTACAACCCGGCCCGGCGCGTGTGCAAAACTGGCAACCGCCTGCCCACCCACGAACTCAACCGGCGCACCAACACCAAACGGCGCAGTGGGGATGAATCTGGGGGTTGTCATGCCTCAAAACTATCCGCAACCCCCGACATTCTTGGCCACCAACACACAACCAGACCCCGCCCCAACCACCTAAAAATGGATAAAAGTACGGGCAACACCTTGCTAATCTAGGAACACAAGAAAGAGGCAGCAATGGAAATCCGCATTGGCATTCGCAACACCCCACGCGAGATCTCGTTTGAGTCCAACCAGACCGCCGCAGAGATTGAGGCAGCAGTAGCCGCAACTCTAGAAAACGGCGCCAAGGTACTCAAGCTGAAGGACGACAAGGGGCGCCTATTTGTGGTTCCAACCGATGCCCTTGCATACGTAGAAATCGGCGTAGAAGAGACTCGCCGGGTAGGGTTCATCGCCTAATGTTTCAGCCACTGATCGAAGTCGCGTTCATTGTTATCTATGCCGCTCTGCTCGGACTAGTTTTCCCGTACGTCTCCCCAGGAGTCAAAAACTACGGAGCCCTAATTCCCGCCGCAATCTCACTCGCAGCTGGCAGCCTAGTTTGGAGCATTCTTGCCCTTGTTGGCATGCCAGACACCGAGGCATGGATTTGGGTTATCACCATGGTGGCCATGCCGGTTGCAATGGGATTCGGCGCCAAGTACTACAGCCGCTTCCGCGAGCAGGGCAAACTTGACTTCGTTCTAAAGATTTCAAATGTCATCGATGGCGCTGCCGCGGCGGATAAAAACGCCGACGATGTGGTTGTGCTGAGCGCCTAAACCCGCCCAAATCACTTAGCAGCCAAGGCTACTAAGCAGCTAACCCGATCAAGTCCATGCGCAACGAGTGTGGGCCATTCAGCCCGGCAATCAGCGGCTCCAAATCGGCGTAAGTAGCCGACGGAACAACGGCCCGAAGTTCCAAAATCACATCTCCCATGATTCGGCGACCCCAAAGCGCAAGTCGGCTTGGCAACTGTGCATCCTGTGCCATGGCTGCCACCAAAACGGTCTTGGCAAACTTCTCGATGGTCTTATCTTTCAAGGCTTTTTCGACATCGGCACGAACCTCGGCCGAAAGCCCAACGGCCAACTTTCCGTAAAACTCCTCCAGCAAGCCCATGGCCAAATACAACTTGAGCACGTTCTCGTACCAGTCGAGTCCCTGGGTGCGGCTGTGGAAAACATCGATGCGCTCTGTGAACGGATCCATGGCATCGGTTGGGTCTACGCCAAGAGCACTGATGCGGCGGCTGAGCTGGCGGTACTTATCAAAGCCCTTGGCGGCGGCCTCGCTCAGCTGAGTTTTGGCCAGAGTGGTTGGTGCAAACTTTAGTTCGGCGGTCATGATCTCAAAGCTGGAAAGCTCAAGGTAAGCAAGCTGACCCAGGAAAGCCTTTGGCTCCGGTGTGAAAGGCGAAAGGTCTACCTCGCCCTGGTTGCGAGCGGCACGCTCATCGCGGCTGGGAAGAGCCCCTTTGGGCGCACGCTTTTTTAAGCCTTTAAGAATCCACTCGAACACGCCTCTAATGTTACCCAAGGCCGTCAAATTATGCGCTGGAGTAGACTGGACGAGTATCTATTCGCGCCGCGCGACCAACAAACCGGCGCGTGAGCGCGAGGAGCGCCAAGTTTCATGACTCAGCACGACCAAGATTTTGCCGAAGACGGCCACGAAATCACTCCAAATACCCCAAACCCAACCGTGACTTTTGAATCGCTAGGCATTGCCAGCGACATGGTTGAGGCCCTAAACACCAAGGGAATCACCCATCCTTTCCCAATCCAAGAAGCAGCCATTCCGGTTGCGCTTAACGGCCAGGACATCATTGGCCAGGCCAAGACCGGTACCGGTAAGACCCTTGGTTTTGGTCTACCGCTGTTGCAGCGCCTAGGAACCGACCCAGCTCTTGGAGCCAAGGCTCTGATTGTGGTTCCAACCCGCGAACTTTGCGTGCAGGTAGCCGAAGACCTAACCCTGGCCGCCCAAAACCGCAGCACCATGATTGCCGCCATCTATGGTGGCAAGGCCTACGAGGGCCAGGTTGCTCAGATCGACGCCGGCGCCCAGGTGCTAGTTGGCACCCCTGGTCGTTTGATTGACCTAAGCAAGCAGCACAAGCTAGACCTAAGCAAGATCGAGATCATGGTTCTAGACGAGGCCGACGAAATGCTTGACCTCGGCTTCTTGCCAGACATCGAGCGCCTGTTCGCTTACACCCCAGAGACCCGCCAGACCATGTTGTTCAGCGCAACCATGCCTGGTGCCATTGTGAACATGGCTCGCAAGTACCAGAACAAGGCCCTGCACATTCGTGTGAACGACCCAGATGAAGGCCAGACCAAAGCCGACATCGCTCAGCACGTTTACCGTGCCCACAGCATGGACAAAGACGAAGTGGTTGGCCGTATTCTGCAGGCCGAAGGCCGCGGCAAGACCGTGATCTTTGTAAAGACCAAGCGCGCAGCCGGCAAGCTAAGCGAAGAACTGGTTGACCGCGGCTTCAACGCCACCGCGCTTCACGGCGACATGAGCCAGGAAGCCCGCGAGAAGAGCATGGCTAACTTCCGTGC
>CANBWO010000044.1 GCA_947373155.1 Microbacteriaceae bacterium | reverse complement strand
GGTGGCGTCGAAAGAGCGAGGTGACCAGCGCTCAGCCAGAACTGGCATGATTGGCGCGGCGGTAGTTGCAATTTTGTTGGTTGGGGTTGTCATGCTGTTAAGTAAAGCACGGCTTTACTAAAAACTCAAGCCGTTTTCCAACTGTTCGCTTTGCGCAAAAAGGTGGCTGACCATCAGCTGCTAAATAGCCGCCAAAAGCGCATCGATGTCCTCTTGAGTGGTGTCCCAAGAGCACATCCAACGAACCTGGCCGGTGGCTTGATCCCACACGTAATAACGGAAGAGCTGCGAAAGTTTTGCGTGCTGCTCGGCGCTCAAGATTGGGAAAACCGCATTGGCCTGGGTGCTGTTTGGCACGGTTAGACCTTTTGCCCGAACCCCGGCATCTAGCCTGGCGGCCATGGCATTGGCATGCTTGGCATTGGCAACTGCTAGGTCGTCGGTTAGAAGCGCAATCAGCTGCGCGCTAATGAAACGCATCTTGCTGGCCAACTGCATAGAGGTCTTGCGAATAAAAGGAAGCGCCGCAGCCAGCGCCGCGTTTTGCTCGCGCTGAGTATTCAACACCAATATGGCCTCGGCTCCCATGGCACCAATCTTGGTTCCGCCAAGACTCACCAGGTCTACTCCGGCATCGGTTGTGAAATCGCGGTAGGACATTCCAAGAGCGGCCGAAGCATTTGCCAGTCGCGCTCCATCGAGGTGCAAAAACAGGTTATTTTCGTGGGCGTAGTCGGCCAATGCGCGAATCTCGTCGGCTGTGTAAACCGTTCCGAACTCGGTGGTGTTGCTAATGCTGATTACGCCGGTTTGGGCGCGGTGCACAAAGCCCACATCAAATAGTTGGGTAGCCACTAATTCGGGAGTCAACTTGCCATCGGCGGTCGGAATGGTCCACAGTTTCAGACCCGCTACGTTTTCCGGAGCACCGCCTTCATCGTTGTGAATATGCGCATTTTGGGCGCAAATCACTGCCTCCCAGCGCTGGGTAGCCGACTGCAAGGCAATTACGTTGGCTCCGGTTCCGTTGAAAACCGGGAAAACGCGGCTGTTGGCGCCAAACTGTTCTTCAACTAACCGCTGCAGTTCCGCGGTGTATTCGTCGTCTCCGTATGCTATCTGGTGACCGGCATTCGCATCGATGATTGCCTGCAGCACGGTCGGGTGCACACCCGCGTAGTTATCGCTCGCGAATCCGCGCCAAATTTTGCGTTCCATTCGGAAAATCTAACAGGCGCGGGGGTAGGCTGGCGGAATGTCCCGCAAAGCATTAGCGCTCTTTATTCTGGTTGGCTTGGCCTGGGGTATTCCGTACTTCTTTATTCGAGTTGCACTGAACGACTTTCAGCCATCCACCATCGCGTTTGTTCGCGTAACCGTTGGTGCGTTGATTCTGCTTCCCATCGCCGCAAAACAGGGAACTCTGCGTTCGGCGCTAAAGCAGTGGCCCTGGATTTTGGCATTTGCGGTTATCGAGATGGCCGGCCCTTGGATCATGCTGCCAACCTCAGAACAGCACGTTTCTAGCGGTTTGGCCGGTCTACTAGTTGCCACGGTGCCTTTCGTTGCCACTCCGCTCACCTACCTAATAGGGGACAAATCGGTATTCCATCCCAAAGCAATTGCGGGATTGGTCATTGGTTTCGCCGGCATCATTGCGCTGGTTGGCATCGATGCCCTAAGCGGCCACATCGACCCGTTCTGGGTGGGTGTGCTTTTGCTGGTGGCGGTTTGCTACGCCGTGGCACCCGTGATTGCAGACAGAAAACTCAACGCCGAGAGTTCGGTTGCAGTGATTGGTTTGGCCATGGCAATGGTCTCGATCATTTACGTGGTGCCGGTGAGCACCCAGCTTCCCGCTGAGATTGCAGCTGGGCCAGCCTGGCAGAGTTGGGCCGCACTAGCCGTGCTTGGCGTGGTTTGTTCCGCGTTGGCCTTCGTTATGTTCTTTAGGTTGATCGG
This sequence comes from Microbacteriaceae bacterium, assembly GCA_947373155.1. Classification (GTDB taxonomy): domain Bacteria; phylum Actinomycetota; class Actinomycetes; order Actinomycetales; family Microbacteriaceae; genus Rhodoluna. The sequence continues at coordinate 5,236 of CANBWO010000044.1, read as the reverse complement.
CCTGATTGGTGTGGCACGTTCCAGCCTGATTGTTTACGTGAACATGGCCGTTGCGCTGGCTCTTGGAATTGTGTTCCTTAAAGAGCCGATTACCACCGGCTTCGTTATTGGCGTGCCGATGGTGATCGTTGGTTTATTGCTTGCGGGACGAAAGCGCAGCTAGTTCTGCCGGCTCGCGCCAAATTGATTGGGCTAGTTACTTCTTGGACTTCTTAGGTAGCTTCTTTAGAACCACTGCCTGAGCAGCGATTACGTTCTTACCGTTGAAGGTCACCGATGGCGAACCGTACAGTTCGTAACCGGAATTCAGGGCGTCTGACACCTTCTGGCAGAAGGCGCTGTCGTCTACTCCGGTTAGTAAGCGGTAACGCTTTGGGGCCTCGGTTACCGGGGCAACCTTGGCGGCTGGCTTAGCAGCAGCCTTTGCCACTGGCTTTGCAACTGCCTTTGCAGCTGGTTTTGGCGCAGCAACCTTTGCTGCGGTGGTCTTTGCAGCTGGCTTAGCAGCTGCCTTTGGTGCGGCCGGCTTTGCGGCGGTCTTTGCTGCAGGCGCCTTTGGCGCGGCAGGCTTAGTTTCGTTTACCATTTGTTCATTTTCGCATAACCCTGCGTTCACCAACAGAATCAGCCGCTGTTAGCAAGTGAATTCTTATTCGCTTGACCTCGCGGCGCCACCGCCGGCTAGCGCGCCAAAATCTACTTGGCCAGCAACCACATCACTGGCAGCGCCGCCATTGCAGCACAGGCCAACCCCAGCAGCCACTGGCTCCACCATTTTGAGGCCCACTTGCCCAGCAGGTTTTTATCTCGCGCCAGCCACCACACAATTGCCATCAAAATCGGTGCGCTCAGGCCGTTCATCACCGCGGCCAAAAACAAAAAGTACATGGGCGGAATGCCGGCAAAGTTCAGCAGCAGGGCAACGCCCATCGATGCCACGATCACCGCGTAAAAGGCCCTAGCCTGCAGCGGCTTGAGCTCCAGGCTCTCGCGCCAGCCAAAGGTTTCCGCCACCGCATAGGCCGTGGAACCCGCCAGCACCGGAACGCTCAGTAGCCCAACACCCAAAATGCCCAGCAAAAACAAAAGGCCGGCAAATTTTCCAGCGATGGGGGTAAGCGCGGCCGCTGCGTCTTCGGCCGAGTTGATAGTCACGATTCCGTGGGCGTTCAAGGTGGCGGCCGCCGTGGTCATGATGGCAAACATGATGAATACGCCGGTGAGCATGCCGCTAAAGACATCGCCGCGCATTGCCTGCATGTGGTGACTAGCCACCCTGTCCGACAAATCTTCAACCGGCGTCATGGATGTTGCCTTGTCTTGTTCAGCGCCAAGTTCCTCAACCTCTTCGGCTGCCTGCCAAAAAAACAGGTATGGGCTGATAGTGGTTCCGGCCAGCGCAATCAGTAGCTCAAAGGTGGCCTTGCTGAAGTCGATTTTGGGCACAAAAGTGCTGCTGGCAACGTGCGCCCAGTCAACGTGCGCCACAAAAAGCACGGCAACGTAAGCCAAGAGGCTAAGGCACAACCATCGCAGCGCCTTGCTATAGCGGTGATAGGGGATAAAGATTTCTGTGATTGCGATCACCAGCGCGAACAGGATCACACCTAGTGTTTGATCCACCGGAACAATCAGTCGCAGTGCTGCGGCCATGGATGCCAGGTCTGCCGCAATATTCACGGTGTTAGCAAAAGCCACCAGCAAAACCGCCAGCACCAGCACCCATCGCGGCATTCTGGCTTTGATGATTGCGGCCAAACCTTTGCCGGTCACCAGCGCCAGGCGCGCACAAGCCTCCTGGGTAGCAAAAGCGAGTGGAAGCAAAAGCGGTGCGGCCCAGAGCATGCCGTAACCAACCTGTGCACCGGCCTGCGAATACGTGCCGATTCCCGATGGGTCGTCGTCGGCTGCACCGGTAACGATTCCCGGCCCAAGGCGACTGAAATAACCAGACGAGCGAATATTTGACCTAGCTGGGTGATGCTCGCCAATACCTGCGATGTTCTTGAGCTTTGCCATTCGTGTCCCCGTTTAGAAAAGCGTTGGTGTCTCTGTACGCATGCCGCGCATTGCGTCGTAGTCCAAGACTAAGCACTCGATGCCTCGGTCGGTTGCCAAAGTTCTGGCCTGCGGCTTTATCTCCTGCGCCGCAAAGATCCCGCGAACCGGCGCCAACATGGGGTCGCGGTTCAAAAGCTCCAGGTAGCGGGTGAGCTGTTCCACTCCATCGATGTCGCCTCGGCGCTTGAGCTCAATGGCAACGGTGCCGCCCTGCGGGTGCTTGGCCAAGATATCCACCGGCCCGATGTCGGTGAAAAACTCGCGGCGAATCAACTCCAGGCCTTCGCCAGCCAGCGCAAGCTGTTCCGCCAGCAGCTCCTGCAGGTGTGCCTCAACGCCATCTTTGATTAGTCCTGGGTCATCGCCCAGATGGTGCTCAAGTTCATCGAGGATTTCAAAGACATTGATCTGCAACATGTCTGAGGTCTTGGCTTGCTGAACCGACCAAATTTCAACGACACCAAGTTCGGCTGCCTCGGGGCTAGCTGGGTTACGCGCGATGGTGCAGGGCGGGTTCATCCAGTTGAGCGGTTTATAGCTACCGCTGTCGGAATGAACCAAAATACTGCCGTCGTTTTTGAGCATCAACAAGCGTTTGGCGCGCGGCAGGTGGGCGGTAAGCCGCCCGGCGTAATCCACCGAGCAGTCGGCAATAACCAGGCGCATTTAGTTCTTTTCCGCTTTCAGGAGTTTGGCCTCAAGCGCGGCAACTTTATCAAGCAAATCGCCAATAGCGGTGTCTTGTTCATCTAGGTGACTCTGGATCTCTTTGGCATCGTGCAAAATCGCGTCGGCGTCGTTGTATGTGGCAATAGCACGCGCATCGGCGGCTTTTGCCTGCACGTTCTGGCCAACAATGATGATCGGCAACAGCACAAGCTGCAAGAAAGTCTGTGCCACCCAGGCCACAATCGTCACTGTGTTTCCACTTTGGATGGCACCTGGCAGGCTCACCAGGGCAAGCGCTGCAAACAAGTAAGCGGCCCACATTGTGCCAACCCGGTTAGTGATTCCAACACCCAATTTGTTGTTGAAACGCTGCAACCCACTCTCTTGCACGCCCCGAATCTTGTGAGTGTTTTCGCGGGTGGCCGGACCGTGCTCTTTGCGCAGCCGAACGTGCGGGTTTTCTTTATATTCGTACTTGCTTGCCATACCGCAAGACTAGCCACTTTCTAAGTAAACTAAGGTCTCATGGCCATGAAAATAACCGTTATCGGTCTTGGATACCTTGGTGCCACTCACGCTGTTGCAATGGCTGAGTTAGGTCACGATGTTATTGGTATCGAAGCCAACCCACAGAAGCTAGCCGACCTACAAAACGGTATTGTTCCGTTTTACGAACCGGGACTAGACGAAGCCCTAAAGAACGTGATTGCCAAGGGCAATATCAAGTTCAAGGCAGACCACGATGAGGAGTCGCGCCAAGCCGACCTTCACTTCCTGTGTGTTGGAACCCCTCAGCTCCCTGGTAGCTACGCCGCCAACACCGAGTACCTTCACTCGGCCGTTAAGGCGCTTGCTCCATATCTTCGCCAAGACGCAGTGGTTGCCGGAAAGTCCACTGTTCCGGTTGGCACCTCGGCGATTTTGACCCAGGTTCTGGCAGATGCCGCCGGTTTTGCCCCTCACCTAGCTTGGAACCCAGAGTTCCTGCGTGAGGGCACCGCGCTAGAAGACAGCCTTCGACCTGACCGCATTGTTATTGGTGTAAACGACGAAGTGAGCGAGCAGGCTCTGCGCAAGGTTTACAAGAAGATCCTGGACCACGGTACCCCTTTCCTAGTTACCGATATTCCAACCGCCGAGTTGGTAAAGGTGGCCGCAAACAGTTTCTTGGCCACCAAGATCAGCTTTATCAATGCCATGGCCGAAATCGCCGAGGTTTCCGGAGCCGACGCGGTTGCCCTTGCCGAGGCCATCGGTTACGACGAGCGCATCGGTAACAAGTTCCTGCGCAACGGAATCGGCTTTGGTGGCGGTTGCCTACCAAAGGACATCCGTGCTTTCATGGCCCGCGCCCAGGAGCTTGGTGTTGGTAAGGCAGTGGACTTCTTGGCAGACGTAGACGACGTGAACCTTCGTCGCCGTGCCCGCGTGGTAGACCTGCTGAACCGCGAACTTGGCGCAGACCTTTCGGGCAAGCGCGTATTGGTGTTGGGTGCCGCCTTTAAGCCAGACAGCGATGACCTTCGCGACTCCCCTGCCATTGCGGTTGCCAAGTTGATCAAGGTCACCGGAGCCACCGTTGTGGTTCACGACCCAATCAGCCTTGACCACGTTCGCGCGCAGAACCCAGACTTTGTTGCCGAGCAAGACCTAGCGCTTGCTGCCACCGGAGCCGACGCAGTGGTTTTGGCCACCGAGTGGGCCCAGTACCGCGAGGGTCACATCCCAGCTGATTTGGGCAAGGTAGTTGCCAACAAGTTGGTCATCGATGGCCGCAACGCGCTAAAGGTAGAGAAGTGGCAGCAAGCGGGCTGGCGCCTGATTGCTCTTGGCCGCAACGTTGAGGCAACCGCTTGAGTTCGATTGGTGCAACCAACGCGGGTGGATTTGATCCAGTTGCGTTGGCTACCGCTGCCAAGCTAACCAAGGTTGGCACCAGGCCAAACCTTTGGCATTACCTAAAGGACTTTGGTCAGCGCAGGGCTTTCGCTTTTACCTTGGCAAGATTCAACCTGCAGGCGTCGACGGCTAAGAGCTCGCTTGGCGCCGCCTGGCACGTGGTGGTTCCAGCCCTTCAAATTGGTGTTTACGGCGCCATCTTTGGCATCTTGCTTTCCAGCGCTCGCCCAGCAAACTTTGTGCCATACCTAATTACCGGCATTGTGCTGTTCCAGTTCATCAGTGGCTGTTTCACCGATGGCGCCAAGAGCATCACCAGCAACGCATCGTTGGTTCGCTCTCTGGATTTCCCAAGAATCCTGCTGCCATTCAGCGCGGTTGTGAGCAATATTTTGCGAGTGGTTCCACTGATTGGCCTAATGCTGGTTGGAATAATGCTCTTTGGCGAGTTGCCAAACTGGAGCTGGCTGCTATTCATCCCTGATTTCTTGCTAATGGTGTTGTTCGCCAGCGGGGCATCGATGATTGCCGCTCGCATGACCGTGCACCTAGAAGACCTGAACCAGCTGCTGCCATTCATCACCCGAATCTTGTTTTACACCAGCGG
>CANBWO010000043.1 GCA_947373155.1 Microbacteriaceae bacterium | reverse complement strand
CAGCAGTTGCATCGATGCTACTGACCGGCGTAGCTGCTGGCACCACTAGCGCGAATGCAGCAACCCGCCCGTCGTGGTGTGGCCCTAAGAAGATCACCATGGGTCTAACCGACGGTTTCGGTGGCAACAACTGGCGTCTAGTAACCACCGCATCGGCAAAGGATGAGGTTGCAAAGTGCTCGAGCGTAACCCAACTTCTTTACGCAGACGGCCAGGGAAACACCACCAAGGCAATCTCGGACATCAAGGGCATGGTCGCTAAGGGCGTTAAAGCTCTTGTAGTATTCCCAGACGCTGGTAAGGCAATGCTGCCTACCCTACGTGCTGCATACAAGGCTGGCGTAAAGACCGTTCCTTATCGCGTTGACCCATCGGGCAAGGCTGGCGTTGACTTCAACCTATTCGTCGCTGGTGACTTTGTTACCGACGGCAAGAACTGGGGTAAGTGGACCAAGAAGAACTTCCCTAACGGCGCAAACATCTTGTTCCTATCGGGTCCTGCTGGAAACAGCCAGGGTCTAGACGAGCGCAAGGGCTTTGAGTCTGTTCTAGGAAACGGAAGCGGCTCGTACAAGTACATCGGTGAGCAGCCATTCGAAGTTACCAACTGGGATGCAGCTCTAACCCAGAAGGTTCTAACCGCAGCTATCGCCAAGTACTCGAAGATCGACGTTATCTTCTCGGACTTCGGCCCAGTTATGGTTTCGTCGCTTGGCGAGTTCGCAAAGGGCGGTCGTTCGATTCCTGCTCTAGCAACCTCTGATGGAAACATCCTTGGCTGCTTCTTCCAGGACAACGTGAAGGCAAACCCTGACTTCAAGTTGATGACCGTTGCAACTGGTAACGACCACGTTCGTCTAGCAGTTCAGCACGCTGTTGCACTTGCAACCGGTGGCGTTTCGCCAAAGGCTACCAAGTTCGCAGCTCCAGTATTCGAAGACTCGACCACCAACAAGCCTCAGGGCGTACAGTGCGACCGTCAGATCAACGACTGGACCTTCCTTTCTGCTCAGATGAGTGGTAAGGCACAGCAGGCGCTGCTCAAGTAATAAGCAAATAGTTTCAAAGGTTGCTGGGCCGGCTTAGAAATAGGCCGGCCCAGCTTCACACTTAATACCAAGAATTTCCAGGAGACCCAAAGTGGCGCAGAGCGAATCAAAAAACGTAGTTATGGAACTACGTGGAATCTCAAAGAACTATTCGGGAGTGGCAGCCCTAAGCGATGTCAGCCTGAAGTTTAACGCTGGTGAGGTTCACGCGCTGCTCGGCGAAAACGGCGCAGGTAAGTCCACGTTGATGAACGTGGCTTCCGGAACTGTCTCTCCATCAGCTGGCGATCTAGTGGTTCACGGCGTTCAATACGACTCCCTGAACCCTGTACTGGCAAACAGCCTTGGAATTGCCATTGTTCACCAGCACCCAGCCGTGCTGCAGGACCTGACGGTTCTAGAAAACCTCCAGGTTGCCCTCCCCCGCTCGATTTTCAAGGGTCGCAAGGCAGAAAAAGTTGGAGCAGAACTCCTTGAGCGCGTGGGTCTAAAGATTTCGCTCAAGTTGAGAGTGGAAGAGCTGACAATCGCTCAGAAGCACCTCCTTGAAATCGCCAAAGCACTGGCTACCTCTCCAAAGATTTTGGTTCTAGACGAACCAACCGCAGCTCTAGGACAAGACTCCGTAGAACTTCTATTCGCCCTGGTTGCCAACGAAATTGCCAAGGGCACTGCGGTTATTTACATCACCCACCGCCTTGCGGAAGTTCGCGAACTAGCGACTGTAGTTACCGTGCTGCGAGACGGCCACCTCATGGCCACCTCGGACATAGACAAGATCACCGATGCCGAGTTATTGGCGCAAATTATTGGTCGTGAACTCAAATCGGCTTTCCCTGCCAAGCACCAGCGCGCAGCCGCGGCTAAGCCAAACCTGGTCGTCAAGGGCCTTACCGGTAATGGATTCACCGATGTCAGCATCGAGGCCTACCCGGGCCAGATCATCGGCATCGCCGGTGTGGTTGGAAACGGACAGTCTCAGCTGCTTCGTGCGCTGTCTGGTCAGGCTGATTTCACCGGTTCCATCGAGGTAAACGGTGTCACCAAGACTTCTAGAGAGCTGAACGGTAAAGCCGCTCTAATGCCAGCCGATAGGCAGCAAGAAGGCGTGATGATGCGAATGTCGGTTCGCGAGAACTCGGCCCTGGCATCGCTCAAGAAGTTCAAGATTTTTGGGCTACTTAGCCGCAAAAAAGAAGTTGAGATCGTTCACGACACTCTTACTTCGCTTTCCATCAAGGCACCTGGGCTTGAGGCCCCGGTTTCGGCTCTTTCCGGCGGAAACCAGCAAAAAGTGGTTATGGCTCGCGCCCTACTTTCTAACCCAGTGATGATTTTGGCCGACGAGCCAACCCAGGGTGTAGACGTTGGTGCTCGTTCCGAGCTATACGACATTCTGCGCAAGGCCTCGGCCCAGGGCATTCCCGTTGTGGTCGCGTCTTCAGACGCCAAAGAGCTTGAGGGCCTTTGCGACACTGTTTATGTACTCTCTCGTGGTCAGGTAGTTAAGACCCTCATCGATGGGGAAAACCGCGAAGAAGCCATGATTGAGGCTGCGGTTACCTCTACCGCCAAGGTGATTCGAATTGAACGCCAGCAGCGCGAACAGATGCTCGGAAACGAAGGCTTCTTCTATAAGTTCCGTCGCTTCCTAAAGGGCGACTACGCTCCCCCAGTCATGCTTGCAGTTGTAATGATTGCCCTCGCCGGATTGATCATGACCAAGAGTGACACCTACTTGGGCGACTTCAACATCAACTCGATTTTGCTCTTGGTTAGTGCTCTAGGTTTTGTTGCTATTGGTCAAACCACAGTGATGATGACGGGCGGAATCGACCTCTCCACCGGCCCGCTAGCCGGCTTCCTGGTGGTCATTGCTTCGTTCTTCATCAATGACAAATCTCCAGTGCTCTCAGTGGTGTTGGGCTTGCTAACAATGTTTGCGGTGGCGGCTCTGGTGGGCCTTGCCAACAGTTCGATGATTCGATTCGTAAAGTTCACCGCTATCGCTGCCACTCTGACCAGCTATATCGCAATCGGTGGCTTTGCCTTCATTCTGCGCCCAGAGCCAGGCGGCTACATCAGCGTGGCTTTCTCTGATGCGCTAAACGCCGTAGCTGGTCCGTTCCCATACGTGTTCTTTGCACTTATCGCAGCCGTGGTAATCATGGAGCTGCTGCTTCGTAAGACCGCATGGGGTTGGCAGTTGCGTGCTGTTGGCTCCAATGAAGAATCGGCTCGCAAAGTTGGTATTCACACCACCAGGACCATAATCGGCGCCTACATGATTTCATCCGTTTTCGTCTGCTTTGGTGCAATCCTGCTCATGGTTCAGCTTGGCATCGGCGATGCCTCTCAGGGCGTTACCTACACCTTGACCGGAGTGACCGCCGTTGTTTTGGGTGGAACGTCGCTGACCGGTGGTCGCGGAACCTACCTCGGTACCTTTATGGGAGCAATTCTGCTGATCCAGGTCTTGAACGCAACCGTGTTCCTGGACCTAGACCAGACCTGGCAGTATCTGTTGCAGGGAATCCTGATTCTGGTAGCCGCCGTGGTTTACAGCACCGCAAGAAACCGCAAGGCCTCCATCAAAAAGGCATAAACGTAAAAAAGTTGGGGTTCGCATAGGCGGACCCCAACTTTTTTTATTAACTAAATCTTGCGCTGTCTGGTGATCTCGGCAATCGAAGACCAGTCGAGCTCCGAAAGGTCTGGATCTACAAGTGCCTGCTCGAAAAGCCCGCGCAGCACAGGTGCCACCGGCAACTTTAGATTGAACTCCGAAGCGGCGTCTTCTACCAGCCTTACGTCCTTCAGGCCAAGCGCCACGGAGAACCCTGGCGGGGTGTAGTTGCGATTCACGATCATTGGTCCGTAACCCGTGTAGGCGGCTCCCGTAAAGGCGGTGTGGGTCAGGATTTCCACGAAGGTGTTTGGATCAACGCCACCCGATTCCACAAGCGCCACCGACTCGCCAATGGCTTGCAAGGCGTGAATCAAGTTGTAATTAACACCCAGTTTCACCAGAATCGATTTGGCGTGGTCTTCCCCCACGTACCAATGCCCAGCAGAGACTTTCTTGAACACCTCTGCTGCGCTTTGAACCTGGCTTTCTTTGCCGGCGGCCACAATCAAGAGTTTGCCATTCAGGATCGCGGCTGGGCGCCCAAGAACCGGTGCAGCGATGTACCCCAGGCCAAGTGCCTCGTGCCGGGCCGCCAACTTCTTTGAGGCGGCCGGGCTCAACGTGGACATGTTGATGTGAATCGCACCTGACTTTGCCAAAGCCAGGTTGGCCTCACTGAACAGTTCCAACGCTGCGGCATCGTTGCTGAGCATAGAAATAAACATGTCATTCTGCAGGGCAGCCGCCAAGTCAACCTGGCGGGCTCCCTTTTCTAGTAAGTCGGTAAGGTCCTTTGCGGAACGATTCCAAATGTCTAGGTCGAAACCCTGCTCGAGCAGTTTGCTAGACATGGCGGTACCCATGGAGCCAAGTCCAAGGAGCGATAGACGGGTTTTCTGTTCCATTTTTTATCCGTTCAATTCGTTGCGAACAAACTCAAGTTCGCGGCTCACATAGTCGATGATGTCGCCAGTTTTCAGTTCCGGCGGAAGCACATCCCAGGTATAGGTTTCAATCTCAAGGTGGTCCGAAAGCGGAGTTTCGCGGTGCATTTTCAACGCTTCTTGAACACCAAAGCGAGTGGTGCGGAATGGCCCCAGTTCTTCGAGGAAAACAGGCACGTGGAAGTGGGTACGCATCTCGGTAGCCACGGGGTTGGCCTCGTATGCGTCGAGGGCCTCGCCAAGGTTGAGGAATTTGGTGATCTGACCGTTTTGCTTGAGCGAAGTTTGGCTCAGGTAGATGGTGTCGGTGAAGCGTCTTAGCGCAGGGATTTTCTCGGCGGTTAACTGCTCTACCCACAGCGATGCGGCTTCCTGCAGCTTAAAAATAGGAATGCCAGCTTGAACCAACTTGGTGAGAGACTCGGTGATGTTTTCGAAACCCACCGACTGGTGACCGATATCAAAGACCACGCCAAGATAGCGACGAATAATTCCAATGGCCTCGCTCACCGGTTCGCCCAGAATCGACGCCAGTTCTTGAATGCCCGACATCGAGTAAAGCCGTTCCTCAAAATAGGTAACTGTTTCATCGGTGGTTTCTAGATAGCAGGCTGGTTCTGGCTCGATCGCAAGCTTCACACGGCGTCCGGTTCGGTTTTCTAACTCGTGGAGGTGCTTGATCACGCGAAAGACGTTGGTGGTGAAAGTGCGCACGTATTGCTCATCGGCCACATTTGGCCGGAATGCCAAGGGAGCGGTCTGAATTGATGGATTCACGCCGACAGGCGACACCTCAGCAAGGATGTCCGCTACCGAGTTGGTGTAGTTCACTCGATCTTCGGTGGTCCAGTCTGGTTCATAGACACGTTCCATAACCACGTCGCCCTTAAACGGACCGTATGGAAACGCATTTACCGTGTACAGGTATAGGTCTTCTTGCCTGAGGAAATCGGCCAACGCGATGCGCTCAGCCGGGTTTTCAATGAGCTCTTTTGCGGAGGCAGCTGAGATTCGAAGTGACACCGCGAATGGCTCATTTGGCGAGATTCGCTTTTTGACCTGCGGCACAAATTCTCGAAGACTGGCATTCATTTCTGCCCAGGTATCACCCGCGTGAACCAAAGTTGAATAACTTAGGTGTCCAAGACCGTTCTTCAGATCCATAAATGCCTCCAGCGCCATTTCTTTCAAGTTTATGTGTAGCGAGACTTAACACAAAACGCATCCGCGAGCAAAAACCCCCCGTTATTTGAACAAAGAGTGAAGTTTTGGGGGTCAATTCTGTAAAGTGATTCTTAAGCAAGCTTGAAACAGTTGAATTTTCTAAAGGAGAACTGGTGCATTTCGATATTGGGGACGAACTACGCCGAGTACGCGTTTCGCGCAAGCTCAGTCTGCGCAGTGTGGCAACCGCTGTTGGTGTATCGGCCAGCCTGCTATCGCAGGTGGAAACCGGTAAGACTCAGCCATCGGTGAGCACGCTTTATGCTCTGGTAAACCACCTGGGCATTTCGCTGGATGGACTCATGCGCGGGCAGTCGCAAAGCGATAGCCCAGCCGACCCTTCTGGCTACGAAGACGGCCACCACGGAATCGTTCAGCGCCGCAACGAGAACCCACTCATTGAGATGGAAAACGGTGTGGTTTGGGAACGCCTAGCCGATGGCGGCCGAGACGACGCCGACCCACTGATGGTCACCTACGAGCCGGGCAGTTCCAGCTCGGTAGAAGCAAAAATGATGCGCCACGATGCACTCGAGTACGGAGTGATCATCGAAGGCACGCTAACGCTTCGAATCGAATCAGAAGTGCACGAGCTTTACCCTGGAGATTCTTTTAGCTTCGACGCCAATCGCCTTCACATGTACGAAAACAATTCCGGAAAGCCAGCACGTGGCATCTGGTTTGTGATTGGTAACAAAGAATCGGATTCCATGAACCTGAGCAACCTTGGTCCGGCGAAAGCTAGCGGACCGACCCTGCCGGCGAAATCGGCGGTTGATGTGTTGAACGTGATGAGCGATGCCAAGGAACGCAAACTAAGTCAGCGCTAAAGTTTTACAAAAAAATGGGCTGGTGCATATCCGCACCGGCCCATTTTTATAACCCAAATAGAACTAACTACACCAGCATGCTAAGCGGGTTCTCCACTCGCTGAACAAACGCGGCCAACCACTTAGCGGCCAAAGCTCCGTCAACTGCACGGTGATCTGCCGACAGAGTTACCGTCATCACTGTTGCAACCTTGATGTTGCCGTCTTCGACTACAGCGCGAGGTGACGCAGCGCCAACAGCCAAAATGCCAGACTGTGGTGGGTTCAAAATAGCGGAGAACTCCTTGGTGCCGAACATTCCTAGGTTGGTAACTGCAAAGGCACCACCCTCAAGTTCCTCCTGGCGCAACTTGCCAGCGCGGGCTCGGCCGGCAAGCTCCGCAATCTCCATGCTCAGGTTGCTCAGCGAGCGCTTCTCTACTCCACGGATTACCGGGGTTAGCAGGCCACCGTCGGTTGCAACCGCAACAGAGATGTCTGCGGATTCAAACTTGTGCATGGCATCCGGATTCCAAATCACGTTGGCATCTGGAACATCCATCAATGCAGCCGCCACCGCCTTGACCACAATGTCGTTCACAGAGATCTTGACAGGCGAGGACTCATTGATGCGCTTGCGAAGCTCCAACAGTTCATCTACCTTGCAATCCGCGGTCACATAGAAATGCGGAACGGTGGATTTGCTCTCGGTGAGGCGACGAGCAATGGCTCGGCGCATACCGGAGTGAGGAACAGTGATGTAGCTGCTCGAGTGCTCCTGCTTAGCCAAAGCGGATACTTTAGC
>CANBWO010000042.1 GCA_947373155.1 Microbacteriaceae bacterium | reverse complement strand
ACCATCAATGCGGTAAGTATGCCGGAGGTGGTGAGCAAAATTGCCAGGGTACCGACTAAAACGGCAAGTTTTTTCTCTATGGTGCGCACTTTGCCACTCATAGAAAACCCCCGAACTTAAGCAATATTTCTATTTAGCCTAAGTTGCGTTCTTGGGCTGTTCAGGTCCTACCCAAGGGAGTTAATCAGGTATTAATGCGGCGAAGCCAAAACATAGTGCTAGCCGAACATTTTGCGGCCAACTGCGAAATTGTTCCTTGAGCTTAGCCCTGAGCCAACGGCTCGTTACCCACATCGGTGATGTGAAAGTTCAGGTGCGAACGCGAAGCGGTTGGTCCGCGCTGTCCCTGGTAGCGATTCAGGTACTTGGCGCTACCGTAAGGAGTCTCGGCAGGGGATGACAGCTGGAAGAAGCAAAGCTGCCCCACTTTCATTCCCGGCCACAACTTGATTGGCAGGTTGGATACGTTGGCAAGCTCAAGAGTTACGTGACCTTTGAAGCCCGGGTCCACGAATCCCGCAGTGCTGTGGGTTAGTAGACCCAAACGACCAAGCGAGGACTTGCCCTCTAGGCGGGCAGCGATATTGTCCGGCAAGGTCACAAACTCGTAGGTGCTTCCCAGCACGAATTCGCCCGGGTGAAGAATGAAAGCCTCATCGCTGCGAACTTCAACAGCCTGAGTCAGGTCTGCCTGGTCTTCGCGTGGGTCAATGAACGCGTACTTGTGGTTGTCGAATAGACGGAAGAAACGGTCTAGGCGCACATCGATGCTTGATGGCTGAATGAGGTCTAGATTCAGTGGGTCTAGGCCAATATTGCCGGCTTCGATTTGGGCACGAATATCGCGATCTGACATAAGCATGCTTCAAGGTTAGTGCCTTGTCTAAAAGAGTTTGGGCAGTATCGAGGCGCGTAAGGCAAACTAGTTACATGAAGTTCAGCGATTCCAAACTCAGCGAGCGCATGCGCGTGCGCCCTTCGGTGGAACGCCCGCTTCCGGACCTGCTTCAATTCCCTCGCGAGTACCTAAACCTCATGGCCATTGGCATCAGCCACCGCTACGGGCACGCTTTTACCCGCTGGCTGGACAGAGACATTGACACCGATGGTGAGCTCAACGGCCCGCGACTCATGCTGATCTTGCTGCTTTCCAGACACAAGAGCCTCACCATGAGTGAAGCCGCGGATCTAATGGACGTGACCCCGCGTGCGGTGACCAGATTGGTTGATGGGCTCGAGGCCGATGGCTACGTGAGCCGCCAAACTAGCCCGGTTGATAAGCGTGTTTTCATTGTCACAATCGACGCCAAGGGAATCGCTAAAGCCGACGCGCTTTTGCCCCAGCACCAGGCGCGAGCCGGCGAAATGTTTAGCATTTTCAGCGATGAAGAGATGCGCACTTTCATTGAGCTAAACCATCGTCTTGCCTTCAAACTCAAGCAAGAGGAAGGCCAACACCGTGCCTAATGTTTCCGTGCTCCAAAAGTTTTTGGCCTACCGTGAATCACTGCGCGACAACCTATTACAGCTCAACCAGGTCACGGGACTGATTTTTGTGGGATCGGCTGCAGATACCTCTCGGGTAGACAAGTGGTCGGACCACGACTTCTTTGTGGTGACCGTTCCCGGTGCCGCGGAGGCCATGCGCCAAGATCTATCTTGGCTTCCGCACTTTGAGCACATCGTGCTGTCGCCGCGCGAAACCGACCATGGTCTAAAGGTGGTTTTCACCGATGGTCGAGTGCTGGAGTTTGCCATCTTCGAAGACTCCGAACTAGAACTCGCCGGCGTAAATGACTTCGATGTTTTTATCGACAAAGCCAATATCCAAGCCCGCATGGAGGCGATTGCGAAGCGCTCGATTCCCGGTGCGTTCGACGAAGTCAAAGAGTTTGAACTATTTATTTGCCAGTTGCTTATTGGGGTTGGCCGAGCCCGACGCGGCGAAATCCTTATTGCCGGGCAGCAAATCCGCACCTTTGCACTGACCAATTTGTTGGGATTGATTCGCCACTGGGTGAAGCCAAAGGCAGGTACTCAGCACCTCGAAGATATCTTTAGCCGTTTCCGCAGATTCGAAAAGCAGTACCCGGTTCTGGCCGCCCGTATCGAAGAGTACCTAGAGTTAGACCCCGAGTCCTGCGCCAAGGCACTGCTTGCCCTTGTAATCGAGGTTGCCTCGGCAAACTTTGAAGGACGCAACCTGATGGAGACCGCGGCCAACCAGATTGCAACGCTCAAGAAGGCGCTGGACTGGGAGTAATGGCTTTTCGGGCTCCAGTTGCCTAGTGCTCTAGTGTTCCAGGCCCACAAGTTTGTGAATCTTCTTGAGCCACTTTGGTGCCCACCAGTTCACATCGCCAAAGAGTCGCATCAGCGCTGGTACCAACAGGGCGCGAACCACGGTGGCGTCTAGCAAAATAGCGAAGGCAACTCCTATACCGAGCATCTTGATGATGGTGACACCACTTGTGATGAAGGCAAAGAAGTTGACCGCCAAAACCAAGGCTGCTGCCGTGATGATTCTTCCCGAGTGCTGCAGACCATAGCTGACGGAATCTAGGTTAGAACGACCCGCATCGTGTTGTTCCTTGATTCGACTCAGCAAGAAAATCTCGTAGTCCATGCTGAGGCCAAAGGCGATCACGGCAATCATCACCATAGATGAGGAATCGATTGTGCCGGTGAGTTGGAAGTTACCCAACAACCAATGCAGGTTTCCGCCCTGGAAAATCCAAGTAAGGAAACCAAGGGTGGCACCTAGTGAAAGCATGTTCAAAACCACTGCCTTGATCGGCAAAATCACGCTTCCGGTAAACAAGAAAATGAGCAGCATGGTGGAAAGCGCAACCCAAAGCAGAGCCCAACCAAGGTTGTCGCTAATGCCGTGCATGGCATCGGTGTAAACCGCTGCCGAACCACCGACCTTCACGTAGTGAATTGCGGTTTCAATAGCCCTGACCTTGGTAATCAAGGCCTCGCCATCGCTGCTTCTGGCATCTACGTTTGAGATCGCTTGAACCCGCACCAAACCGTTGGATTCGTAGCTTGCAAAATAGGGGGCGTAGCCGGAATCGAGGGTACCAGTCTGCGCAATGCCCAAAGGAGACTGCACTCGCACAATGTGACCCACATTGCTGAGGTCTTGAACGTATTTGATCAACTGGTTCTTGCTGGGGTTACTGAGGATCACCTCAACCGGTGAGCTTTCACGGCCGCTAAAGCGCTCGCGCATCACGTCACCAGCTACCACGACAGGGTTACTAACCTGAAGAACTCTTTCGTCTACCTGCCCAAAGGACACATCTTTGGCCAAGGAGGCGAGACTACCAAGCGCTAGCAAAACCACAAAAAGCACTGGCAGTGGTCGCCGCATTACAAAACGCGAAATCTTCTCCCAAGCCCCGGTTTCCTTGGGAGTTAGGTCTCCCTTGAGCACCTTGCCCTTGTTGACCCTGTCTCCCAGAATGTTCAGCAGCGCGGGAAGCGCAATGATTGCGCCCAAGACCGCAAAGCTAGTGGAGGCAACGCCAACCACGGCAAAGGTTCTTAGGAAATACTGCGGGAAGAACCCCATGCTCAGCATGACCACGGCAACGGTTACACCGCTAAACAAAACGGTGCGACCGGCGGTGTTCACCGACTTGATTACCGAATCCGCAACCGACAAACCGGATCCGCGTTCTTCACGGAATCGATTCACAATCAACAGGGCGTAGTCGATTCCCAGCCCCAGGCCAAGGCCGGTAACCAGGTTTATGGCAAACACCGAGGTGTCGGCTACTCGAGTGGAAAGGTAAAGGATAAAGAAGCTACCAAGAACACTGATGATTGCCACCAAGAACGGCAAACCGGAGGCAACCATGGAACCAAAAACGAATAGCAACAGGATTATGGTCACCGGTACGGCGATGGACTCAGCTAGCCCAAGATCTTTGGATATCGCACCATTGATTTCGGCATTGATGACGGCTCCACCGGTCACATAGATTCTTGCCCCGTGAAACCAGCCCTCGTACTTTGCCTGAAGCGCGCGGCCGATATCTATTTTCTTGGCTTGGTCGACATTCAAAAAGAAGTAAGCGGCTTTGCCATCGGTGGATCGCAGCGATGGCTGCTGATTCAGACTGAAGTAACTGCTGACCTTGGTGACACCGGATTCAACTTTGAGTTCACGGGTTAGCTTGTTGGCTATGCCAACGCTGACCGGGGTATCCACCAACTGCTTGAAATCTGCCACCATAATCACATCGGCGTCGGTCTGCTTGAACTGATTTTGCAGCAGGCGGTTCACTACTCCGCTGTCGGCTCCCGGGTTGTCGTAGCCACCGGATTTTAGAGATGCAAAGTTTTGGAAACCCCAAACCGAGCTCAAAAGCAGAAGACTCATAAAGCCGATCAGCACAAGTTTGCTGTGCTTTACGATAAAGGTCGCGAGCGAATTCATTGTGGTTCCAATCGTTGTACTTCAAGCGTAACTAGAGCCACCAACAGTGGAAGTGCCTAGTCGAAAAGTTCATCCTGGCTAGGTTCGCGCACGCCGCTCATAAACCGCACCACATTCGGGTCGACCATGATGTCGTTTAGGCGAATGGCACGCGTTAGGTAAAGGCCTTCTAGAGATCGCACACGACTTAGCGCCACATATGTTTGACCCGGGCTGAATGCTCCGCGACCCATGTCGATCTGCACCTCATCGTAGGTTTGACCCTGGCTTTTATGCACGGTCACGGCCCAAGCTAGGCGCAAGGGAATCTGACGATATTCGGCAACGGGAACCGCGACCAAAACCTCTTTAACCTTGCCGGTCGCTTCGTCGAACTCTTCCTCGACTTCGTACCTAACCTTTTCCCAGGTGCTCACGCCAACGTCAAGGCGCTCGCCCTCGGCTTCCACCACAACTCCTCCGCTACTTGGCAGTTCAACCACTTTTCCAATGGTGCCGTTAACCCAGCGGCGCATCGGTGCGCCATCCTTGTTGCGTTTATTGGTGTCGTCGTTTTTAATAAACATCACTTGCGCGCCCAGTTTCAGCTCCACCACAGGGTCTGCCGGCAACGTACGCCCGAATGCGTTTTGATCGCCGGCGCTAAAGCTAGCCATAAACTTTTTGACAGGATGTTCGATCCGGGCCAACCGTTGATTGTTCACGGAGTTGACGCTTTCATTGATGGTCGCCAAGCGAATCACATCGTCGTGCCCGGGGAATCTATTGCCAGCCTGGTTAATTGTGTCCAGCATGTCCTGGGTAGCAGCGCCGACTCTAATGGCGTTCAGAATCTCTTTGAAGTGCTCATCACTCTGGCGGAAGATTTGGGTCAACTCGTAGCGTTCCAAGGAATCTTTGCGCCAAACATGGGCGTCGAAGAACCAGTTGCTCTCGTAGTTTTCGGCCATGTAGGCTCGTTCTTCGTTGTTACCGGGAACCGGGGCCAGCTGGTACGGGTCTCCAAACATCACAACCTGTGCGCCACCAAACGGAAGGCGCGCGCGTCCTTTCGAAATACCCATGGCGGTGTCAATGGCGTCCATCAGGTCGGCGTTCACCATGGAAACTTCATCGATGACCAGCATGTCAACTGCAGACAGGATTTCACGGGTGCGACGAGACAGGTGGCGACGGATTTCCTGGGTGCCAAGAATTCCAAAGGGGAAGCCAAAGAGCGAGTGGATTGTGGTGCCGCCAACGTTAAGTGCAGCCACGCCGGTTGGAGCACAGACGGCAACCGACTTCTCGGTGTTTTCAATCAGGTGAGTCAGCAGAGTGCTCTTACCGGTACCAGCGCGGCCGGTGACAAAGATGTTGTTCTGAGAACCCTCGATGTAATCAAACAGCCGCTGCTGTTCGTCGCTTAGAACTACCTGTTTCATGAATCGTGCCTTTGCTGCGCTCTCTCGCGTCGGGCAGCTAACTGCGACAACATCTGGTTATAGGCTTCGATGTCTTGGTTTCCGCCACTGTCGCTGGCACGGTCGAGTCGCTTGGCGTCTCGGGCATCGCTGCGTGACCACTGTATCGAAACAATCAGGGTTAGTGCGGCGGCCGGAAGTTCACCGATACCCCAGGCGATTGCACCGCCGGTTTGTTGATCGGCTAACGGCAACTGACCCCAGGTGCGTCCCATTGCACCGAACCAGTCGGCCAACAGCAATCCGCTGCCCTGCATCAAAGCCAGACCAAAGAATGCGTGGAAAGTTAGGGTGCCAATCAGAAGCATTAGTTTGATTGCGTGCGGCATGGTCTTTGGGCCAGGGTCTACTCCAACCAGTGCCTGAACAAATAGGTAGCCGGTGATCAAGAAGTGAACAATCATCCACTCATGGCCAAGGTGGTTTTTAGTGGCTAGACCAAAAAGTGGGGTGAAGTAGAACACTGCCAGCGACGCGGCAAAGTTGATTGCGGCAAAGATGGGATTCGAAATAAACCGTGCATAAGGCGTGTGAACTGCCCAAAGGGCCCACTCCCGCACGCCCATGCTGTCATCGTTGCGCTTTACAACCGCTCTGCTGATTAGGGTAACCGGCGCACCTGGCACCAAAAACAGCGGCACGGCCATGGTGAGCATCATGTGAGAAATCATGTGCACGCTGAACAGGTATTGCTCGTAAACGTTCATGCTTCCGCTGGTAATCCAGGCCAGAAGCAAAAGTCCGGTGACCCAGCTGAGGGTTCGCACAATCGGCCAAGCATCGCCTCTGCGCCGCATGCGCATCACACCTGCCAAATACAAGCCGATGCCCAGGCAGCACACCACAAGCCAAACCAGATCGGGTTTGAACTCCGTGACCCAGCGGGCAGCGGTTAGCTCCGGCGGCAGCTTTTCTCCGGTGAGAATCTGTGCCGGAGTTGGATTCGCTAGGTTTATCGAAACCACGGGCGGTGCGGTCCGAGCCAGAGCGGTGGCAAGGCCCATTGCTACGCCCATAAGACCAAGTTCAAGCAAAACCATGATCCAGAAAGGTCGTTTATCGTTCAGCCTGGTTGCAACGATCAGACGCATTCGGTACCAAGCACCTAGGGCGCCCAGCAAAATCAATGTGGCGGATTTGAGGACAACCAACAGCCCGTAGTTGCTGAACACCGAGTTCCAGGTGGTTAGGCGCACAGTCGCGGAACTGATACCCGAGATAGCCACTACCGCGTAGGCCAGCAATGCCAAGGTTGAATAGCGAGTGATGAGTTTCTGGTTCGACTCGGCGTCTGCCGACCGAACCACTAACAGAGCAACTAAGCCACCCACCCAAATGCTCACGGCTATTAGGTGAAGGCCAAGCGCATTCACAGCCATGGAATGGCCGATAGTGCCCGCCGCATGACCGGTGTTTGCAATCGGGATGATTGACGCAACTGCCAGAGCAAAAACAAAAATGGTGGTCTTTAGCTTCTCTACCGCAAATGACCAAGTTGCCACCAAGGCTGCGATCACCAGATTCTGGCCCAGGGATTGTCCGAGTGCGATCTGGGTGGTGAACATCCACAAACCATTGCCAAACTGGCTTGACCCGGAAACCCCAAGGCCGGTCACCGACAAATAGGTGAAAAGAATGTTCAATATTCCGGCGATGGTCCAAACCATGGCCGAGAATCCAGCCAAAAGCTGGAGTTTCCGAAGTTGCCAGGATTTATCTGACGTTGCAAAAACCGCCATTCCAAGTGAACCAATGGAAATAGCCATGCTCAGGTCCATTGCGCCGCGGATTAGTGGCAGACCCCAGCGAACCACTGGCCCCGGGTCTTCCAGTGCACTGGCTACCGCGCCACCGCCAAGCGTCAAACCTGCAATTGCTGCAATCACAAGTCCAAGGGCAAGTAAAGCAAACCCAACTACTGCGCGGGAACGCGGGTATGTTGGGTCGGTTTGATTCACCTATAAAGCCTAAAGGTCTTGCCTGAAATCTTTGCCTAGAACTAGCCAATGACGTGGATAAAACAAAAGTGCGATGCCCCTAGGGACATCGCACTCTTATTAGGAAACAGTGATTACTTA
>CANBWO010000041.1 GCA_947373155.1 Microbacteriaceae bacterium | reverse complement strand
GCCCAGGAAGTCTGCCGCGCCTACGCTGCCGCCCAGGGCGCTCCGCTAGACGACTAACGCCAATGCCTGCCGCCAATACCTCGCCTTCCAAGAACCAGGGCAACGCCTTGCTAGCCAGCGTTTCTTACGTGATGCCGGTTTTGAACGAGGAACGCTACCTAGAGGCTGCGGTTCTGAGTATTTTGGCTCAGGAGTTTGACGGCCCGGTTGAAGTAATTCTTGCCCTAGGCCCAAGCACCGATGCCACCGATGCAATCGCCGAATCACTGGCGCTGAACTTTCCGGTTCAGGTAGTGCGTAACCCGGCGGGCACCACAAGCGCGGGCTTGAATGCGGCCATCGCTGCTGCCAAAAATGATGTGGTGGTGCGCGTTGACGCCCACGCCAAGTTGATGCCGGGCTACACCAAGCTTGCGGTTGAGGTTTTGAACCAGACGGGAGCGGCCAACGTTGGCGGAGTGATGAACGCGGTTGGTCACCGACCATTCCAGAGTGCGGTGGCTTGGGCTTACAACACCCCGTTTGGCCTAGGCGGAGGTGCCTTCCACGTTGGTGGCCAGGCTGGGCCGAGCGACAGCGTCTACCTAGGGGTTTTCCGCCGAAGCATTTTGAACCAACTGGGCGGGTTCGACCCGGCAGTGATTCGCGGCCAGGACTGGGAACTTAACCTGCGCATTCGCCAAAGTGGCAACGTGGTTTGGTTCGATCCGCGGCTACAGGTGGAATACCACCCGAGGTCTTCTTGGCCCAAGCTGGCACGCCAGTTTTACGACACGGGTATTTGGCGCGGTGAGCTGACTCGCAGGAGCATTGCAACAGCGAATCTGCGTTACTTCGCTCCCCCGGTATTGGTTTTGGTTTTGGGCGCCTCGATTTTGGCAGGGCTTCTTGGTTGGACCCTGCCGCTGGTGTTGCCGTTGGGTTACCTAAGTGCCTGTGCCGTACTGGGTATTTACGCTGGCAAGAAAGTGCAACTGGGTGGGCACTTGGCCATGTTGGCGGTATTGCCAACCATGCACCTGTTTTGGGGTGTTGGTTTTATTGCAGGTTTTGCCTTTAGAGCTAAACCAAAGACCTCTGACTAAAACCGAACGAATACTCCAACTGCAGTCGCAGTTCAACCTCTAGGCGAGGGCCTTCAGGCAACCATAGTTCGGCAGCCTTGTTAAACGGAACAAAATCAACATCGCCAACCTGCCAGTTAAAGCGTGTCTTGTCGTGGCTCATCAACCAGGCACTCGGTGCCAAAATCTCTAAGCGCTCGGCTTCGATTTCATCGTGGCTGTAAACCAACTGCACCTTGCCATTATTTAGGAGGTCCAATATTGGGGCACCGATGCTGCGCGAAAGCCCACGCGGATAAATATTGTTCAACTGCAAGAACGCCACCGACTGCCCCTCGGCGAGCGCCTGCGAATAACGAACCAGGGTGGCGCGCACGTTGTCGGTATCTCGCAGGTTCACACCCAGCACTAGGTCGAACTTGCGGTGACCTCGGGCCTCGGCACTCAACATGTAGCTTTGGCGCGGCGCATAGAACTCACGGTGGCCATCTTTGGAGACATGCCAATTAGTGGCTTTGCCCAATTTGCTGTGCCAGTAAAGGTAGCTGTCTCGGTAGTTGGTGCGGAACTCTGCAATCCACCTAAAGCCGAGTTCGCCCTGGGTGAGGCCGCCGTTGTCGGCTCGCTGAATGGTGAGGATTCGCCATGGCAAAACCACCGGGCAGTCCACATCGAAGGCCTTATTCATGCGCTTGCGGAATTCGGTGTCGCCACCTTTACGCACGTTGTCGAAGTACCCGATCTTGTCTCGTACCTTGATTCGCCAGAACATAAGCGCTGGCTCGCAAATACCGATTCGCAGCCTGCGGTTTGATTCCACTGCCTCGAGGCGATCGGTGAGTCTGGTACTAAGCGATAGGTTGCCAACGGCATCCGGGTGGAACATCAGGTTGGCCACCTGGAACTCCAGACGCTGCGGGTGCATCCAGTCATCGCTGTCTTGGAAAGTAATTAATTCACCGATGGCTTCATCCATGGCACGGTTTCGAATCTTGTAGGTTCCGCCGTTTACTTCTTGGCGCAGCACTCTCACGCGCGGATCCAGCTTTGCCACGGCCTCGAGGATGTCGTCGTATTCCTCGCCCGAGCAGTCATCAATGACAAGAAGCTCTAGGTTGGCGTAGGTCTGAGCCAGCGTGCTCTTCACGGCGGAGAAGATGTGTTCATCTGGTTGGAAAGCGCTCATAACCACGGTGACCTTTGGGCCAGCCAGCTTGCAAGCACCTGGTTGTCCGGCGGGGTCAGTTACCGTGAGCGAATCTAGCGGTGTGCCCTTGGGGTTTGGCACGAAAGTGATCTGCGCCACCTTGGGACCAAAGGTCTGGGCGTGCAGGCGCTTGAGCCATTCGTTGGCGTGCGGCTCTTTGGCCTCTTGCAGCGCCGAGCGGGCATCGAGGCCACGGAACGGGTTATCGATATCGGTGCGCAAAAACTCGCTGCTGAGCGTGTAGTCGCGATTGAACATGAAAAGGCTGTTGGTTAGTTCGGTTAGCACCTGCATGCGCACCGAGTTCAGGGACTCTGGGAAGAACCTGGCCACGGTGCTATAGATTGCAGGAACTCTCGCCATGGCTCGCTTGGCCATATCTACGTCGGCAACCCGCAGCGAAACAATGGCAAAGTTCACCTTGTGCATCTGGGTAAAGGCACCAAGGCCGTAGGCCTCGAGACAGAAGTCGTAAACGCGCTTGGCGTTGTGGAGGTCGTGCTCAAAAAGTGGCTGGTTGGCCAGCAGCCAAGCGAAATCAAAAAGCGCACGGCGGTTTTTGATTCGGATGTCGGAACCGATCACACTTACCAGCAGATCCGCATCGCAGTTGCCGCCGGTGGCGATTTCGGCAAGTTCATCGCGGGCAATAAGCGAACGGGTTCGAAGTGCCGCAAACAAGAAGGTGAGGCGTTTACTGCGGTTGTACCGCTTTGGGCCTACTGGTGAGTTCGATAACTTGTTCATGACGTACCCAATTAAACTAGGTAAGTGACGAAATCCCCCTCCAACCACGGTGTTAGACCTGATATTCAGGCTCTGCGCGCCTTGGCAATCCTCAGCGTGGTGATTTATCACATCTGGCCCGAGCGCCTAACCGGTGGCTTTGTGGGTGTGGATATCTTCTTTGTGATCAGCGGTTACCTGATTACCGGGCAGTTGTGGCGCCAAGAACAGCGCACCGGCAAGGTTGATTTCGCAGATTTTTGGGCTCGTCGCGCGCGTCGCCTTCTGCCGGCATCGCTGCTGGTAATTTTGGCCACCACCCTGGCAACTTATCTTTTTAGCACTCCAAGTTGGTTCATCAAGGTCCACGATGAGTCCTATGGCGCTACCGTATACGCGCAAAACTGGGTGTTGATTGGCAAGGTCACTAACTACCTAACCGACGACGGCACCAAGAGCCCGTTCCAGCACTTCTGGAGCCTGAGCGTAGAAGAGCAGTACTACATCTTCTGGCCGATTGTGCTGTTCCTAGCTTTGCTGTTGGCCAAGACTTTCAAAAAGCTGCGCAACCGCTATGTTCTACTTTCCATTCTGTTCGCAGTACTAGTTGGCTCACTCGCCTACAGCGTGTACCTAACCTGGGACAGTCCATCGGCCGCCTACTTTGACACCCTCACCCGCGCATGGGAATTCGCGGCCGGCGCTCTGTTGGCAATTGGGACCTCCTCCGAAGACCACGTTGCCAAAAATCGAAGCCCAATCTGGTTCTGGTCCGGAGTGGCACTGGTGGTTTACACCTTGGCCACTTTCACGGGAAAGACTCCGTTCCCAAGTTTCTGGGCCGCGCTTCCGGTGCTGGCCACGGTGTTACTGCTGCACGGTGGGCAGAGCGCTAGCGCCATGGTTCCCCGCAAGATTCTGGCCTGGCGGCCGATTCAGTTCATCGGTGATATTTCTTACAGCATGTACCTGTGGCACTGGCCACTGCTGATTCTGGCTCCGTGGGTCATGGTTGGAAACCCGGACGTCACAGCACACTTTGTGATTTTTGGTCTAGCCATTGTGCTTGGTTGGCTGAGCAAGCGCTTTGTAGAAGACCCGGTTCGATTCGGTTGGCTGTCTACCCTAAAACCAAGCCGACAACTGCTGGCGGCAGGCGTTGGCATGCTGGTGGTTTTGAGCAGCACCTTTGGACTAGAGGCCATGGCCAAGACCCAACTCAAGAACAGCTTTGGAAACACCCAGTTGACCCCGCCGTTGAGCGATCTGAACAACGGAGCAAAGGCCAAGGACAGCGGCGACTGCAAGGTTGGCCGCAGCGAGGACCGCTTCTTTACCTGCCAAAAAGGCGACCCAAACGGCACTATTCGGGTGGCCCTGATCGGCGATAGTCACACACGTCAATGGTTTGTTCCTGTTGATGACTTGGCATATAAGTACCACTGGAACCTCACTATGATCAGCAAGAGTGCGTGTACCGTACTTGACCCTGCCTTGTACCCGATCGACTACACCGACAAAACCTGCAAGGGTTGGAACCAAAGCCTTGAGGCCTACCTTGCAAAGACCAAGCCGTTCGACCTAGTGATCAACTCGAACTCATCGCTGGTTACTCAGGGTCGCAGCGATGTTGCCAAGGCTTTTGCCGGCGAGGTTGCCAAGATCACCGCGCGAGGCACCAAGTTCTTCTTGATTCACGACACCCCAAAGCCAAAAGTCAACTTTGTTCCCTGCATCGAGCAGTTTGGTGCCAGGGCCGCCGAAAAGTGTGCGCTACCGCGATCTGCAGGGCTTACCCCAGCCGACCCACTGCCCGCTGCGGTAACCGGCAAGGCGAATGTTGTGGTTGCGGACTTTACCAACTTGTTCTGCAGCGCAACCAGTTGCCCACCGGTTAAGGGAAACATCATCGTTTACCGAGACAATAGTCACATCACCACTACCTGGGCGAAACACCTCGAACCAGCCCTGGATGCGAAAATACCGGCGGAGTTTAAAAAATGAACACTCTAAAATCCTGGCGCTTCTGGGTTCTAAACGTGGTGGTCTTTGGCATCGCATTTGCCAACCTTTTCGTGCTCTCCCACTCGCAGCCATTCTTTGGGCACAACAAGACTTTCAGCGTCAACCGAATCATCGAACACTCCACCTGGGTTGAGGGCGCACCCGTTGTGCTCACCAACCATTTCTCGCAGGTAGACGTGAACCACATCGGTGACCGCTTTAAGAACGGCTTTGGCTTTGAAAGCGAGCTGGTGGGAATCTTCAAGGTTCACTCGGTAGACCGCTCGAAAGACCCCATCGATGTTCGCAGCAAGATTTCGCTAAAACAGCTAGAGCACTACCGCCACTATGTGACCACCACCCACTGCAGCGGCGGAACCAGCAAGTACTGCAATCTGGTTCTGATCTGGGATGTGCGAAACAGCGCCCCTTACCGAACCTTTATGGGCTTGCTTTCCGATGACTCGGTGCTGCCTGATTCCGGTGGCAAGAAGGTTAAGACTTTTGTGCTGCTAGACAGCAACCTGTTCCGCACTCTGATCGGAGACCCAAGTGCTTACTGAGTTTGCGGTACTGCTGCTGATTGCGCTGGGCGGAACGGCGATTGCCTGGCAACTGGGCATTAGAAACCTGTGGCTCAGCCTGCCCGCTGGCCTGATGATCAGTGTTGTTTTGCGCGATGTGCTTTTCGCAACCTTAAACATGGTGAATCTGCGCTGGATGAGCGCTTTCATGTTCTTTGGCATCCTGGCCCTGGGACTTGTGGTTTCGGCTTGGCAATCGGCCAAGGGTCTGTTCAAGAACCTCTTGCTCTCGGCTACCACGGCCATTTTGGCAGTGACCTCGACTCGAGTGATTGGCCTTCAGGGAGTGCCGCACGGCGACTCGCTCTGGATTCTGTCTTTTGCCCGACTGTTCGACGTGAACGGCAATATCTCCTACCTGAATGGCCACACCGCAATCAAGCGTGGTTTCTCGTACCCGCTTTTGCTTTCGCTTGGCCCAACCCACGAATACCTGTCCGGCATCACACCATACATATTTGGCGCTCTCTGTGCCGGTGTGATCTGGGTGGTGAGCAAGCTCACCATAGACGCAGCTCGCAAGCGTGTTTTCTGGGTTGGAATGCTGCTTTTGGCCGGCACCTTTAGCACCGTGATGCCGTTGCGCGCAATCTTCTACATCAATGGCCACACCCTGACCGCGGTTGGTTTGCTGATTGCCGCCGGTGCTTCCGCCATAGCAATCCGCGATTACGAACTGACCCGCGAAAACCTATTTGTGATTTGCCTCGGTGTCTTTACCGCCAGCACCTCACGCGTAGAAGGCATTGTGTTGGCGGCGCTGGTTGTGCTGAGCCTGATTAGCCAGCGCTGGATTCGCCGCTCGGCAATCTTGTGGATTGTGGGTAGCGGAACCTTTGGCCTGAGCATTTGGCTGGCCACCTACCACTCGTACATCATCCATGCCACTCACCTACCTTGGTTCGCTTTCATGGCCATTTTGATTGGCCTGGGAATGTTGCCGGCGGTCAAGTGGCTGGACTGGCTGCGATTCCACATCGTCACGGTTGCGCTCATTGCAATGGCTGTTGTTGTAGTTGGAGCCGAGCTGGTTTTCCGCGATGCGCTGGCCAAGGGAAACCGCGCGCTGGTGGCGAACCTGGTGTTCGGCAGTGGTCGCTGGGGCATCTTTGTGGCGCTAATCGTGTTCGGGCTGTTGCTCGGCCGGCTTCGCAGACTCACACCCGAGCACAAGACGCTCTTTGTTATTACAGTGAGCCTGATTCTTGGCTCACTGATCACCAAAATGCTTGATGGCGGGCAGTTTGGGCACCCAACTTTGGGCAGAACCGGGTGGTCGGACTCGCTAAACCGTATGTGGCTGCAGTCCTTTGCTATCTTCTTAGTAACAGTGTTAGTCGGTTTAGTTCAAAATGACCGCATCTGGGGCAAAGTCGATAACAGCAAAGGCTAGATTCCGTGAAAGTTTTCATCCAGATTCCGTGTCTCAACGAGTCCGAGTTTCTGCCGGCGACCCTAGCGGAACTGCCTCGTGAACTGCCTGGCGCAAGCGAGGTCAAGTGGCTGGTCATCGATGACGGATCCTCCGACAACACCACTCAGGTAGCGCTAGACAATGGCGTGGACTACGTGGTTCGCTTCAGCCAAAACCAAGGCCTTGCCAGTGCCTTCCAGGCGGGCATCGATGCCTGTCTCAAACTTGGCGCGGATATTGTTGTAAACACCGACGCCGATAACCAGTACGACGCCAGTGCGATTCCAGCCCTAATCACCCCGATTGTGGAGGGCGTAGCCGACGTAGTGGTGGGCGACCGCGACACCTCATCGGTAAATGAATTCAGCAGCCTCAAGCGTTACCTACAGAGCCTGGGTACCAGCGTGGTTCAGCGTTTTAGCGGCACCAACGTACACGACGCCACAAGCGGATTCCGCGCGTTCAGCCGCGATGCCGCCCTGCAGATAAACCTGGTGACCAAGTTCACCTACACAATCGAGTCTTTGATTCAGGTCTCCGATGCCTCGCTTGCTCTCACCAACGTGCATGTGAAGCGCAACGACAGCGTGCGCCCAAGCCGCCTGTTCGGCAGCACCTGGAAGTACGTTCGCAGAAACGCCTGGACCATGATGCGAATCTACGTTCAGTACCGCCCGATGCACCTGTTCCTTCCGGTTGCCTTCGCGCTGGTTTTGCTTGGCGGAGTGGCTTGGCTGCCTTGGATTGTTGACTCGGTTGGCGGCCGCAACACCGGCCACCTGCAGAGCATCATCCTTGGCGCAGTTTTGGTGATTAGCGGTGTGCAGGTGCTGCTGTTTGGAATCATCGCTGACAGCATTATGAGCGTGCGTTCGCTGACCACCAAGACCTTGCACCGCGTTCGCGATATTGAACTTAGCGTTGGCGTTCCGCCCAAGATTTACCGCAAGCGCTAGACGTTTTTCGAGACCCAAAAATCACCCAAACTTTCAATCCCTCAAAGGCCAACCATGGACGAACAGCTGGAATCACCCTGGATTGTGATTCCTGCTCGCGGTGGCTC
>CANBWO010000040.1 GCA_947373155.1 Microbacteriaceae bacterium | reverse complement strand
ACCTGGAGGTGAAGACGGGATTTGAACCCGTGTAGACGGCTTTGCAGGCCGCTGCCTCGCCTCTCGGCCACTCCACCATGTGAGTGGGCTTTCGCCTACTTCGAGCGGATGACGAGATTCGAACTCGCGACCCTCACCTTGGCAAGGTGATGCTCTACCACTGAGCCACATCCGCGTTGTGTTCGCTTCCGAACACTTGTTATACATTACCTGTTAAGCCTCATCCGTGCAAACCGAAACGGGATTATTGTTGAATGGTGACTTCAGATATTGGCAAGGGCTCCCCTCTTGATTTCCTTTTGGCCTATGGCTGGGGAATCCTGCTTTTCGTGATGCTTATTGGATCTATGGGCATCGGTGTCTACTGGATTGCAATCACTCTGAAGGAAAAGATCCAAAAGGATCAGGGAATTAAGCGTGTAAAAACAATTGCGCTGACCTCTGTCATTTTGCTGGCCATTGGGCTCGCAGTTTGGCGAAACACGCAACCCCTAAACTAAGGCTCCGCAGGCACCTCCTATCGTCCGCTTCGACCCCAACTCCAACGCGGGTCTGTCTCGCTGTACGCACTCTCACCGTGGATAACGGAATCCACTCCGGCAATTTCATCGGTGCTGGTGATTCTGAAACCTACGGTCTTCTGAATGACCCAGCCGATGGCGTACGACATGACGAAAGCAAACAGCCCCACCACAACCGCGGCAAGAGTTTGTCTTCCTAGCTGTAGCGGCCCGAAACCAAAGAAAAGACCTACTCCCCTGCCGAATAGGCCGATGTAAACGGTGCCTATAAATCCTGCAACCAGGTGAATACCCACTACGTCAAGCGAGTCATCGAAACCTAGCTGCCACTTGAGCTCAATGGCTATAGCGCAAACCACACCAACGATCAAGCCGAGCAAAAGGGCCCAGATCGGGTCTAAAAAGGCGCAGGACGGAGTAATAGCAACCATTCCGGAAACTGCACCGGAGGCAGCGCCTACAGCCGTTGCCTTGCCTAACGTGATGCGCTCATAGAGTGACCAGGCAAGCAGACCAGCAGAACCAGCGAGCCCAGTATTGAGAAAAGCCACGCTGGCGGTTCCATCGGCTGCCAGCTCGGAACCCGCGTTGAAACCGAACCAACCGAACCACAGAATGGCGGCGCCGATCAAAACCAAAGGAATGCTGTGCGGAGCGTGCATCCCCTTGGCGAAACCGAAACGCTTGCCGACAACGAGGGCGAGCGCCAACGCCGAGGCACCGGATGCAATCTCAACTACTGTTCCACCGGCAAAATCCAGAACGTGCAAGTTGTAGGCAAGCCAACCGCCATCTACTACAGAGCCGTCGACGACCTTAAAGTTGAAAACCCAGCTCGCCACCGGAAAGTAAACAAAGGTGGCCCAAAGCCCAGCAAAAATCATCCAAGAGCCAAACTTGGCGCGGTCGGCGATTGCGCCCGATATCAAAGCCACTGTGATGATGGCGAAGGTTCCCTGGAAACCTGCGAATGCAAACCCGAAGCCGTCGTTCTGTTTCAGTGCGGGATCGAGTAAATCGTTCAGAAATAGGGCATTTAGGTCGATGCCGAAGACCCCGTCGATTCCAACGAAGTTACCAACACCGGCGTTGCCAAAACTCATTGCATAACCGTAGGCGACCCAAATCACACCAATCAGCGCCAGCGAGCCGAAACTCATCATCATCATGCTGACCACCGATGAGGCCCTAACAAGTCCGCCATAAAAGAACGCCAAGCCCGGGGTCATAAACAACACGAGTGCGCTGCAAAAGATTAGGAACATGGTTTGATCGCTGTGCATGGATGGCCTTCCTAGACATGCCAAAAGTGGGGCCCTTTCGGACCCCACTCTGGGACTTTTAGTTCTACCTAGATTTTAGCGGTCTGCACCAAACGAGTAGGCCTCTTCACCGTGAACCACGGTGTCGATTCCAGCAATCTCGTCTTCGGCCTTCACGCGGAATCCGATGGTCTTCTCGATGATCAGACCGATTACAAGCGCACCGATGAAGCTGTATGCCAGTACCGCTCCGGCACCTAGAGCCTGCATTGCGAACTGGTGCCATCCGTGACCGAATGCTGCACCAACACCACGACCGAATAGACCGATGTAAAGGGTGCCCACAATACCGCCAACAAGGTGGATTCCTACTACGTCGAGCGAGTCATCGAATCCAAGTGCGAACTTAAGGTCAACTGCCAAAGCACAGAGAGCACCGGCAATCACACCAAGCACTAGTCCCCACATTGGGTCAAGGATCTGACATGCAGGAGTGATAGCAACAAGACCAGCAACAGCACCGGATGCGGCACCAATAGAAGTGGCCTTGCCGTGCTTGATCTTCTCAACGATGATCCAACCCAACATGGCAGCAGCAGGAGCGCTAAGAGTGTTGATGAACGCGATCGAAGCCCAGCCATCGGCAGCAACTTCAGATCCTGCGTTGAATCCGAACCAGCCGAACCAAAGCAGAGCGGTTCCTAGCAGGGTCAGCGGCACGTTGTGAGGCTGGCTCATGCCCTTTGCGAAACCAAAGCGCTTGCCAAGGATGATTGCCAAAGCCAAACCGGCTGCACCGGCGTTGATGTGAACTGCGGTTCCACCAGCAAAGTCGATCACGCCTAGGTTGTAAACAATCCAACCGCCGTCAACAATCTTGCCGTTTGCGTCAAGAGTGAAGTTGAATACCCAGTTAGCAACTGGGAAATAGATGAGGGTTGCCCAAACACCAGCGAAGACCATCCATGCACCAAACTTGGCACGGTCTGCGATTGCTCCCGAAATAAGAGCCACGGTGATGATTGCGAAGGTAGCCTGGAAGGCTACGAAAGCTAATGTTGGGAAACCGGATGCGTTGGTTCCATCACCTAGGGCTTCCTGTACCTGCGCATCTAGACCGATGAAGCTGGTGTCGATACCCCAGACGCCGTCGATACCAATGAAGGTTCCGGTTCCGCCGTTGCCGAAGCTGATTGCGTAGCCGTAAATAACCCAAAGAACACCGATGAGGCCTAGAGAGCCAAAGCTCAACATCATCATGCTTACAACGCTCTTGGCCTTAACCATTCCACCGTAGAAGAATGCAAGACCTGGGGTCATCAATAGAACTAGCGCTGAGCTAATAAGAATAAAAGCGGTATGTCCTTGATCCAAGTGCATTTGTTTACCTCTCTCCTAATAAACAAGTGGCGCAAATCGCCAACCCCTTGATTTTTGCAAAGTTGTATTTCGTGAGTTCACCCGAAATGTTTCGTGTTTGTAAAACCAACCCAATCTTTCAAACTCTGACATTGTTGATAAGTGAAGTTTTTCCGGGTCGAACGCAACACCTCTTTGTTGATGCTCCTGGCGGCCATTGCAGGCCTGGTGTGGGCTAACTCTCCCCTATGGTTCGGTCTCGAGGCATTCAAATCCATGACATTCGGTTTCGCCGACGCCACGTATACCCTGGAGGGCTGGGTTTATAACTTTGGGATTCCGGCGTTTTTCTTTTTGGTTGGTCTAGAACTCAAGCGCGAATTCACTTTCGGCGCTCTAAAAAGGCCTACAGCTCTGCTGGTTCCGGGATTTGCCGCCGTCTGCGGTGTTGTGCTACCCGCCGCGGCCTTTTTATTTGTTACCGCTGGGGCTGGAACCGCGAGTTCGGGTTGGCCGATACCAACAGCCACCGACGTCACATTCTCTCTGGCAATACTGATGCTTTTTGGTAAGAGTATCCCGTCAATTGCCCGAACCTTTTTGCTTTCATTTGCAGTTATAGATGACCTAATTGCCATCGGTATCATCACCGTGTTGTTCCTGGGTAGTCCAAACCCTGCCAACCTTGCCGGCGTAATCGCCTATGCGACTGCTTTTGCCTTCGTGCTAAAACTCCGCATGCATGGTTGGCTTTTGTTGGCCATTCGAGCGTCTGCCGTCATTTTGGCGATTCTCGCTCTTTACAACGCGGTTACCAGTGGAATGCAGGCTTCGGTCATCGGTGTTGTTCTAGGGCTCCTTGTGCCTGCAACGCAGACGCAAAAAGTCCAGGAGACGCTTCACCCATGGGTTGCCGGGCTAGTGCTTCCACTATTCGCACTATTTGCTGTGGGTGTAAACCTGGGCGTTATGAACGTTTTCACACAGACCATTTTTTGGGCTGTGATGACGCGACCTCTGGCCAAGTTTGCTGGTGTGTTTCTCGGAGGGCTACTGGGGCAGCGAATCTCAGGCGAGTTCAAGGAACTAGGCCTCTCAACTCTTGCCAGGGTGTCCGTGCTGGCGGGAATCGGATTCACAATATCGCTTTTGGTGGCCAAACTGACCTTTAGTCTCGAGCCAAATCTGCTGATCTCGGCAGTAGCCGCAACGCTCTTGGCTACCCTAGTTAGCGCAACCGCAGGCGCTTTAGCCCTGGTTCGAGCACATCGCCCCAAGGCGACTGACCGCGCGTAGGTACTTCTTTTTATAGGCGCCACCGAGCATTTCATCGCTGAAAACGCTGGTCAGCGACTGACCGCTGTTGCGAAGTGCGATTTGCGACTCGTACATGCGGTCTACCAATGCCACAAACCTAAGGGCAGCAACCTGATCGTAAAGCAGGCTTACATCTTGCAAAACGACGTTATCTAGGCCAGCCAGCAATTGCAGGTACTTGCTCGGGTGAATGGTGGCCAAGTGCTTTAGCAAAGTTGCAAAGTCATCAACCGAAGAAGTGCGCTTTTTGGCATCCTGTTGACCTAGCCATGTGTCCAAATCGTCTATGGACAGGGATGTCGGGCTATTATCAATTGGGCGATGGCGGTAGTCCTCGCCATCGATGGTTATGATTTGGAAACGATCCGCCATGGCACTGATTTCGCGCGCAAAATCTGCAGCTGCGAATCGGCCCTGGCCGAGTGCGTTTGGTGGCGTGTTGGAGGTAGCTGCGAACTTGACTCCCTTTAGGCTCAATTCGCTCAGTAAACGAGACATCATCATGGTGTCACCTGGATCGTCCAGCTCAAACTCATCGATGCAAATCATCTGGTAGGTACTTAGCTGCTTGACCGCGTTGGCAAAGCCCAATACGCCAATCAGGCCGGTGAAAGCTAAGAACGAACCGAAAACCTTCTTGCCCTTGAACTCATGCCAGATGCTGGCAAGTAGGTGGGTTTTACCGACACCAAAACCGCCATCGAGATAAACCCCGGCAGGCCCGGTTGCCTTCTTACTGAATAGACCGGCGGCTTTGGGAGGGCTGGCGAAGGCGCGGCAGGCATCGATGGCTTGGTTTTGACTTTCAAACCTGGCGTCTGGAATGTAGGTGTCAAACCTGGCGTTATTAAACTCGCGAGGTGGAACCAGTTGACCTAGCAATTGCGCGGTCGAGACAGCCGGGTTACGGCCTGAAATTGTTGGGTACTTGCCCATTGCGATTGCCAATTATTACCTTGCTTGTGGCGGCTTAGGTCAGCCTGGAATATCCTTGATAAGTAGACTCAGAAAGTCTAATCAACGTACTGAAAGCGGTATTCCCATGCCTGTGCCTTTTGACCCATCAGAAACCTTTGCAGAATATGCAAACCCAGAGGTTCTGGTGTCTACCGAATGGCTGGCCGCAAACCTTGGTTCCGCTGGCCTTGTGGTTCTTGAAAGCGATGAAGACGTACTTCTTTACCAGTCCGGCCACATTCCAACCGCCCGCAAGATTGACTGGTTTACCGAGCTGAATGATGACGTGGTGCGGGATTACCTTTCCGGAACCGATTTTGCAGCCCTGCTATCGGCCAAAGGCATCAATCGCGATGACACCGTTGTGATCTACGGCGACAAGAGCAACTGGTGGGCAGCTTATGCACTCTGGGTCTTTAAACTGTTCGGCCACTCAGATGTACGACTGCTTAACGGTGGACGCGACAAATGGATCGCGGAGGGCCGCGAGCTGACTCGTGAGACTCAAGACTTCGCAACCACACAATATCCAGTAGTGGAGCGCAACGATGCACCGATTCGTGCCTTCCGCGATGATGTGCTTGCCCACTTCGGCAATCCACTGATCGACGTTCGATCCCCTCAGGAATACTCTGGTGAGCGCACCCACATGCCTGACTACCCGGAAGAGGGCGCCCTTCGCGGTGGCCACATTCCGTCGGCGGCATCTGTTCCATGGGCTAAGGCCGCAAATGAGGACAAAACCTTTAAGAATCTTGCAGATCTCAAAGCGCTTTACCTAGATGAAGCGGGTCTAAAGGCCGGCGACGACGTCATAGCGTATTGCCGCATCGGCGAGCGGAGCAGCCACACCTGGTTCGTCCTAAAGTACTTACTGGGCTTCGAGAGCGTGCGTAATTACGACGGTTCCTGGACCGAATGGGGATCCTCTGTAGGTGTGCCGATCGTTAAGGGCACAGAAGCCGGCCTGGCACCTGCACCGCGCCGATAACTTAGGGTTGGTTTGTGACTAATCCCCCAAGCGTTACTTCGCTAATCACCGACTTCAACGAGTTGGGTGTTCAAGACCGGCTGTCGCTCTTGCTTGAATACAGCGACAATCTGCCATCGCTACCTGCGCGCTATCTAGATCACCCCGACCTTTTGGAGCGGGTGGAAGAGTGCCAGTCCCCTATCTACCTCTTCGTTGAGGTAAACGAAGACGACGTGGTTCACCTGTTCTTTAGCGCGCCCGCAGAAGCTCCCACCACGCGCGGTTTTGCATCGGTGCTCCACGAAGCCCTGAATGGTCTACCTGCCAAGGTGGTTTTGGAAGTAGATAACAACTTCCCTGATGAAATGGGACTTACCGTTGCCGTTTCTCCGCTGCGAATGAATGGCATGCGAGCAATGCTGGCACGAATCAAACGTCAGATTAGAGAGAAAACGGCTTGATTCTTGAGTCGCTAATCCCCGAACGCCCAGCGATGGACATTACGCTTGAGGGAGTTCGCGAGTGGATCAAAATGTTGAACTGGCCCGCTCCAAGTTTTGTTCTAAATCTGGTGGCTGATACCGAGGGTAACTTCACCGGTGAAAATGGTTCGTCAAGAGACCTAAGCAACGATGTCGACAAGCAGGTCTTACTGGGGCTTCGGGAGGCGGCGGATGGGATATTTACGACCGCCAAAACGGCAAAACAGGAGCAATATCGCCGTTCCGCTCTGGCTCCGTTGGCTTTGATTAGCAGGACCGCGGATTTCGACGGCATACCAGCGGTGATCGATGGTGGTGCAGGGCCAAGCGCCTCCAAAGTATTTCTTTTGGTGCCGAGCAAGTTGGTCCGGAACACACGCAAGCGATTTGCCGAGCCTTGGATTGAGGTTGTCGGCATTGGCAAAGGTAGCCTATTTAGAATCACCCTTGCGCTGACCAGACTCAACTGGAGGCGAGTAGTAGTTGAATCAGGGCCCGAGTTTTCAACCTGGTTAGTGCAGGAATTTGGAATCAAGTACCTGAACCTAACCGTGGTTTCTCAGAATCCGGCCATCGATGCCAGTTCTGCGCGAAACGCTTTGAGCAAACTGGGCGTCAGCGGTGGCACTCTTGAATCTGCGCACCGAATCGACACAACGCTGATCACGAGATGGTCAGATTTGTACTCGCCTAAAGGTTCGCAGCGGCGTGGCAACCGCTTTGGCCAACGAGGCAGAATAGCCTAATCAACGTGATAGAAATCAGTTTGAGTGATGCCAGTGCCATGTTTCAGAAGGCAGTTCATGAACTCAGCCAAACCGATTTGCGCAGCGAGCTTGTAATCACCCAAATTCCCTCTCCAAAAGGGTTAGCAAAGGAAGCGGTCGCCTTTACTGCGGATGTAGCATCCGATCACATCAATGACACAGCCGATGCCGGCACTGGTCGTTTTGTCTTACTTCACGAGCCAACCCCGCAGGAGCAATGGGGCGGGGTGTTCCGCATCATCACGTTTTCTAAAAGCCCACTTGAGACACTAATTGGCGCCGATGAAATGATTTCGGAGGTTTCCTGGGCCTGGCTCCTAGAAGCCCTAGAAAATCGCTCCGCGGAATACAGCCACGAAGCCGGAACCACCACAAGAATCATCTCCAGCGGCTTCGGATCGCTTTCGGGGCAATCAGACCACGCAGAGCTTGAGATGCGGGCCTCTTGGTCGCCGGTGGGCGACTTGGCAAGCCATTTTGCAGCTTGGCAGGACCTTATTTGCATGATGAGCGGTTATCCGCTCTACCCAACTGACCCAACGCGCCTGAATCGAGTGAAGTGACCGAAATAGAAACGCCGGTCCAACTTCCGCTTCTTGCTGCACCGCGCAATCCCAAGATCGTCATGGTGGAAGACCAAGATTCGCTCGATGCCGCGATACGCGACTTGGCGAGCAATGCTGGGCCTTTTGCACTAGATGCGGAACGAGCAAGTGGTTTCAAGTATTCAGCTCGCGCCTATCTGGTGCAGGTTGCTCGCGGCAACTCCGCCATCTACCTAATAGACCCTTTTGCAATCGCTCCCGAAGTGAACGCAGAACCATTTCGTGGATTGGCAGAACTGCT
>CANBWO010000039.1 GCA_947373155.1 Microbacteriaceae bacterium | reverse complement strand
TCCGCGACTGTCTGAATTAGAGTCATTTTTCCCCTTCCGACAAAGACTTTGGCACCAGATTTCAAAACTGGCGAAAAGTTATCCACATCATGCGCTAAACTTTTCAAAGCACGCGGGAGTGGCGAAATGGCAGACGCGCTGGATTTAGGTTCCTGTGCCGCAAGGCGTGTGGGTTCAAGTCCCACCTTCCGCACCAAAAAAATGGCCCTGACTATGTCAGGGCCATTTGCTATTTAAGGTCTCCGCTAGGGCAACTTATTTGTTAGGTCTATCGCGCCGCCGGCATTCAAGATTCCGGCGCCACAGGTAACCGCGGTGTTATTGGCAGCAGCCAGTGCACAGGTACTGCCATCTGGGAATGCTGTGACCGAGGGCTTAAGCAAATCAAAGAAGATTTGATGAGGGGTTACCGTTGGCTTCAACGAGTAAATAAGTGCAACCACACCAGTGACCATTGGCGCAGACATGCTGGTGCCCTCGAGGTAGTCGTAAACCGCGTCGGCTGGGCCAGCTGGAGTGGAACTATTGGCAGCGGGTGCGCCGCTGTTATAGGTGCTCAAAATCATTCCTGTACCTTCGCCAAGCTTGGTCTGATCCACAGGGGCATTGCCAGGCTTGTCGGCGTCTCCACCAGGAGCCGAGATGTCCACATAGAGCCCGTAATCCGAATAGCTGGCGCGATCTCCAGTGAATCCGGTGGAACCAACATTGATGGTTGGCGAACAGTTACCAGGGTAGGAATTGGTGGCGTCTCCCCAGGGTTTTAGGCCTTCGTTTCCCGCCGCTGTAATCACGGTCACGTTCAAGGCGTAGAGGTTTTTCATCACTGCCTGAGTTAGCGAATCACAGCGTGTGATGCCTTCGCTACCGAGTGAAAGGTTGATTACCTGTGCCGGGTGCACGTTCTTGGGCACGCTTGGAACATCGATGCCCGCCGCCCAGTTCAAAGATGCAATAAGTCCGCTGGAAGTTCCGCCACTGCCGCTTAGACCGCGAACCTCAAGGAGCTTGACGCCGGGAGCCACACCAACCACACCGATGTTGTTAGCCGCGGCGGCGATGATTCCAGACACGTGTGTGCCATGCCAATCGCTTAGCGAGTTGGGGTCGGACGGATCTAGGTCGTTATCGATGAAGTCGTAGCCGTATGCGCTGCCATCTGGGTTTCGCCATTCCTGGCCGTCTAGGTCTGGGTGCGAGGTGATTCCACTGTCAACAACGGCTACGGTCACATTGCTGTTTCCGTGAGTGTGCTGCCAGGCACTTTCAACCTTGATGCCGTAGGTCGAATTCAACGCCCATTGCTTTGCATAAAGCGGGTCTTTGGAACTGAAACCAGTGATTCCCACTGCCGTTCCATGCGCGTTGGCTGCTACCAGGCTTGCCTTATAAACAATCCCCTGCGCCAACCCTACAAGCGCGCAGGTATTGAGCTTGGTAGAGCAGGTGACCACTGGTTGGCCAGGAGCGGTTGCGGTCAAAGTGTAAATAACGGGAAGACCGCCGGTATCGGCGCCGGTAAGGAGGTCCCAAGAAGGCATGGCCGCGTTGGTTGCTGTTGGTGGCGTGTTGAAAGTTGGAGGATTAGGAACCGTGGTTGGAGTACCCAAGACCCAGGCGGAATAGGTACCAATGCGAGTGGCTGAGCCGACTTTGGTAAGCGCCGCCATGCGCACTCTAAGAGCTGAACCGGCGATTAGCCCCTGGGTTAGAGCAAAGCTGGTCTGTTTGGCCGAGATACTGCTTGCCAGGGTAACCGGGGTCACTCCGCCATCTGCAGAAGTCTGGATTCGGTAACCCGAAAGTACTGCTCCGTTTAGGTTTAGTGGCTTGGTCCAGGTGACCTTTAACTGCGCTAGCCCAGGGTTTTTAGAAGACCAAGCATCAGAAACTTTGACACCGCGGACCGCGCTGGCGCCCTTGAAGGCTGTGCTGTAGGTGCGAACGGAAGTGGCTGCGCCATCACCGATGAACGGTTGCCCCATGGCCGAGGGCGCCTTGTGCGCAAACTGTTGCGGCAAAATGTACCGATCAATCGTGGCCGAGGTGACGAAAGGCTTGGACTGCATTATGGCCAAGGCGGTTCGCGCATTGGTCTCGGTGACCGAGCTAGTGAACTCAATCGAATGAAAACCGGCACCCAACGCCTTGCCATTCTTAATCTCGATGCCCAGGTTCGCTATTTGAGCAGATCCCACAACCTTGCCATCGCTGCCAAGCATCGATGCCCCCGAGCGCAGGTGCAAGATTAAGCCGATAGGAGCGCCGTCTGAAAGTGCCGGGCTGGTAATAGGGCTAGCCGACACCGGTTGGCCCAAACCCATGGCGCCGACGACAATAATTAGGCTCGCAACCAGCCCCAAACGCGGTTTCCACATCACTCGTTGAATGTAACCCCAAACCTTCAAGTTTTAGTGGAACTTGAGAGTGTGTTTAAAAACTTCACAGGAAGTTCTTAGAAATCAACGAAAAAATGCGAATTTCGCTGCAACGAAACCGATTTTCTCCAGTTTTAGAGACTTTTTAGAGGCTCTTTTGCAGCAGAACTGTTCCTAGCCAGCGGCCGAACTTGAAACCCACCTTTGCCAAGTGACCCTGGTTCTTGAAGCCAAAAGTCTCGTGCAACGCAATCGAAGACTCCGCACCCTTATCGGAAATCACAGCAACGATCTCCTTGACACCGGAAGCACGAGACTGCTCTATCAGCGCTTCCATGAGCCTGGTACCAATCCGCTTCCCGGTGGCTGCTGGTCGCAAGTAAATGCTGTCTTCGACGGTTCGTTTGAAGGCTGCTTTTTGACGCCATGGTGCTACATAGGCAAAGCCAAGTATGTTGCCGTCGGAACCCACGGCCACTAGGAACGGCAGTTGCAATCCCTGAACCCAGCGGTATTTTTCGATCCAGGCGCTGAGCGTCATGGGATCGATGTCAAAAGTGACCACAGAGTTCTGGATGTAGTAATTGTAAATGTCTAGGACCTGAACCATGTCGGTTTCTAAGGCGGCGCGAATGATGGTCTCGGCCACCGGCTCAGCCGGCTTTAGCTTGGCTTTACGCGCCAAACGCCATCTGGTTTCTGAATCCAACGCCATGAGGCCTCCTAGTCAAACCAATCTATCGTTTGCTCGCCTCGCGAACTGAAAAAAGCGTTCACTTTACTGAAAGGTTTCGAACCAAAAAAGCCTCGGTATGCGGAGAGCGGGCTGGGATGTGGGGATTCGAGAATCAAAAATCTTGCGGGATTTTCATCGATGTAATTTTGTACCGATGGAAGGATTGCCCGGGCCTGGTTGCCCCAAAGCAGAAAAACCAACGACTGCTGCGTGTTGAGAATCAGCTGCTGGATTGCGGCAAGGGAAAAGTCTTGCCACCCGAGTCCAAAGTGACTACCAGGAGCTGACTCCAGCGTTGTTAGATTGCGGTTTAGCAACCAGACTCCCTGATCCTGCCAGGATTCCAAAGTTGCCCTCGGGAGCCTGTCTTGGTTTAGGTCGGATTGCAGCTCGGTAAAAATGTTTCTGAGGCTAGCCGGGAGCGCAAGATCGTCGCTGGCAATCGCAAACGCTCTTCCCACCGCCACACCCGGCGTTGGGTAAGGGTCTTGTCCCAGAATTATGACTCTGATTTTGCTCGGAGGCAGCGCAAAAGCGGTCATGACCTTGTCGGAATCAGGAGCCAACCCGCTTTGCTGCGACAGCTGGTCCTGTGTGTGATCAAGCCAGTCTCGCCAGCCGCCCAGAAGGGATTGCCATTCCCGGTGCATTTGCTCAAACCACATGCATCAAGACTAAAAAGAAAACCATTAGATTGGAGCAAGAATGACAATGGTCGTCAAAGGAGAAACCATGGACACTCAGTCACTGTTGGCTCAAGCACAGGCAATTCAACCCGACTTGGTTGGGTATCGCAGGCACCTGCATTCGATACCTGAGTTCGGCCTGGAACTCCCCCAGACCTTGGCCTACGTGACCGAGCAGGTTAAAGACCTGGGCGAACTCACCATTGCGCCAGAAATCAGTTCTGCCGTGCTGCTGATAAAAGGTGAACGCCCTGGGCCAACCGTTTTACTGCGAGCCGACATGGATGCGCTGGCAGTCACCGAAGACACCGGCCTAGATTTTGCATCGACCAACGGATACATGCACGCCTGCGGTCACGACCTTCACATGGCAATGGGTATTGGTGCCGCCAGGCTGCTCCATGCCAATAAGTCTGAATTTGCCGGCGATGTCGTGGTGTTCTTCCAGAGCGGCGAAGAAGGTCACGGTGGCGCCGATCTGATGCTGGAGCGAAACATGCATCTCGCTAGCGGT
Source organism: Microbacteriaceae bacterium (assembly GCA_947373155.1). Taxonomy (GTDB): domain Bacteria; phylum Actinomycetota; class Actinomycetes; order Actinomycetales; family Microbacteriaceae; genus Rhodoluna. The sequence goes on along the minus strand of CANBWO010000039.1, from coordinate 5,223 downwards.
TCGCTTCCGATTGCGGCCTACGGACTCCATGTATTTTCTGCTGCCGACAGCCGTAACTTTGCTAGCCGCCCCGGGCCAATGATGGCTAGCGCGGGCGATGTAATCGTGACTTTCAAGGGCAAGGGCGGCCATGGTTCCATGCCATGGGGCGGCAAGGATCCTGTCACACCTATGGTCCAGGCCATCTCTGCTATCCAACACTTGACAAGTAAGTCGTTTGACGCGTTCGATCAGGTGATTGTTAACGTGGGTTGGGTTCGCGCAGGCGACACTCACACCACCAACATCGTTCCCGAGAGCGCGGCCTTTGGCGCCACCATCCGCACTTTTTCACGCGAGCACTTTACTCGCATCAGAACCGAGCTGGAAAACCTAATGCGCTCCATCGCTGCGGGATTTGGCGTTGAGGTGGAGGTTGAGTTCTCACCAGCTTCCAAGGTGGTAATCAACACCCCGGCCAACATCGAAAGAGTAAAGGCTGTGGTGGCAAGTGCGTTTGGCGAGGACCGCTACGAGCACATGGATCAGCCGATTCCCGGTGGCGAGGACTACGCCTCGATTCTTGAAGTAATTCCAGGAGCATTCGTTTTCCTTGGCGCCCCCGATCCAAACGCCAGCCTGGAAAACCTGCACGCTAACCATTCCAACAAGGCGGTCTACGACGACTCAGTGCTATCCGACGGCGCGGCCCTGCTAGCACTATTGGCATTTGACGCCCTAAACAGCTAAGAAAAGCCTGTTAACTCTCGAAAAAGCGCCCCCAAAGGGCTCTTATTACATTGTGTTGCGTCCACGTTTTTTATCGCGCGCATCTGCTCATAACATTTAGTCACCAAGGATTTTTCGTAATTTTCCGACCTCTAAACCTAAGGACGACGCCATGAGCAACGAACCACAAAACTGGGGCTTTGACACTGCACAGATTCACGCTGGTGCAACTCCTGACCCAACCACCAACGCACGCGCAACGCCGATTTACCAGACCACCGCGTACGTGTTCAACTCGAGCGAGCACGCCAAGAACCTGTTTGGCCTTGCAGAGTTCGGAAACATCTACACCCGCATCATGAACCCAACCCAGGATGTTGCAGAGAAGCGCATCGCTGCTCTTGAAGGCGGCACCGCAGCTTTGCTCTTGTCCTCTGGACAGGCTGCAGAGACCATCGCCATTTTGAACATCGCAGAAGCCGGCGACCACATTGTTTCCTCATCCACCATCTACGGCGGAACCTACAACCTGTTCAAGTACACTCTGGCGAAGTTGGGCATCGAAACCACCTTTGTCGAGAACCAGGACGACGCCGAAGAATGGGCAGCTGCTGTTCGCCCGAACACCAAGTTGTTCTTTGCCGAGACCATTGGAAACCCAAAGGTGAGCATTCTGGACATCGAGAAGGTCTCCAAGGTTGCACACGAGGCAGGTGTTCCACTGATCGTGGACAACACTGTTGCAACCCCTTACCTGATTCGCCCGCTCGAGCACGGCGCCGACATCGTGGTTCACTCCGCAACCAAGTTCTTGGGCGGTCACGGAACCGTTGTAGCCGGCGCAATCGTTGATGGTGGAAAGTTTGAGTGGAGCAAGAGCGACCGCTTCCCAGGTCTTACCACCCCAGACCCTTCGTACCACGGCGTCACTTACACCCAGGCCCTTGGAGACGGCATCGCCTACATCATCAAGGCCCGCGTGCAGTTGCTACGCGACCTGGGTGCCGCCATTTCGCCTAACAGCGCTTTCCAGTTGATTCAGGGAATCGAAACCCTGAGCCTCCGCGTTCAGCGCCACGTAGAAAATGCACTGGCAGTTGCCAAGTTCCTATCCAGCCACCCACAAGTATTGGGCGTGAACTACGCGGGACTAGAAACTTCGCCTTACTATGCTGCTGGTAAAAAATACGCCCCTAAGGGTGCTGGAGCGATTGTTTCGTTCGAGATCAAGGGCGGCGTAGAAGCCGGTTCCAAGTTCGTTGACGGCCTAAACCTGTTTAGCCACGTTGCCAACATCGGCGATGTGCGCTCGCTGGTTATCCACCCTGCAAGCACCACTCACTCTCAGCTAACCCCTGAGCAGCAGCTCACCTCTGGTGTGACCCCTGGATTGGTTCGTTTGTCGGTTGGCCTAGAGGACATCGCTGACTTGCTTGCAGATCTAGAAACTGGTTTTGCTGCGGCTAAGTAACCAAACAGCCAAACCACGGCCAACGCAGTTGGCAGAATAGATACATGGAGTTCCAGACCCCCGAAGACACCGTCCCATCGGCTTTTATCACCGATGAGCTCAGTCGCCAACTAATCGGCAGACCGCCGGCTAGTGGCGCCTGGCGCGATGGCGACCCACTTGGGGATCGGCAGTTTGCTCCAATCTCTACTCTCAAGCTAGAAAGCGGTCGCGAACTAGTAGGCGCTCGAATCGCCTACGAAACCTGGGGCGAGCTAAACCACGAGCACACAAATGCTGTTTTGGTTTTGCACGCGCTTACCGGCGATTCGCACGCAACCGGAAATTCCTCGAAGCCACACCCAACCGAGGGTTGGTGGAATGGAATCATCGGCCCTGGTTTGGCTATTGATACCGAGAAGTATTTTGTGGTGGCGCCCAACATGCTGGGTGGCTGCCAAGGTTCAACCGGGCCGGCATCCTTGGATTCGCGGGGTTCCGAGTATGGTCCGCTTTTTCCTTTTTTGAGTATTCGTGACCAAGTTGCCGCTCAGAAACTCTTCGCAGTAGCCATCGGCGTGAAGAAATGGCACGCCGTCATCGGTGGTTCCATGGGTGGCATGCAAGCCCTGGAATGGGCGATCATGTACCCCGATTCGCTTAAGAATCTGGCAGTAATCGCGGCTCCTCCGGTATCAACTGCAGACCAGATTGCCATCAACAGCATTCAGATCGAAGCAATCAAAACCGATCCGGCGTTCAAAGACGGCTTTTACTACGATGCCAAGGCCGGTTTCGGTCCGCATCAGGGTCTGGCGCTGGCTCGTCGCATGGCGCTCTTGAACTATCGCTCCCCCAGTGAGTTGAACGATCGATTCGAACGCACCTGGCAATCGAGTGTTAGCCCGCTAGGCGGTGGCGGCCGTTTTGCGGTGGAAAGCTACCTGGATTTCCACGGCAACAAATTCACGCGCCGGTTCGACGCCAACAGTTACATCACGCTGGTGAACGCCATGAACTCCCATGACGTGTCTCGTGGCCGCGGCAGTTTGGCGGAGGCGCTTGGTCAAATCACCGTGCGCACTCTGATTGCGGGTATCGATTCTGACCGACTCTTCCCGCTGACTGGCCAGGCATACATTGCCCAACACCTTCAGTGCGAAATCGTTGGCGGAGGTTTGCAGACCATTGAATCGGCCTATGGCCACGACGGCTTTTTAATCGAGCGCGACATTGTTGGACCGCTTCTAAAGCAGCTGCTCGAGGGTTAGCCAAGACCTCCTGGCAGCCCACAAGGTCTGCAAAGTATTTCAGTTCAAGTTCGCTCTGCGAACCAGCTCCGTGAGTCGGGTGTTTCCAACTACCAAAAGTGCGATTGTGCTGACATTTCGGATTGTCAAAACAGCTGTTGCCCAGGGGTTCCCAGACAAAATATCGTCGTAAATCAGAGGGTAGATTATTCCGGTTAGCGCCAGAGTGCTAAGAATCCAAGGCCAGATAATGCCCCAGTTCGGTACTCGCTGCACTAGACCCAGTACCGCCGGAATGATCAGCCAGCCAAAGTATTGCGGTGAACCCACCTTGTTGAAGACGATCAGATCCAAAACACCTGTAAAAACGGTCCAGGTGAAAATCTCGTTTCTGAGTTGGTCGTTACCCGGCTGATTCCGTTTGATTGCCCACCAGCCAAGCACCAGGGTGATCATCAATGCCAGATAAGTTGTTGGGCCCAGCAGGCTAGCCCAAATGGAAACCCCCGGCCCCTTTACCTGAAAGGTATTGAGGACATTCGAATAGTACAAACCGGAGCCAGGAACTTTATTGACACCTTGCCAAAGCCACCAGGTTGCCCATGGGGACTCAATCTGGATTCCCCGCCCTGTTTGTGAGCCGATAAAGCCCAAAACCATCGATGGCCTACCCCAAAGGAAACCAAGAATGAGAATGCCTAATCCCGTTCCCATGCCCGCGAATAGGGTGCGCTTCCAATTTTTTGCTTCCAGAATGGCCACCGAGAGCAGTGCAATTGGCCAGACCTTGACCCAGGTGGCAACGGCGAACCAAACCGCCGCGGTGGCAGGTTTAGCTCTGAGCCAGGCCACTAATCCCACAATCACAATTGCCACAGAGATGGTGTCGATCCTGGAAACAGCTACCGGCCCAAGAACCAGCAATGCTGCAACCCAGAACCAACCCCCGGTAACTCTTGCTTGGTCATAGCTCAAGGGCCAGTAAAGCAGGGTAAGGAGCGCGCCTAGGTCTACCAAGACGGCCATGAGAAGCCAGGCGGTTTGATACTCCACCCCTGGGATAACTGCAGGCAGCAGAGTGGGAACTAGGTCTGGAAATGGGTAAACCCAGTTGGTGGTGAGCCCAAACAACTGATGTGACTTAAGCATTTGAGTGGCCCACGGCTGGTAAGCAAACGGGATATCGCCCATGGGGTGGCCTTTGCCAACACTGCCGGTCCAAATCAACCAGACGTGAGTCACTAGGAACGCCAGAATCACGCTGATTCGCGAGGAAGCAAAGCGTTTGAGGGTCTGAATCATCCTGCAAGTCTCTCATTCAGAATCTGCGCAACGCCTGAAGAAATTGTGCTTGCCGTTACCAAGCCGGATTTCGAAGCCAGTACTGCTGCTTCGGAATGTAACCAGATGCCCAGGGTGGCTAGGTCAATCCAATAGTTTTCTGCCAAATCGGGATTAGCGGCGGCCAGGCCGCCGAGCACGCCCGCCAAAACATCGCCACTTCCCGCAGTTGCAAGATAGGCAGAGGTTGGCCCAACCTCCATGATTTGACCAAGTGGCAGGGCTAGAACGTTGATATTGCCTTTGACCAAAACGGTTTGACCCGTAAAACGTGCGGCTAACGCTGCTGCGTCTCGAACATCTGCCATGCCATTGAAGCGTTCGATTGTGAAGTCATTGCTATCGGTAAGTCTGTTAAGCAGTTTGATTAGTTCACCCAGATGCGGAGTGAGCAAAAGACTAGATTTGGCAACTAACCCAAAGTCGATCACCTCTAACGCACCCGCATCGACAACCGCGATTCTAGGTTCCGTC
>CANBWO010000038.1 GCA_947373155.1 Microbacteriaceae bacterium | reverse complement strand
GCTGGTCTTGAGGCGCTGCAGAAGCCATTGCTTCACTTGCACACCCAGGCCAACCAGTCACTACCTTGGGCAACCATCGACATGGACTTCATGAACCTAAACCAGGCCGCCCACGGTGACCGCGAGTATGCGCACATCGTGAGCCGCATGGCAATTGCTAGAAAGATTGTGGTTGGCGCACCGGATTCGCAAGCGGTGGCAGACCGCATCGATGCTTGGGCTTACGCCGCTATTGGATGGAACGTGTCGCAAAACCTAAAGCTGGTGCGCTTTGGCGACAACATGCGCTTTGTGGCTGTAACCGACGGCGATAAGGTTTCGGCGCAGATGCAGTTTGGTATGAGCATCGAAGGCTATGGAGTAAATAGTTTGGTTGAGGCGGTGGCTCAAGTCTCCGAGTCGCAGGCAGCTGAGTTGGCTGCGGTTTATGAGCAAGATTACGACGTGGTACCGGAACTTCGCGCTGGCGGCGCCCGCCACGAATCATTGGTTTACGCTGCCAAGCAGGAGATCGCTCTTCGCCAGATTCTTGAAGGGTTGGATGCCAACGCGTTCACCAGTGACTTCGAAGACCTAGGTGAACTTCGTCAACTGCCTGGGCTAGCGGTTCAACGACTCATGGCCGACGGCTATGGCTTTGGTGGCGAGGGCGACTGGAAGACCTCGGCTCTGGGTGCAATCCTAAAAAGCATGACTCCGGTGGGAGGTGGCACCTCTTTTATGGAGGACTACACCTACCACTTTGGTCCGGGTCCTGCCAAGATTCTTGGAGCCCACATGCTTGAGGTTTGCCCAAGTATCGCGGCCGACAAGCCAAAGATTGAGATTCACCCGCTTGGAATCGGTGGCAAAGAAGATCCCGTGCGAATGGTCTTTACCGCCAAGCCGGCCGAGGGCCGCGTGGTTTGCCTGGTGGACATGGGAGACCGTTTTAGGTTGATACAGAACGAAATCACCGTTGTGGAACCAGACGAAGACCTTCCCAAGCTGCCGGTAGCACGCGCGGTTTACCAACCAAAACCAACGCTGGAAAAATCGGCACAGGCCTGGATGCTTGCTGGTGGTAGCCACCACACAGTTTTGACTAACTCGGTTTCGGCCGAGACGATCGAAGACTTTGCTCGCATTGCCAAGGTTGAACTTGTTGTCATCGATGAAGACACGAACCTGCGCGCCTTTGCCAAGGAGCTGCAGTGGAGTGGGGCTTATCACCGCTTAGCGGAGCGACTATAACAAGTTAGATCAGTTGTTAGCTGGGAAAAGTGGAGCAGCAGCAGGGTTTTCTAACAGGTTGTTGAACGCCAGTTCAGCGGCTCCCACAAGCACTGCTTTGGTGCCAAGGTCTCCGGTTCGAACCAGCAGGCTGTCGTGAGCCGACTGCAGGGTACTTTTACGCACCACATCTAGTAGGCGGTCGCTGTCGAACTGGAACAGCGATGACAAGAAGCCAGACAACACCACCATCTGTGGGTTGAAAATTGTGGCCAACACGCCAATCCCTCGACCTAGCGCGTCAATCTGAGATTGGATGACTTTCACCGGACCCTTGTCCGTTGCGTTTAGGATCTCAAAGTCCAGTTCTTCATCGGTGGCTGAATACAGCTTGAAGACCTCTAGAAGGTCGTCTCGCCTAACCAGAGCCTCCAAAGTTCCCGGTAGACCGGAGAAGTCGACTTCGGAAGAGTTGGATATTTGCATGTGGCCCAGCTCGCCCGCATAGCCTGTGGAGCCCCGCAGCGGCAGCCCGTCGACTATTACTCCGCCACCGATACCGCCGGAACCGGCAAAAAGCGAGACCACGTGACGTGCGCCCTTAGCACTACCGTAGGTGCGTTCGGCGAGGGTGGCCAAGGAGGCATCGTTGTCTACCGAGACCGGTAATCCGGTGAGTTGGCTGAGCATAGGACCGAATGGCGCCTCCACCCAGTTCAAATGCGGAGCGAATCGAACCACGCCATCGTTGACTCGCACCTGACCTGGAACGGCAGCACCCACACCCGCGATTCGGGTGCCCACAGGGAGTTGTTTGCGCATCGATGTGATGAGCTGGTTGGCAATTTGGGCGGCCTTTTGCGGTTCTGGCTGCGTGTGCGTTGGGTAGCGAATTCGATCTATGATCTGCCCGTCTAGCGTAACTGCGGCAATCGTGGTGGCGTCGATTTCCGGGTTTACCGCGAATGCCACCACGTTGGTTGCCGTTGCTACCGAGAGGCTTGGTCGGCCCACGCCGCCTACCTGCATAGCCTCGGATTCAATAACGAGTCCGCGAGCGGCTAGCTCTGCGACAAGGTCGGAAATGGTGGAACGATTCAGGCCGGTGATGGAGGTCAACTGTGACCGTGCAACGGTCCCCATTTGGTGAAGTAACCGAAGTACCAGCGAGAGGTTGTGCTGACGAAGGTTCTCGCGATTCTGCCCGGACTTTCCCACGGACATGATTGGTAAACCTGTCATAACAATCTCCTCACAAGTCGAAGTTACCCCAAAATCCACCTAAGTTGTATTGTTATTGTTGTTTGGAACAACAAATACAACAGAAAGAGAAGGCAATGTCGCTTAATCCAACCCCAAATGACAAGTTCTCCTTCGGTCTTTGGACCATCGGCTGGCAGGCGCAGGACCAGTTTGGCTCCGCCACCCGCGCTCCGCTCGATGTGGTTGAAGCGATCCACAAGCTCAAGGAAATCGGCGCTTACGGCCTTACCTTTCACGACGACGACCTCTTTGCCTTCGGCAGCACCGATTCCGAGCGTCAGCATCAAATCGACCGAGCCAAGCAGGCTCTAGCAGACACTGGCGTGATTGTTCCAATGATCACCACCAACTTGTTCAGCCACCCGGTCTTCAAAGACGGCGCATTCACCAGCAACGACCGCGGTGTCCGCCGGTTTGCCCTGCGTAAGGTACTGCGCAACATCGATTTGGCTGCCGAGATGGGTGCCAAGACTTTTGTCATGTGGGGCGGCCGCGAGGGCGCAGAATATGATCACGCTAAAGACATCCGCGCAGCCCTTGAGCGCTACCGCGAGGGCGTAAACCTGCTAAGTCAGTATGTTCTAGACAAGGGTTACGACCTGCGCTTTGCAATCGAGCCAAAGCCAAACGAGCCACGCGGAGACATCCTGCTTCCAACAGTTGGACACGCCATGGCTTTCATCAACACTCTTGAGCACCCCGAGATGGTGGGCTTGAACCCGGAGACAGGCCACGAACAAATGGCGGGGCTTAACTTCACCGCTGGTATTGCCCAGGCACTCGAACACGGCAAGCTGTTCCACATCGATCTAAACGGGCAGCGTGGAATCAAGTTTGACCAAGACCTGGTCTTTGGCCATGGCGACCTCATCAATGCTTTCAGCCTGGTAGACCTACTTGAGTTCGGTGGCCCAAACGGAGGCCGCGCCTACGATGGCCCACGCCACTTTGACTACAAGCCAAGCCGCACCGAAGACTACGACGGCGTCTGGGCTTCTGCTAAAGCCAACATCCGCACCTACCTGCTGCTGAAAGAGCGTGCGGCGGCGTTTAACGCCGACCCAGAAGTAAAGGCGGCTTTCGCAGCCTCGAGGGTTCACGAACTTTCCACCGCCACCCTGCACCCTGGGGAAACCTACCAAGACCTGCTAGCCGATAAGTCTGCCTACGAGAACTTCGATGCAGACAGCTACTACAACGGCAAGGGCTTTGGATTCGTTCAGCTTAATCAACTTGCTATCGAACACCTAATGGGTGCCCGCTAGTCTTAACGCAATCTAAGGAATCCCTGATGCCATTGGTCGCGGGAGTAGATTCATCTACTCAAAGCTGCAAGGTTGTGATTGTTGATGCCGACACCGGTGCTGTAGTTAGGTCGGGGAGAGCCAGCCACCCCGATGGCACCGAGGTGAATCCAGCACATTGGTGGACAGCGCTCAAGGCGGCCATCGATGAGGCCGGCGGGCTTGCTGATGTAGCCGCGATCTCCGTTGGCGGGCAACAGCACGGCATGGTTTTGTTGGATGCCGATGGGCGAGTGTTGCGCGACGCACTGCTTTGGAACGACACCCGTAGCGCCCCGGAAGCCGCCGAAATCATTGAGGAGTTTGGCGCGCAGTTCTTGGCTACCGCCACAGGCTCGGTCCCGGTGGCCTCTTTCACCAGCACAAAACTGCGATGGGTAAGCAATCACGAACCACACATCGCCGCTCAGGTTGCCGCCGTTTGCCTGCCGCACGACTGGCTCACTTGGAGGCTTGCGGGTTACGGACCGGCAGAGGACAGCCAATACGGACCAGATCTAACGGCTCTTCGAACCGACGCCTCGGACGCCAGCGGAACCGGCTACTTTGACGCAGCGGAATTTAAGTACGTTGATTCGATCCTTGAGTTCGCTCTTGGAAAAGTTCCGGTTTTGCCCGAAGTTGTTTCTCCCGGGGAGTTTGCTCACCAGCCGAACCCTGAAAACCGGATCACAACGGTTGGTATAGCCGGTGGTGCGGGGGATAACGCGGCAGCGGGATTTGGCTTGGGGGCCAAAACCGGCGATGTTGTGGTTTCGCTTGGAACCAGCGGTACCGTATTTGCGGTTTCGCAGGCTCAAACAGCGGACCCGCGTGGAGTAATCGCTGGCTTCAGCGCAGTCTCTTTCGACTCGCTGCCGTTGGTTTGCACACTGAATGCGGCTCGTCTACTTGATAGTTTCAGCGAGCTCTTGTCGGTAAGCCACGACGAATTGTCGGCGCTTGCATTAACCGCAAAATCTGGCAGCGATGGGGTTGTTTTGATCCCGTATTTCGAGGGCGAGAGAACCCCGAACTTACCCGATGCCCAGGGCTCGCTCCATGGGCTAACTCTGGCAACCAACACCAGATCAAACCTGGCTCGCGCGGCCATCGAGGGAATGCTGTGTGGTTTAGCAGACGGCCTAAGCGCCTTAACCCTGGCGGGAGTCGACTGTAAGAAAGTGATCCTTGTGGGCGGCGCCGCAGCTAGCAAGGCCGTTCAAACAGTGGCTGCCGAGGTGTTTGGAGTTCCGATTGAGGTACCGGCACCGGGGGAGTATGTGGCCATTGGCGCAGCCAGGCAGGCGGCCTGGGCCCTGAGCGGAAGATTGCCGATCTGGGACGTGCCAACTTTGGCCGCTTTGGACGCCAACCCAAAGCCACAGGTCTTGGCATCATACAAAAAAGTCCAGGAAAATTTGTTCTAGGGCAAGGTGTCAGGATGTAAGGGCATCCAAAAATTTTGGCCGAGGCAAAACTTTACTGAATCGTTAGCAAAAAATACCGATTTGGATTTGTGGAAGTTTGTTGGCTGAACCAACATAAGAGTTGAGCGCGAAAACTCGGGCTTTACATTCTGTGGAACCCCACAGGAACAAACCATTTGAAAGGTGAGAAATGAAGAAGACTTCATTGATCTCTGTGGCTGCAATTGCAGCTGTTTCAATGCTGGCTCTAGCCGGCTGTAGCTCCACCCCAACCGCCACCACCGAAGCCAAGCGCGCCTGTGTGATCCTTCCAGACGCCGACAGCGGAACTCGTTGGGAAGCCGGAGACCGTCCTGCACTTGAGAAGGGCCTAACTGACGCTGGATTCGTTGCTGACATCCAGAACGCACAGGCAGACCCAGCCAAGTACGCCACCATTGCAGACGCAATGTTGACCAAGGGCTGTGGCGTCATGGTTCTAATCGACCACCAGGGTGCAGGTATTGCAGTAGCCGAGAAGGCTAAGGCTGCTGGCGTTCCTGTTATCGCTTACGACCGTCCAATCACCGGAGCCGACTACTACGTATCCTTCGACAACGCTGTTGTTGGTCAACTAGAGGGCCAGATGGTTCTTGATGGTCTAGCTGCCGCTGGCAAGGACCCAAAGACTGCAAGCATCATTTACGGTTCGGGTGACCCAACCGATGGCAACGCCAAGATGTTCCTAGACGGTGCATTGTCTGTTCTTGACGCTGCTGGCGCCAAGGCTGCATTCACCATGGAAGGTACTTGGGATGGCGCAAAGGCCGGAACCCTATTCGAGCAGGCATTCACTGCTGTAAAGGGCAAGGTAGACGCAGTTCTAGCTCCTAACGACAACAACGCTGCATCGATCATCCAGATCCTTGACAAGAACGGCCTAACCGTTCCAGTTTCGGGCCAGGACGCTTCTGTAGCAGGTCTACAGAACGTTCTACTAGGCAAGCAGACCGCAACCGTATACAAGCCATTCCAGCTTGAGGTTGACGCAGCTATCAAGGTAATCACCGCAGTACTAGGCGGCAAGACCTACGACACCATGGGCAAGAAGCTAGCAGACGGCACTCCTTACGTGTCGGTTGTTCCAGTTTCGGTTGGTGCTGACAAGGTCAAGGACGTAGTAGCAGACGGCAACGCAAAGGCAGCAGACATTTGTACTGCAGCTGTAGCAGATGCTTGTGCAAAGTACGGCGTCAAGTAACAAGTAGCAAATTAAGAAGCCTGTGCGCCGGCTAAACCCCGGCGCACAGGTTTTCTAAATAAAAAAAGAAAGAAGTGCCCATGAACAACCCACTCGTGCAACTCAGTGGCGTCAAGAAAAGTTTTGGTCCGGTAGACGTACTCAAGGGCATCGACCTAAAGGTGTACCCGGGCAAAGTAACCGCACTTGTCGGAGACAACGGCGCCGGTAAATCCACCCTCATTAAAGGCCTCTCTGGAGTTCAGCCATACGACGAAGGCGTCGTTCTATTCGAAGGCCAAGAAGTTCACCTGCACACTGCGCGCCAGTCCAGTGCTCTTGGCATCGAGGTTGTTTACCAGGATCTGGCCCTGTGCGAAAACTTGGACATTGTTCAAAACATGTTCCTCGGTCGCGAGGAGACATCGCAGCTTACCCTAGACGAATCAAGCATGGAGTATCAGGCCGCTAAGGCGCTTCAGTCCCTGTCCGTCAAGACCGTGAAGTCCGTTCGCCAAAAAGTTTCGTCTCTATCTGGTGGACAACGCCAGACCGTAGCCATTGCCCGCTCAGTGCTCCGCGATGCCAAGCTAGTTATTCTGGACGAGCCAACAGCCGCACTAGGTGTAGCCCAAACCGAGCAGGTCCTAAACCTAGTTCGCCGTCTAGCCGACTCCGGTGTTGCCGTTCTCATGATCAGCCACAACCTGGTAGACGTATTCCAGGTAGCCGACGACATCGCAGTTCTTTACCTGGGTACCATGGTGGCCCAGCTGAAGACCGAAGAAACAAACCACAACGATGTGATCGGTTACATCACCGGCCTCAAGAAGCTTTAGGAGTCCCAAGAATGTCTGATGTAGTACCAATCAAAACCGGCCACGAGGGCAGCACTGCCGACCAGTTCAAGGCCTATTTCTCTCGCCTGCGCGCGGGAGAGATGGGTGCAGTACCAGCAGTAGGCGCAATGCTTCTGCTAGTGATCCTGTTCTCTTCGCTTAGCCCTTACTTCCTCACCACACTGAACATTGCCAACCTGTTCGTGCAGACCGCCACAATCTTGACTATGACAGTGGCGCTGGTATTTGTGATCTTGATTGGCGAAATCGACCTATCCGCCGGTGTAACTGCCGGAACCGGTATGGCCATATTCGTCAAGATGAACCAGGTTCTCCCGCAGTACTGGATTTGGAACCTAGCTTTTGCGTTCCTTGTGGGACTCGCCGTGGGCTGGTTCATAGGCTTCTTCGTTGCCAAAATCGGCGTTCCGTCTTTTGTGATCTCACTGGCGCTCTACCTGGCTTTGCCAGGTGTCATGCTAATCATCCTTGGTGAGGGTGGTGTTCTACGCGTTGAGGTTCCAGAGATCAAGGCAATCATGAACCAGAACCTACCCGGCTGGGCAGGCTGGGCCATGTTGGCAGTCTGCCTCGTTATCACCACCGCCATGGGGCTTTGGGACCGCGGACGCCGCATCAAGGCTCAATTGCCAGTGCGACCACTGACCTTGTTATGGATCAAAGTTGCGGCTTCGGGAATCTTGGGAGCGGCAGCAATCGTGCTTCTGAACACAAACCGAAGCCAGAACGCATTTATGCCAATCGCGGGTGTACCACTTGTGATTCCAATGGTGCTATTTATCCTGTTTGCCTGCACCTTCCTGCTAGACAGAACTCGCTTTGGTCGCCACCTATTTGCTGTTGGTGGTAATCCAGAGGCTGCACGTCGCGCGGGTATCAAAGTTGCACGTATTCGCATGATGGCTTTCATCATTTGTTCCACCCTTGCCATGATGTCTGGTGTCTTCAACATCAGCCGTATTGGAAACGTGGAATCCAGCGCAGGTCGTGCCATCGTGCTTCAGGGTGTTGCAGCCGCAGTTGTGGGCGGCGTAAGCCTCTTCGGTGGCCGCGGTCGCGTGGCTCACGCAGCACTCGGCGCCTTTGTAATCGCAATGATCGACAACGGACTAGGTCTGCTAGGTATCCCAGCTGGCGTGAACTTCATCGTTACCGGTGGTGTTCTAGCAGTTGCTGCAACCGTAGACGCTCTGGCTCGTCGCCGCAGCGGTGCATCGTTGAACCGAACCTAAGAGATTCGGAAAGACCAGCGTAACTAACGCTCCAACTAAATAGACACCCTCTCGCAGAGATCGGAAACCAATGAAATTCACAGACGGCTTTTGGTTGATGCGGGAGGGTGTTTCTTTTACCCCGGCAGTTCAGGCTTACCGGGTAGACACCCCTGGAGACAGAGTTGAAGTTTTGGCAGCCACCAAGCCGGTGCGCCACCGTGGCGATACCCTCAATGCCGCAACTCTGAGCTTGCAACTAGATTCCCCACTTGCCGATGTAATCCGCGTTCGAGTTGCTCACCACACGGGAGCCGCACCGGCGCTCAAGTTCCCAGTGGCAGAAGCCAAGCCTGCCGTGGACACCATTCAGAATCCCGAGTTCACCGAAATAACTTCGGGCAAGCTAACGGCTCGAATCCACAGCGGCATTGGCTGGAACCTGGAGTTCTTGGCCGGTGGCCAGGTGATTACCCAGCAACGCGACAAGGGCCTGGCCATAGTCAAGGACTCTGCTGGCAACCATCACCTATCCGCACAACTTGCCCTGGGTGTAGGTGAAAACGTCTACGGTCTCGGTGAACGCTTCACTTCGTTCATTAAGAACGGTCAAAGCATCGATGTTTGGAATGCGGACGGCGGAACCAGCAGTGAGCATGCCTATAAGAACATTCCTTTTTACCTAACCAATGCGGGCTACGGTGTGTTCATAAACCACACGGGAAATGTATCGATGGAGGTGGCTAGCGAGGCGGTTGAAAAGGTACAGTTCAGCGCCCAAACTCAAGACCTGGAATACCTTGTCATTTACGGACCGAGCCCAAAGGAAATCCTTAGCAAGTACACGGCGCTTACTGGCCGACCACCGCTTCTGCCGGAGTGGTCTTACGGTCTTTGGCTCAGCACATCTTTTGTGACCAACTACGACGAAGCCACCGTTACGTCTTTCATCGATGAAATGAAAGCCCGCCAGATTCCGATTAGCGTTTTCCACTTTGACTGCTTCTGGATGCGCGAGTTCCAGTGGTGCGATTTCGAGTGGGATCCTCGCACTTTCCCAGACCCAGCCGGCATGCTGGCCAGGCTAAAAGCCGATGGACTGCGAATAAGCCTCTGGATCAACCCATACATCGCTCAAGCCTCGCCACTTTTTGCCGAGGCCAAGGCGATGGGTTACCTCTTGCGCCGCAACGATGAGCCTGGCTGCACAGCCGGCAGCGTTTGGCAGTGGGACCTGTGGCAAGCAGGAAACGCGATTGTGGATTTCACCAATCCAGCAGCTCGCGAATGGTTCCAGAGCAAACTGCGCCCGCTGCTACAAATGGGTGTGGATTGCTTCAAGACCGATTTTGGTGAGCGTATCCCAACTGATGTTGCCTATCACGATGGCAGTAACCCGGAGCAGATGCACAATCTGTACACGCAGCTTTACAACCAGACCGTGTTCGATGTACTGAAGGAACACGACCCGGAAAACGCGATCGTGTTTGCGCGCAGTGCGACCGTTGGGGGCCAGACCATGCCGGTGCACTGGGGTGGCGACAACACCAGCAGTTTCGAATCGATGGCCGAGAGCCTTCGGGGAGGGCTCAGTCTGGG
>CANBWO010000037.1 GCA_947373155.1 Microbacteriaceae bacterium | reverse complement strand
TCCAAAAGGACATCACGCAAGGTTCCGCCGCCAAAAGCGGCAAGCGCAGCAACCATGGCCATGCCAATGAGGTCTAGCTTCTTTCGAGCCGCCTCCAGGAGACCGCTAAGAGCAAAGGCCAGTATGCCTAAGGACTCAAACAGGATGCTGCCGTTGGCGGCCCACCATTCAATGGCTGCTTGAGTTTTCTGCACGACTCAATTGTGCCTTACGGCGCCAAAAAATAGCCATTTGAGACAAGGTAAAGCCAATAGCGGCCATCAGACCTTGAAAACTTAAGAAGCCCAAAAGACTGAGAGCCAAGATTAGGGCGTCCCACGGAGTCGGATTTTCCCAGTCTGTTTGCAACACAGGCCAGATCCTCGGCGAGAGCAACACCAGTGTCAGGATCACCGCAAAGCCAGGAATAGCCCAAAGGCCAAATCTTGAAAGGCTAACTCTCTCAGGTTTGCGGCAATAGATAACTGCGGCAATCAAGCCCGCACCCAGCCCGCCGAATAATGGGCTCACAATGAATGCAATGGCTGCAGCAACCGCCAAACCTATGTAATCTCGCTGTTTCAAAACTTTTCCCTTTTCTAATACTTACTCTTGCCAAGAACCTTGGTCACCAGCACGTGACTGTCATCCAGTTGAGGGCCAGCAATAAACCCAGCCTTCAAAAAGGTGCTTAACTTGCCGCGATACCCCGCAGGATCAAAATTCTCAGAACTCCTGGGCGCCGCCTCGATCGATTTGAAACCCTGTTTAGTTAAATCATCGATGGCAAAGTTCAAGAGTGCCGTGGAAACTCCTTTGCCCTGATGTTTGGCATCGATGACAAAGCAAAGAATTCTTGCCGCAGAATCATCGGTGGCAGGAAGGAGTTGGAAGTTATTGGCTTTGTTGGCGGCAACCCAGCCAATTACCTCGGTGCCTTGGTAAGCGAGGTAGCCTCGCATCGCGCCGCTGGCAACTCGGTCGCACGCCTTTTGCCGATTGGTTTCACCGCGATCTGCCGCTGTGTTTTCCTCACCCGGTGCGTTTAGGTAGAACTGGCAGTAGCAACCCGCCCACTGCGGGTTAGTGGCAAAGGCCGGGCCTCCCATGAACGCCAGAAAATCGTCCAGCTCGGCTTGTGACAGGGGGCGAAGGTCGACCATGTCTAAAGTTTAGGTTAAACACAAATAGCCCGCCATTTCTGGCGAGCTATTTGAGTTAAACGTGGAGATGGGGGGAATTGAACCCCCGTCCATTGCTGAGAAGCTGGTCCTTCTACGTGCGTAGCTTTACTTATGTTCTACTTGGCTCCGGTCTAAGCGTAAAGCGACCAAACCGACAAGCCCAGTCAGAGTTAAAGTCCCAACTAGCCCTATGACGTAACTAGTAAGCAAGATTTCTAAATGACGGAAGATTCCACAACGAAATCAAATGTGGCCTTCCGGACTTCGGGCTAGTTGCGCTTAGGCAGCTAGGGCAAAGTCAGTGCGATTAGCATCAGCACTTATTTTTTGCAGGCATCGTTTACGAGACAAACCTGCGTCCTCGGCACGCTTCTTCGAGCGTCATTCAACACTGTCGAAACCGATCATCCCCATATTTAGTTACCAAACCCGGGAAACGTGCTAACGATCCCGAGCCCTATAACAATAACCCCTAACCCAGACATTTTGGCTGTGAGGTTACTGTGAAGTCTTTTTAAGGTAGTGAGCCGTGATTATCGGCTACCACTCCTTGCCCTTGGTGGCAACTGCACGCGCGGCTTCGCGGGTGTCCTGTTGTTCCTTAAGGGTCTGGCGTTTGTCGTACTCACGCTTTCCGCGAGCCAACGCGATTTCTACCTTGGCACGGCCATCCTTGAAGTAAATACTCAGCGGGATCAAGGTGTATCCGCTTTCTTTTACCTCGCGAGCCAACTTTAGAATCTCTTGCTTGTTTAGCAGCATCTTGCGCTTGCGGCGCATGGCGTGATTGTTCCAGGTTCCCTGTGTGTACTCGGGAATGTGAACGTTCTCTAGGTACGCCTCACCGTATTCGATGCTGGCAAAGCCATCTACCAGGGATGCGCGACCAGCACGCAACGCCTTCACTTCGGTTCCGGTCAGCACAAGGCCACACTCGTAAACGTCTTCGATGTGATAGTCGTGGCGCGCTTTACGATTGGTGGCAACTACCTTTTGGCCACTTTCTCTGGGCACGATTAACTCCTGGTTTAGCAACCCAAATCTTGGGTTAGCCGTTCAGTCTAACAAGACCTTAGATTTTTAGGTAGCGGCGGATTGCAACCCCCGAGGCTACTGCCGCCAAAACAATACCTGCGCCAATCAGCACAGGAGCAACCATAAACGCCTGGTTATCCCCCACGAAACTGGTGAACGGCAACACCGTGGCTAGGTAGCCTCGTACAAAGAAGTGCACTACGGCCCAAACCGCTGCCGATGCGAGGATGCTTCCGATTGTTGCCGCAACCACGCCTTCCAGGATGAACGGCAACTGGATGTAGAAGTTGCTTGCTCCAACTAGGCGCATGATGCCAAGCTCGCGTCGGCGCGACAACGCCGACAGACGAATAGTGGTGGAAATAAGCAATGTTGCAGAGAACAGCATCAAAGCGGCCACCCCGATTGAAGCCAAGCTGGCGGCATTTAGAATAGCGAAAATCTGATCAAGGTAACTACGTTGGTCTCGAACTTCTTCTACGCCTGCGACACCGGTAAAGCTCTGGGTGATGATTGGGCTCTGGGTTGGGTCCTTGAGTTTCACCCAGAAGGTTTGGTTCAACTGTGCCGGAGTGACGTACTTGGCAATGGTGTTGCCCTTGAACTGCTTCTGGAAGTTGTCGTAAGCCTGTTTGTGATCCTCAAAGTAGAAGCGATCGATGTAAGGAGAGATCAGGTCGGACTTTAGTTTCTGCTCCACTAGCTTCTGCACATCGATGCTTGCTTCACCCTGCGGACAGGAAGCCGAAGGACTGGTGTCGGTGCAAAGGTAAACCGCAACCTGCGCGCGCTCATACCAATAGGACTTCATCTGGCCGATCTGCAGCTGCAGTAGCAGTGCTGTGCCTACGAAAGTCAGCGAGACAAGTGTGACCAAGACGATTGAAATAACCATCGATGCATTGCGACGAAGACCCTGACCCACCTCACCAAAAACGAATCCCAGACGCATCAGTTATCGTCCTCGTTCGTGTTTTGGTTAGCCGGGGTAAAGCTGTATCCGGTTTCGCGTTCATCGCTGATGATTTGACCGTGGCTTAGCACCACGACGCGCTTCTGCAGGCGATCCACTATTGCGCGGTCGTGGGTTGCCATAACCACCGTTGTGCCAGCCGCATTGATGCGCTCAATCAGCCGCATGATGTCTTCGCTGGTTGCCGGGTCTAGGTTTCCGGTAGGTTCGTCGGCTAGCAAAATGGCTGGCTTGTTCACAATGGCACGCGCCAGTGCAACTCGTTGTTGCTCACCACCGCTTAGTTCACCCGGCAGGTTGCCAGCCTTGTGTGCCAGACCCACAAGCTCCAGAACATCTGGCACTGCAGCCTGGATGAATCCCTGGCTCTTGCCAATCACCTCGAGGCTGAAAGCCACATTCTGGGCAACCGTTTTATTTGGCAGCAAACGGAAGTCCTGGAAGACCATTCCCACCTTGCGCCGAAAGTATGGGACGCGGCGATTCGGCAGGCGTTTTAGGTTTTCACCCAACACGTAAACCGAACCGGAGTTGGGCACGTCTTCTCGAAGCATTAGGCGCATCAGGCTGGATTTTCCGGAACCCGAAGCGCCAACTAAAAAGACAAAATCGCCCTTTTCAATCTCTAGCGTCACGCTTTCTAGGGCGGCGCGAGCGGCACCGTTGTAGTGCTTGGTGACGTTATCGATGCGAATCATGGTTTGACCAGACTAACTGCTAGTTGCCCGATTCCCCTTGCTTTCGCCACCTGATTCCTGCGGTAATAAAGCCGTCCAAATCCCCGTCGAATACTGCGTCTGGGTTGTTGACTTCAAAGTTGGTGCGCAGGTCCTTGACCATTTGGTACGGGGCCAAAACATAGGATCGCATCTGCTCACCCCAGCTGGCTTTAACGTCTCCAGCAAGCTGCTTCTTTTGGGCTTCTTCTTCGCGGCGACGAATCTCAAGCAACCGAGACTGCAACACTCGCATAGCCGAGGCCTTGTTCTGCGGCTGGCTCTTCTCGTTTTGGCAACTAACCACAATGCCCGATGGCAAGTGAGTGATTCGCACTGCAGAATCGGTGGTGTTGACGCTCTGGCCACCAGGGCCAGAAGATCTGAAAACATCGACTCGGATGTCCGCATCTGGGATTTCAATGGCATCAGTTCCCTCGATGAGCGGGACAACCTCAACCGCAGCAAAGCTCGTTTGTCGCTTGCCAGCGGAGTTGAACGGACTCATTCGAACTAGTCGGTGAGTGCCGGCCTCCACCGATAGGTTGCCGTAGGCGTACGCCGCATCGATTTCAAAGGTGGCACTCTTTATTCCGGCTCCTTCTGCGAAGGAAACATCTAAGACATTATTTTTGTACCCGTGTTTCTCGGCGTAGCGCAGATACATGCGCATCAGCATTTCAGCGAAGTCCGTGGCATCGTCGCCTCCAGCGCCTGCGCGAATGGTGACTACCGCCGAGCGCTCGTCGTATTCGTTGTTCAGCAAAGTTTGCACTTCTAGGTCTGCAACTTGACGTTCGAGAGCAACAAGTTCTTTTTTGGCTTCGTTCTGAGTGGAGGTGTCTTGCTCGGCATTCGCCATCTCGATCAAGACTTCCAGGTCGTCAACCCGGGAAACCACGTCTTTTACACGCTTGAGCTGTGCCTGCTTGTGGCTGAGAGCGCTGGTTACTTTCTGGGCTTTTTCCGCGTCGTCCCAAAGGTTGGGAACACCCGCCTGGGTTTCTAGATCCGCGATTTCAGCGGTCAATCTACCTAAATCGATCACGGCGATAACGCTCGCCATCGTGGATTTTAGGGCGCGGATTTCTGCAGAGAGGTCTAGGTCAGCCATTTGAAACTAGTTTAAGCGCGGTTTGCTTGCATTGATGCGGGGAGTCGGCCGAGCCTAACTAATTAGGGGCTTAGATTTAACGGGTGACCAACCCCGACTTCAAGATTCACCACCTGATTGTGCCCGTGTTTATTCCATCGGTGCTCTTCGCAACTGGTGAAGCCAGCTTGATTCCAATTCTTCCAACTGCGGCGGAAAACCTGGGTGCCTCGCTGCCAGTTGCCGGTTTGATTGCCGGGTTGGCGCTCATTGGAACCGTACTATTCGATGTTCCGGCTGCCAGATTGGTGAACCACTTTGGCGAGCGCAAAGCCATGATCATCGCTGGTTTGTTGGCTGCTATAGCTCTCACCGGTGCACTGTTATCAACCAATCTGATTCTTTTGGGATCCAGTGTCTTGGTAGCGGGCGCCATGGCATCGATATTTGGCTTGGCACGACACGGTTACATGGCCGAAAACGTGCCCCTAAACTACCGCGCCAGGTCGCTTTCGCTTTTGGGCGGAACATTTAGGGCCGGGGCCTTCCTGGGACCAATCATTGGCGCCGCTGTGGTTTTTGCCTGGGGAATCCACTGGGTTTACGTTGTTGGCATAGTTTTTTGTTTAGCTTCCGCGGTGGTGCTGCTGGTGACTCAACCCAACCTGATGGACCAACCCACTTCAACCCCACATGTCTCCCCTTGGTTGGTGGCACGCCAGGAATCCGCCAAGTTGGCCACGGTAGGCATGGCGGCAACCATCTTGGGAATGATGAGGACGCTAAGACAGGTGGGGCTTCCGCTCTGGGGTCTTTACATCGGACTTCACCCGGGCAAGGTTTCGCTGATTATTGGAATCGCGGGAGCGGTTGACTTTGCCCTGTTCTATGTGAGCGGGCAGATTATGGATCGCTTTGGCAGGCGTTGGGCTGTGGTGCCAAGCCTTGTGGGCATGGCAGTCACTCACATCGCTCTGGTGTTTGCGCTTACGGAGCCTGCCTTCTTGTGGGTAGCAATCGCAATGTCTATCGCTAACGCCACCGGCAGTGGAATTGTTCTTACTTTGGGTGCAGACATGGCTCCCCCTGCGCAACGGAACGAGTTTTTGGCAGCCTATCGCCTGCTGATCGACAGCGGTCAGGCCGTTACGCCTCTGATTATCAGTGGCATCACTTTGGCGGTGAGCTTGCCGGCAGCCATTGTGGTGATGTCCGGTGTGAGTTTTCTTGGCGCAGGACTGGGCTGGAAGTACCTACCAAAGTTTGGCATTCGCTAGGTTATAACCTTATGAACTCGGGATTTTCCAGAGGAGAGGCTGCAAATGAACGCGCTTTATAAAGACGCATCCAAATCCATCGATGACCGCCTGGCGGATCTTTTGGGCCGAATGACTTTGGCGGAAAAAGTGGGCCAAATGTTGCAGCTTGACGCCCGCGGAGACATCGACGAGATCGTTTCTGAACAGACTGCGGGTTCGATTCTGCACGCGTCTCCCGAGACCATGCTCAAGGCGGTTGAGTTGGCGGCGAATACCCGGCTAGGCATTCCACTTATCACCGCCGATGACTGCATCCATGGGCACTCTTTTTGGCCTGGAGCCACCATTTTCCCTACCCAGTTGGCCATGGCTTGTTCTTGGAACGCCGACCTACTGGAACGTGCCGCCCGCGTCACCGCAATCGAGGTTGCCGCCACCGGAATCCACTGGACTTTCTCTCCTGTGCTCTGTATCTCGCGCGAACTGCGCTGGGGAAGGGTTAACGAAACCTTTGGCGAAGATCCGTACCTGCTGGGCGAACTGGGTGCAGCCATGATCCGCGGCTACCAGGGCAAGGGGCTTTCGGACCCAACCGCCATTTTGGCCACAGCCAAACACTTCGCGGGCTATTCCGAGACCCAGGGTGGCCGCGATGCTAGCGAAGCCGATATCAGTCAACGTAAGTTGCGCTCTTGGTTCTTGCCTCCGTTTGAGCGCGCCGTTGAGGCGGGTTGCCGCACTTTTATGCTTGGTTACCAAGCCATGGATGGCGTTCCGATTACCGCCAATAAGTGGCTTTTGAACGATGTACTCAAGGGCGAATGGGGCTTTAAAGGAACCCTAGTAACCGACTGGGACAACGTTGGTCGTATGGTCTGGGAACAGAAGGTTGTTGCCGATTACGTGCAGGCGGCGGCTCTGGCAGTGAAGGCCGGAAACGACTTGGTTATGACCACGCCAAAGTTCTATCGGGCCGCGCAAGACGCCGTGGCTCAGGGTTTGCTTGAGGAAGCCGAGATCGACGCAGCGGTTAGCCGTATCCTTAGGCTCAAGTTTGAGCTCGGACTCTTTGAGAACCCTCGCTCCCCCGACGCCGCGCTGCAGGCTCAGGTGATTGGAATCCCTGAACATCGCGAACTAAACCTTGAAGTAGCCAGAAAGTCTCTGGTGCTGTTGCGCAATAACGGCACCTTGCCAATTGATGCCGTGGCTACAGCCAAGCGCATTGCCGTGATTGGGCCAAACGCAAACGACACCCAGGCCGTTCTTGGAGACTGGGCTGGAGCCTCTGGTCAGGTGGACTGGATGCCAGATGGCCACCCGCGTGAAACAGTAGAGACTGTTTTGGATGGCTTTGTGGCAGTTTCTCCAGAAAACTGGAAGGTCGAATACTCCCGCGGAGCCGAAATCCAAAAGCTGGTAACGCACCCCTTGGGTGAAACTTTCCCCGATGGCCAGCCGATTCCAAAGATTTTCTCGGTGCCGCCAAAGGATCCGGAACTTTTGGCACAGGCGGTGAAATTAGCTGCAGATTCCGATTACGCGGTGTGCGTGCTGGGCGACACCATAGAGCTAACCGGCGAATACCGCTCCACCGCAACGCTTGAGTTGCAGGGTAACCAAATCGAACTGCTAGACGCCTTGGTGGCAACTGGAACTCCAGTAATTTTGGTTTTGGTACAGTCCAAACCATCGAACCTGCCAAAGTCTGCGGAATCGGCCGCTGCCATCATCCAGGCCTTCAACCCCGGTATGCGTGGCGGCAGAGCAATTGCCGAGTTGGTATTCGGTTTAATCGAACCGAGTGGACGCATGCCAATCACTGTTCCAAGGCACGTTGGTCAGCAACCAAGTTTCTACAACCGGGTTCGAGGCCAACACGGCGATAGCTACGCCGACCTAACCCAAGAGCCACTTTTTGTTTTTGGTGAAGGCCTGTCTTACACCACGGTTGAATATTCCAACCTGCAGATTCATACCCCGCAGGTGGGCATCGATGATGAGATTCAAGCCACAGTGACTCTAACCAACACCGGCGATCGCCCCGCCCTAGAGACCGTTCAGGTTTATGTGAGCGATCTAGTAACTAGTGTTACCTGGGCAGACAAGGAACTAAAGCACCACGTGCAGGTTGAGGTTCTTGAGGGGCAGAACGTAACTGTTCATCTGCGTTTACCGGCCAACGCCTGCACCCTGGTAAATGCGGCCGCCCAAAGAGTGGTGGAACCCGGAGAGTTTGAATTAATTGTTGGGCCAAACTCGCGCACTGAGGATTGCCTAAAGCAATCATTCTGGATTTCCTAAGCGCAGGCTCTGGACCCATTTACTTCTGAATTGCCGCAGCGGCCGCACAGACTTGCGAGGAGAAATCAACCGAGAGTGTTTGGTTCAAAAACAGAATCCTTGGCGGTTGGCAAATTTTCAGTGCGACTGATCCGTCGATTCTTCGATCCGCACGAGTCACTTTGGCTTGGTCAAGACGGCGGCTGAGTTCTGCACTCAGAGTCGACAACTCACCTAGCTGAGCGTTGGCCTCTTGCAATAGCGACTGCCCCCTCGCCAAATCGGCGTTCGAGTCGCCTGCTAAGTCAAGGGCAAACCCCTGAGTCACCGATTCTAGGAGGCGCTGTTGATTCAAAATCGCTGTGGCATTGGAAAGAACTAGTGTCAGCGAGATGGTGAACGCAATGCCAAAAATTCCGAGCGGGGTTATCGAACCCCTATCGGCTTGGAGCGGCTTGGAAGCAGAGTTATAGGAAAGATTCACCTTGTTGCTTTCATTACTGCTACCTCGGACTGCCCCGAAACAGTCGCCGTGGCAAAAACCCAATCACCCGAAACGGGATACTTGGGCAACCACGAGACATTGAAATCGGTAGTCGCTCTGCCCTGACGTGGCGAGATTTGGTTTAGCATTTCCTGAACCAGGTCCGGAGCGTTAGCGGGATCAGCTATCACTAGCCTGACTGCCTGTCGGGCTATCGATTGGCTCACTATCTGGGCTCTTTGCTGCCGAAGCAGCTCTAGCCCAAAGCCCGTGAGAACCAGCTGAGCCACTAGGCCAAAGACTAGGAATTCCAGGGCAGCTGACCCCACGTCCGAGTGCGCCTTCTTAGTTATTTTCATCGATGACGCTCGCAGTTTCCTGTATCGGCTGACCCGCCCAAAGCAGAAACGGGCTGGATAGGCGGACGCTGGTCAGGGCAAGTGAGATTCCAGCCTCGGAATGCCGACCCGCGTCAACTTGGGAAGAAGATTGGGGCGCCAGCCAATTCAAAACCTTTTCCACTCTGGACCGAGATGCCTGCTCTGTTCCATCGCTGTAGGCCAGTGTCTGCGCACCCTCACTTGCTGCATCGAGGGCGACATTGGCAAGATACCCGGCTATCAAGACTTGGCTGCTTGTCAACACCACTAGGAACAGTGGCAACCCAAAAGCCAAGAATTCCACCGGCGCTGAGCCAGTGTCATTCGCGGGCATTCCACTTTTAGAAGGTGGCAACTTTACTCATCGCCTGGTTGAACACCTGAGAAAGCGCTGGTGCAGCTAGTGACCAAAGCAGAACCACCATCGCTGCCGTCATCAACGTGATTAGCACCCAGCCCGGAACGTCCCCTCGGTCTTCATCGAAGCGCTTACCAGGTAGTTTTTTACTCATTTCTGTTTTCCTTTCTAGAGTCCCGTTTGCAGAAGTTGCAGACTGGGAAAGATTGCGAAACCGATGGTCACCGGCAAAATCAGGAAAACCAGTGGAATTAGCATTAGGAGCTCGTTCTTGCCGGCTTTTCTGAGAATTTGAATACGAAGTTTGGTTCTTGTGGCATCTGCCAAAAGTGAGATTTGATCCGCTAGCGGTGTGCCTCGAAGCAAGCTTTGTTCCACTTTGTTCGCAAACTCCGTTACCGAATCGGAGTTCGCCTCGCTCGCCAAACTCCTCAACGCTGATTCGAAGGAGTCCCCATATTCGAGCCGTTTTGAAAGCCGCTTGAGGTGGTTCGCGAACTTGCCCTGCGAGGATTTAACCTGCGTTGCAAGGATGTCAATAAAGCTTTGTCCCGACATTAGCCTTGCTGTCATGAGCTCCAGGTGCTGGGGCAGCTCCAACAGAAGTTCGTCATTTCTAACTGAACCAAAGCTTGGTTTGACTCTGGAAACACCGGTTTTTATTTGGCTTTCTGATTTGCGCAAGCGGTTTTTTAAATGACTGGTTTTCATAATGCGAAAACCCTCCTGCGCTTTGGCAAAGCCCCAAATGCCGCAATCAATAAATACGCAATCAGGCAAATCACAAGGCCGAAAGCCAGAAGTACCACTCCCGCTTGACTGTTGTATGCAAGGGCATTACTCTGCTGTCGGCTTAGAAGCCAAACCACGGCCCATGGGGTCGCCAGGGCTAACTTGGCCGTGCCTAAAACCCAACCCTGTTTGGCGGCTATTTCCGCGGCCAACGCTGCTTCTTGTCGCATTTGCTGGCCTAGGCGTTGCAAATTGACTGAAAGGCCGAAGCCGCCATTGGTAGCAGTGCTAATCAGCAGTTC
>CANBWO010000036.1 GCA_947373155.1 Microbacteriaceae bacterium | reverse complement strand
CGCTGGCCTCTAAAAAAGTACTCGCCCACCTGTTCCAATTTGGTGAGTTCGAGCGGCGGAGCTTTGACTGCCGAATCACCCAGGGCGTTATATGTGGCGGCCAACTGCTCCCAGACGGCGGGAAAAGTAAGTAACGCGGGGCCGGTGTCGAGCCTTTGGCCGGCCAGCTCGATTCGGCGACTCTTGCCACCGATCCAATCGTTGCCTTCTATAACGGTCACTTTGTGACCGGCCTTTGCCAGCAAGGCTGCTGCGGTTAACCCGCCAATGCCTGCTCCCAGAACAACAATGTTTTTAGGGTTGGCCGGGGAGCGTTTTGGATCAGGGGTCACTTGTACCAGCCAAAGAACAGCGCAGTCACCAGCTGAACTCCGGCAACCGCACCTGCAACATATGGAAATGCGATTGAGTACTTATACATATCGTGTGCGCCCTTTGGCGTTGGGTTCTTGAAAACCCCACGAACCATCAGGTAGGCAATAACTCCGTTGGCCAAGGCAACAGGGATGTTCACAAATGCGAATAAAACCGTGGAAATAACCCACCAGAAAGTGGACCAAACTGCAGTCTTGTAGGCGCCAAGGTGAACCGCGGTGGTCACAATGCCTGTGTCTGAGTCCTGCGGGATATCTTGAATCGCATCGTAGGCGTGCTTAGCGATTGACCAAGCCATGAGTCCGGCAACCGCGTACCAGTTCGGTTCACGGCCAAGCGCTAGCGGAACAAACGCCAACGGAAATGCGTAGTCGGTGTTGGAAAGCGCGTCCAGATACTTTCGAGCCTTGAATCGCAGCGGCGGCATGGAATAGAAAGTGAAGAACAACGAGTAAGCCACCATCCATGCCACTGAGGCTGCAGGCAGGGTGAGCGCAAAGTAAATCAGGAAAGGCACATTGGTGAGCACCACTGTGATCCAGATTGGATTTACCTCCTTCGGGTAAATCTTGGCGCCCTCGTAGCCACCCTTTCGGGCATTGATGTTGTCGGTCTCTTGATCAAAGATGTCGTTGATGCCGTAAATGAGCAGGTTGAACGGGAAAGTCAACCAGATCAAAATCGGAAGGATGTTCCAGTTCCAGAGGTAGCCGGCAAGCCACATTCCCACCATGGTGGTTCCGATGGTGTTGACCCAGAGAACGGGTCTGGAGATTATGAGCAGTCGCTTGAGCACAGGTCAAGCCTATGCCTTAGCTAGCTCCTCAACACTGCCAAACTTGCGAGTGCCGCTGGCGGTGGTTTCCTCGATGCTCAACCAGTAGTTGTCTACCTCGGTGCTAAAGTCCAGAGTCAGCTTGTCGGCGCCGTTTACCCAGGCCAACTGCATGCTGTTGGCGCCGGTTACTGTCCAACCAAACTGGCCTTCGAATACCGGCAACTTGCGCAAACGTGCCAGACCCAGAATTGCCTGGGTCACTGGCTGCTTTAGCGCAACCTCGATCTCGGCAGGGGTGTAGTTGTGGCGGTTTACGTCGCGGCCCTGGCCGGTCTTGTTGAATAGCTCAACGTCATCCATGCCATTGAAAAGACCCACGTAGTAAACCTGAGGCTCACCTGGCAAGAAGAACTGAACGGCTCGCATGATTGTGTACGCGGTGTCATTGGCAACGATGTTCGGAAGAGTGGCGTTGATCTGGTGAGGCAGGGTGAACCACTGCGGCACCACGCTGGCAATAGCCGAGTGCCCGTTGGTGTTTACCTCGGCCTTGGCAAAGATTGCTGCCATTTCATCCTGCGTAATCAAGCCAGGGCGACCATTGATTGGTCCGCCATCGATCACGCCGTAGCCGTCGTGGGTATCAAGAACGTTCAGGCAGTTAGCCGGGCGAATCTTGAACCAGTCATCTAGTCGGTCTACGGTGCCGGTGAAAAGCGAGTGCAATAGCAGCGGAGCGGTCTGGAAGTCGTAGATGAGGTCTACCAGAGGAGCGATGTCCAACTGCTGGGTGTAGTGGGCGTGAACTTCAACTAGAACCCGCATGTCGTAGCTGTGAATGAGTTCGGTGATTTCCTCAACAAACTTTAGGGTCTCCGGAGTCATGAATGAGTCGGTTCCGGGGGTCTTCACGGCGTAGCCAACTGCGTCTAGACGCACCACTTTTACGCCGCCAGATGCAAGCGCTTCCAACACATTGCGCAGGTACTGCTGACCCTTTTCGTGCTTGATATCAATGTCTACCTGCGAAGGCATAAAGGTGGTCCAAACCAAGCGGCGCTTGCCGGCAACCTCGTATGCGGTGAAAGGCATACCTGGGCGTGGACGGTAGAAAGACGTAATGCCCTCTTCGGTTCCACCATTAGGGAACACAACATCAAAGGTTAGGAACATGCCATCAAACTCGCTGGCCTCACCTTTTTCCTGCCAGTCAATAAATTCTGGCGAAAGGTAGCTGGCGTGGTTAACAATCAAGTCAGCAGTGAGTTCGTGGGTTTTGCTGATGCGGCTGAAGTCGGTCCAGTTACCCAGGCGAGGGTCTACGATCTTGTGGTCAATCGGGTCGAAGCCGGCGTCATCGCCATCGTAGGGGTGAAAGAAAGGCAGAACATGGATGCCGTTAAAGTCGGCTAGTGGGTCGGCGAGCAGTTTCTCGATCTCGGCAAGATTGCCACCTACGCGCTCTGCATAGACCAGAATGCTAGCACCAGACATGTGTTCCTCCGCGGAAAAATCGGCGCGCTAAACGCCGTTGTTTAGAAAACAAATACGGATTGAATATAGCGGATTTTTGTAAGCGGTTGCAGAGTTGTTTTGTCATTGTTATAACGCGGTGGCAAACGTCACATAAGCAACAGCGTTTCCAATCACGCCTGTCTTGAGATTGTTTAAACGCCGACCACCAGGAACGGCCACATAAGACTTTGAATAAACTTGGCTTAAGTAGATGGTTAGGGGCACGGATGAGAATTCTTGTAACAGGTGGTGCAGGATTTCTGGGATCCCATCTTTGTGAACGATTACTTTCAGATGGCCACGATGTGATTTGTGTGGATAACTTCTACACGGGGACAAAAGAGAACATCATGCACCTGATGGCCAACCCCAAGTTCGAAGTCATGCGTCATGATGTCACGTTTCCGTTGTACGTGGAAGTAGACCAGATTTACAACTTGGCGTGCCCAGCCTCGCCTGTTCACTATCAATCCGATCCAGTGCAAACGACAAAAACTAGTGTGCACGGTGCAATAAATATGCTGGGTCTTGCAAAACGCACGGGTGCCAGGATTCTTCAGGCATCCACCTCGGAGGTTTACGGAGATCCAGAAGTCCACCCTCAAACCGAAGATTACTGGGGAAGAGTAAATCCGATTGGTATTCGTTCATGCTAC
Organism: Microbacteriaceae bacterium; assembly: GCA_947373155.1. Lineage (GTDB taxonomy): Bacteria > Actinomycetota > Actinomycetes > Actinomycetales > Microbacteriaceae > Rhodoluna. The sequence goes on along the minus strand of CANBWO010000036.1, from coordinate 8,169 downwards.
GACGAAGGCAAGCGGTGCGCGGAGACTCTATTTTTTGACTATTGGCGTCAACACAATGTCGAAATTAAGGTCATGCGTATCTTCAACACTTATGGTCCGAGGATGCACCCGAATGATGGGCGCGTTGTGAGCAACTTCATAGTGCAGGCGTTGCGAGGTGAAGACATCACTATCTATGGCGATGGATCCCAAACCAGGAGTTTCTGCTACGTAGACGACCTGATTGATGGAATGGTTCAGTTCATGAATTCACCAGCAGAGTTCACAGGACCTTTGAATGTTGGAAATCCTGTTGAGTTCACAATCTCGGCGCTGGCGGAAAAAGCAATCCAGATGGTGGGCGGGAGCTCAAAGATTGTCTTCAAAGACTTACCTAGCGACGATCCAAAGCAACGCCAACCTGATATTTCCCTTGCCAGAAAAGAGCTCAACTGGGAACCAAAGGTTGGTCTAGAACAAGGTCTTGCAAAAACGGTCTCTTACTTTAGGCAAGTGCTTGCCTAATGTCTAAAGCGATTTCGGTCTTGATGCCGGCACACAATTCTGGTCAAACAATCCGTCTCGCGGTTATGTCAGCTCTCTTGGCGGTAGGTCTTGATTCCGAAGTGTTGGTGTTTCTAGACGGATGCAGTGACAACACTCTAGAAGTTCTCGAGGAAATCAATGATCCACGCCTAAAAGTACACGTATCTCCTTCAAACGTTGGCGTGGTCAAGGCTCGCCAATTTCTTTTTGAATGGGCTTCAAACGATTTGGTAGCGGTCCTAGATTCTGACGACATCGCCTTGCCTTGGAGATTTGCATCTCAGGTTCGGGCTTTGAACAAAAATAAAGCTGATTTTGTGTTTGGCAACGCGGTGCTGTTTGGAAAGGCGCTAAAGCCTTTGGGTTTCATTCCACAATGGCCGGTTGGGCTGAATACTCGGCAAGTCAATCTCTCGCTGGTTTTTACTAACCCCCTAGTAAATTCTGCAATGCTGGCCAAGAAAAGCTCAATCGAATCCATTGGAGGCTTTAAGGGTTCAATCGAAGACCTGGGTATGTGGCTAGAAGCCTCGGCAACTGGCCTGAAAATCTTCAAAACCGCAGGATACTCCGTGCTCTACAGAGTTCACCCGACCCAGTTGTCACGCACCCCCAAATGGAAGGCTGCGCTTGCCTCGGACCCACTGCTGATGAATGTCCGAGAGATGCATTCAAAGTTCATTGCTAGCGGCGTTCATGGGGACAACGAGCAAGAGGTCACATTTCGACTTTGGCGGGAATATGCCCTTGGCAGTTTCGGATTGATGATGCAAAACATTGGCCTAAAGGACTATCTAAAGTATCGATTTACCGGACTTCTGCGCGATCAGTCTGGTGAGTACCAACAAACCCGTGATGTAAAAGTGGGACAAATTGGTATCTAGTAAGCACCCTAGGCTTTCAGTGATTCTGCCTGCACATAACGCAGAAGGCACAATAAAGACGGCTGTCACATCCACATTAAAGGCCATGCCAAGCGATTCTGAACTGATTGTTTTTCTAGATGCCTGCACAGACCAGACAGCCGGCGTTCTAGCCTCAATAAATGACTCCCGTCTAAGAGTCATCACCTCAACAACGAATCTCGGGGTTTCTGGGGCTCTAAATGCCTTGCTTTTAGAGGCCAAAGGTGACCTAGTAGCTCGAATGGATGCAGACGACGTTTCCCTGAAGAGTCGCTTCAGAGTTCAGTTGCAAGCCCAAAAACGCTTCAATGCCGATTTCGTTTTTAGTAACGCGATTCTTTTTGGGCGGCAGCTCAAGCCTTTCGGATTCATTGCGCAAATGCCACTTGGTCTTCGCCCAAATCAGATCAACATGGCGCTCATATTCGCCAATCCATTTGTTCACCCATCGATGCTCGCAAGACGCGCTGCGTTACAGGAACTGGGCGGCTATAGCTCTTCAGCTGCCGAGGACTACGAACTATGGCTCCGCGGAGCGTTGGCAGGCAAGTCCATGGTTCGCACTCCAAATTATGGCTTGCTCTATCGAGTGCACCCGGGTCAACTGACGCAGCAGGGGACTTGGCAACAAAAATTTAAGTCCGATGAGATCCTAGAAGCTGCTCAGCGAAAACTTGCTGAACGCGTCCTCGGTATCAAAGACGCCTCGAACATGTCTGCTGGTGACCTGCGGGAATACGCCTGGAACATGCAGGGCAAGAAGTCTCTTCGAGTTCGTATGGATTTGCTGAGAAACATTGGTTTTCAGCGGTTCTTCAAATACGGAATTCGAGGTGACAAAGAGAATGGCTAATCCCATTACCGTTCAACTCGTGGGCGGCCTTGGTAACCAACTTTTTGGGTACTTCGCTGGAAGGTATGTTGCAAAGCGTCTCGGTGCAGAGCTGCTTGTAGACATCTCGCAGTTTGATAAAGGAATCACTGCGCATGGTTCGTCGATTGAATCATTCGTGCTTTCCGAGAGACTTGTGAATCTCAAGCAAGAAACTCGTTTCGCCATTTTGCTTACCCAGAATCTGCTCAATTTTGCATCATCGAAAGTTCCCGCGTTTACCGGCGCGGCAGAACTTCTTACCCGGATTCACACTTCAAGACCCATTGGCATTGATCCTAGAATCAGCAAAATCAAACCAGGGATGCTGATGCGCGGTTACTACCAGTCGTATGTGTATGTTCAAGACGTTGTTTCCGAATCCACCTTCGACCTAGTCCTTTCGCAGCCTTCCGAGTGGTTTAAGAGTATGGTTACCGATGCCGCCCGAGCCAAGCCGATTATGGTTCATGTTCGGAGAGGCGACTATGCCAAAGCCGAAAATAAAGACTTTGGAATGTTGGACGCGCGCTACTACGAAAATGCCGTCTCGCGCGCACGTAAAAAACTCGGTGACGCTCACCGCCCTATTTGGATTTTCTCCGATGACATTCCACTGGTTCGCACGGAGCTTTCGGAGCTTTTTTCCGATGCAAGCTTTGTAGTTCCGCCGGACGAATCCAACGCGGCCGAAAGCATGATTTTGATGTCAAAAGGTGCTGCCAACGTAATTTCTAATTCAACTTTTTCATGGTGGGCTGCAATCTTGAACTCAGGTTCAGTGGTTGTAGCACCAAGTAAATGGTTCAAGAACATGAATGACCCGGAGGGTCTAATTCCACCTGAATGGCTAACCCAAGAAAGCGAATGGAAATGACGATCAGTTCTTTGGGCGTAATCTCGGTCGCTACAAATATTTACCTGGAGTATTGGAAATCACAGGCAAAGTCTGTTGCGGAACATATTGGCCCGAATCTAGATGTGACTCTGCACATTTTTACTGATAGGCCAGAGGAGGCCGAGCGATTTGGGGCAGATTTGCCCAACGTCACAGTTGTGGGACACAAAATCCCCCCTTACCGCTGGCCAGAGGCAACGCTCTACCGATATCGCATTTTTAACGAGGCGCAGTCTGAACTAACTCAGGAGGTGCTGATTTACTTAGACGCAGACATGTTGGTTCATCAACCTTTGGGAGCTACTGAACTAGCTAGCCAATCAGGGGCGGGTGTGACTCTTGTGAGGCATCCTGGCTATTTCCGTCCAAGCATCAAAGGTCGTATTCGAACCTACTTTGGTTCGCCAAAACTAGCTATCGCGGATGCTTATTCACAATGGAAAATTGGTGGAATCGGCGCCTGGGATACTAACCCTGCCTCTAAGGCTTTTGTACCCAGAAACTTGCGCAAGGAGTACTTCTGCGGGGGCACGTGGTGGGGGTATCGTGCCGACTTCCTCTCCTTGGTTGCTGAACTTGATGATCGAGTCAGCCAAGATGAGCGGGCTGGCGTTATGGCGAAGTGGCATGACGAAAGCCACATCAACTGGTGGGGTGCAACCCACCAGCACCATACTAAGAACCCGAGTTATTGCTATTCGGTGTCCTATAAATGGCTTGCCGGATTGCCCATGATCATCCAGGCCGTTGACAAAGCCGAGGCAACGCGATGAGTCTCAACCAAATAAGACGAATCTTGCTAATAGGGATGGCCGACAGCATTCACGTGGCTCGTTGGCTAGATGTGGCCGCAAACGATCCAAACTTAGAAATCTTGATGGTGCCAACTTCTCCACATAGGCGCCTTCACCCAAAAATCTCCCAGAGATTAGGTGAATACAACAGTGTGGCGGGCACGGGCCTAAAGATGTCTTGGTTCCTCAAGATTTTTTCTTTGCCAATTTGGGTTTTGGATCGAGATTGGCTCTTTGCGGGAAAAATTAGAGCCGCGTTTATTGCTGCTGAGATTCAGGCCTTCAGCCCACACTTAGTTCACATAATGGAGACCCAAAATGGAGGGTATCCGTTTGCCATTGCCCAGCAGGGTAGAACTAAAACATACAAAACTGTTCTGACCTTGTTTGGAAGCGATCTGTTTTGGTTTTCGCGTTTTCCAAATCACTTGGCTCGAATCAAGGCGCTGCTGCCCATGGTGGACGTGCTCTCGGCAGAATGTTCGAGAGACATCATTCACGCGCAAGAACTTGGTTTTTTAGGCGAATCTCTCAACCTAATGCCAGTTTCCGGAGGCTTGGAGGAGACTGAAATTGCGTCGACCGAGAACGTGGAGGCGTTTCGAAGTCGAAAACTAATTGCCGTCAAGGGCTATGGAGGCGTTTGGGGTCAAGGGGCCATCGGTATCGAGGCCCTAGGAACTCTAAGCGAAAAACTGAATGGAATGACCGTTGTTATTTACTCAGCCGAGGGCCCTGCTATTCAAGCAGCAAAAAAGTTCCTGGAACCCAAGGGTGTCGCCTATAGAGTTCACAGAAAATTTGGCCTCAGCCATGGGCAAATTTTAGGTCTCTACAGACAAAGTCGCATCTACGTTGGACTGTCTAAAAGCGACGGCCTCCCGGCCTCAATGCTTGAGGCCATGAGCCAAGGCGCCTATCCAATTCAGACTTCAACGGCGTGCTTGGATGGCTGGTTCGCGCCAGAAGTTACGGGAAGCTCAATAAGTGTTGTGACCGTAGACTCGGTGGCTAACGCTATTAATTTTGCTCTGGAAAACGATGTATTTGTCCTGAAGGCGCAGGCAGCCAATTTGGAGACAATTCGATCAAAGTATTCCAAGCAGGCACTCGCCCAATACAGCCACCTAACCTATAGGCAGCTAGTCGGCTAGCTCTTAAAGGTGAGCATTTCTACTTGGCGTGCCACGGTAGGAGAAGTTTTTCTCAGTTCGGCAAATGAACCTGAAGCTGAGATTTTTCCGTCTTCAATCAGGTAAACAACATCCGCGTGTTCAATAGTTGTTAGCCTGTGCGCGATAGCTATTTGAGTCACCTTGCCGTGGAGTGTGCGCAAACTAGCCGAGATTTTGCTCTCGGTATCTGCGTCTAGTGAACTAGTTGGTTCGTCCAGCACCAAGAGCGAAGGTTGAGTGTAAAGCGCACGCGCCAAACCGATTCGTTGAAGTTGCCCACCACTCATGGAGCCAGTGTCCACTAATGTGGCGACCCCATCTTGCAAACTTTCAATCCATTTCGACAACTCTGCAGCCTCTATGGCCATTTTGAGTCGGCCCATATCGATGTCAACGAGTTCGTGTCCTAGAGCAATGTTTTGAGCAATCGTTCCAGACACCAGACTTGTGCTTTGCTCCACGAGCGAAACTTTACCCGGGTGTTTTTCGACAAATTCTCTTGGCGGCTCCCCGTTAATGAGCACAGAGCCCCGGCTTGCCTGAAGCAAACCAAGAATCAAACTCGCGAGTGTGGTTTTACCTGCTCCGGACGGCCCGATGAACGCAATCATTTGCCCGGCTTTAATATCCAAGGAAATGTTTTCCAAGATTTGGGATTCAGGTTTTTCTGGGTAGGAATACCCAAGTCCAGAGATTTGAACCGCCACAGGAACCAGTTTTGTAATCATGACTTCAAGCCAGCCAACCTGTGACCAACAAGATCTAATAGATCTTCTGTTTTAGATGTGTCTGCCTCCGCGCCATTCACAATCGACAACGAAGTCATCACATTTAGAAGCGATGGGGTCATTCGCGTTGCAGACGTCAAAAAGAAGGTAAGAGTTGTTGCCGCCGCGAGAGGGTCTTGAAGCACAAACGCACCACCAGCGAGCCCAAATGCGCCGACGATAAGAGCCGTTTCAACCACATACCTAGGAAAGTTATTTAGGAATGTGGTTTGAGCCTGGCTTTGACTGCTTATGGCCTTCAATTCTGCGAACCGGTTCAAGAAATAGAATTTTCTACCGCTAAGAAACAGAGCCTTCTCGTTCTCGATAGTCTCTCGGACCGTTCGAACAGCAGCAACATGCGACGCCGTATAGCGCTCGGCATTGATGCCGTTTCTCTTGCCGACGTAGTTTTGCAAAATCAAGCCGATAAGCCCAAAGTAAACCAAGACACCCGCGGTCATGAGTGGTTGCAAAATCACCAAAACGATAATTGTTGAAATTAACCCAGCAGTCTCCGCAAAAACAGTACCGAGCGGAACCAGGGTCCGTTGAAAAATCGAATACGAGCCTGCCGTAACCACATAGCCAATGTCTTCTTTAAGAGCCAAGGCATTGAAGCGACCTTTCGAATCGCTAAGGGCGCTCATCCAGGATTTTGAATATTTGATTTCAAGAAGGCTGATCTGGTTTGCAGATTTGGCTAACAGGTAGAGCGAAAATACCGCCTTCAGAATGAAAATGGCAACAACTGCTAAACCGAGAGCAAAAAGTGCTGGCAGTTTTGAACCCCGTGAATCTACGTGCATTCCAAGAATCGCAAAGATTCCACTTAGAGGGGACTTCGCGTTTGGATCAGCAATCAGGAAGTTCACGGCGACCGCCATCAAGGCGACCCCAGCTATGTCCATAAGGTTAACCGCGAATCGCGCCAGAACTAAGAGCCAAAAAACTACTTTGTCGCGCTTAGTGAGTAGTGCCAAAACTTTGCGGGCTTGACGCACCAACACAAGGTTTTGGAAGAACTTCATGCCTTAAAGCCTACTTGCGGAACAGCCCTGCCAGCCTCTGCAGCCCAAGAACCACGCTGGCGCCAATCACCAACAGCGCCATGATGCCAAATATGTACATGACCATTGAACCCACGCCGCCGGCACCGGTTGGATCCAGGAACCAGTAGGGCCACCAACCAGAGATGCTTCCGCGCACGATTGTGAACAGCACCCAAACCAGCGGGAAAGCAAGCACCCAAAAGACGGCTCGGTAGCGTACCCGGATTGCCCAACCGGCAAGCGCCCAGTCCAGCAATATCAATACGGGACCCCACACGTGCATGACCTCGTTTGGCAGCACGGGCCAGTTGTAACCGGCATCAACGGCTGCCGGCGGAAGCCCGCGCAACAGCGCGTTGTAAACCAGCGCAACTATTACCTCAAAGGTCACTGCGCACAAGCGCATCAATGTAAGGGTGCGGGTCTCGGGTGTCCCACGCCACAGCGCCCAGCCCGTGACTGCCATCATCACAGCCGCGATCAGAGTGGATTGAATGCTGAAGTAGGCAAAGTATTCGCCCGGTCTAAATAGGTTGTGCGCAAGGCGGTCGGTGACCTGCCAAACCACACTTCCCAGCAATCCAAAAGCGGCCACAAATCGCAGCGTTGCGAAGAACTTAGTAGTCATAGGCACAACCTAGCAAAAAGCAGAACGCCCCCGGCCAAAAGACCGAGGGCGCCTAACAACAAACCAATAACGGTTCGGCTCGCAAATCATCGAGCCAAGAACAACTAGTGGGTGCTTGGCTCCTGCTCAACCTCGGTGCGGTCGCCGCTCCAAAGGGTGTGGAAGGTGCCCGGCATGTCCGAGCGCTTGTAGGTGTGCGCACCAAAGAAGTCGCGCTGACCCTGTACCAAGGCTGCAGGCAAGCGAGGTGAGCGTAGGCCATCGTAGTAAGACAGCGATGAACCGAATGCAGGAACCGGGATGCCGGCTAGGGCTGCGTGAGCAACCACGGTGCGCCACGATGAAACGCTCTTGGCAACCGCATCCTTGAAGTATGGGTCAAAGATTAGGCTCTCGAGTCCTGCGTTCACGGCGTAGGCATCTGCAATACGGTTTAGGAACTGGGCGCGAATGATGCAACCGCCGCGCCAGATCTTGCTTACCGCACCTAGGTCGATGTTCCAGTTGTACTCTGCTGCACCGGCACGAATTGCGTCGAATCCCTGTGCGTAGGC
>CANBWO010000035.1 GCA_947373155.1 Microbacteriaceae bacterium | reverse complement strand
CGTGAACGTCGTAGTTCATGTCGATAGCGGCTGGATACCAAACGCCATCTACCCAAAACTCGACGTTGTAGTTCTCTACTTTGAGGATTACCTCTTGCGAAATAGCCATTCTTAAATCTCGGTTTCTACGGTGCGCTTGGTGTCTGGGGCGGAAGGAGTCTTGAAGGTTGCCTTCAAGAGTTCCTTGCGGGTGATGTGGCGGCGCTGACGTGGGTCAAAGGCGTCGCGGAGGCCATCACCAATGAAGTTCACACAGAGTGCAATACCAATGATCAGAACACCAGGCCAGTAGAACAACCACGGGCTAACCGTAAAAGAGTCCTGATAGTCGTTGATAAGCGAACCGAGCGATACATCCGGAGCCTGCACACCAAAACCGATATAGGACAGCGCTGTCTCAAGCAAAATAGCGCCTGCCAGCATTAGAGTCACCGAAACAATGATGACGCCCATGGCGTTTGGCAAAATGTGCTTGAAAATGATTCGTCTGTTGGATGCGCCAGCCACTCGGGCAGCGTCAACAAACTCACGTTCACGAAGCGACAAGAACTCTCCGCGCACCAATCGCGCCAAGCCTGTCCAAGAGAACAATCCCAGATAGGTTGCCAGAGCAACCACTCCCAGGTTTCCAAACTTGAAACCAATAACCGCACCGATGATGATCGACGGAATAGTGATGATGAAGTCGGTGAAGCGCATCAAAACTGCGTCTACCCAACCGCGGAAGTAACCGGAAACGGCACCAATGATGGTTCCCAATATTCCGCCGATTAGGCCGACTACCAACATAACCATGATCGACTGCTCGGCACCGCGCATTACCAGAGCAAAGTAGTCGCGACCGATTGGGTCCTGGCCGAACGGGTGAGCTGCATCTGGGCAACCAACCGAGGTCTGGCAGAAGTTGCTGTCCAAAATCTCGGTGATTCCGAACTTCCACCATCCTGGAATAGTGATCGGGTGATCCTCGGTTCCCAGGTGAATGCCCGAGGCCGAGAACACGAAAACACCAATCAAGATGAGAGCGATAAGCGATGCCACCGCAGGCTTGTGCCTGAAGAATCTCTTACGGATTATCTGTCCTTGACTGAGGCCTACCGTCTCTTGAAGCGAGATCTGGCTTTCGCTGTCAGTAGTGTTTTCTGCTGCTGCAGTAGTTTTCTTGTTTCTAGCCATGGTTAGTTTCCAACTCGAATTCGTGGATCAAGTGCCGAGTAAAGCAGATCGGCAATCAGGTTTGCCATAACTGCCATGAATGATGTGATTGCGAAGACACCCATTAGAAGATTCAGGTCTTGGCTGCTAATCGCATTGCGAAAGAGCGTACCCATACCGTGCCAGCCAAACACCGTTTCGGTGATGATGGCTCCACCAATAAGTCCTGCGAAATCGAATGCCATCAGTGTGGTTAGAGGAATCATCGCGTTTCGAAGTGCGTGACGAACGATAACAGTTCGCTCGCTCAGGCCTTTGGCCCGAGCGGTGCGGATGTAATCCATGTTCATCACTTCGAGCAAGCTGGCGCGCGAATAGCGAACATATCCTGCGAACGAGATAAGGGTCAGAGCGACAGTTGGCAACAGGACGTGAACAAAGGCGTCCATCAAAAGAATCCAGAAGTTGTGACTATCTAGTCGGACACTGACCGTGCCAATGGTTGGAATCGGTCTCTGGTCAATGCCGTCGGCGTTGCTGTAAACAAACCAAGTGCGCTGCATACGGTCAATCACCATGAACAGCGACGCAAAAGCCGCAGAGATTACTGTGGTCCGCAGTGCTGATCCCCGGTCAACTCGGGTGAAAATGAATGGAGTGGCAACAGCAACCGCAAAGATGATCAGTAGAGGCGCCAGCATTCCCAAGAGATTTAGATGCTTGGCTGACCACATGGCGTTGATTGGAAAGTAAAGCGAGATGGTGGCCAAAGCCACCGTGAGACTTGCGTAGAGAACACGCTTGTTTTCAAAACCTACGATAATCGACGAAATACCCGCCGCAATACCGGCAACTATCAGTCCAACACCAACGATTCCCAGACCAGGCTTTAGAACCCAATCGGTCAGATTCACGACGAACAGTAGCCCAGCAGTTGCCAAAAAGGTAATGCCAAAAAGGCTCAGTACTCGTTTACGACTTCCTGAAACCAGGCCGGCTATCACGAGTCCCATGATTACCGAAGCCCCGAATATCCAGGGGAGCGTTATCTGGCCTGAGGCGAGGAAGTTGTTGAACTCAATCGCCATGTACTGCTTTAGCAATACCGCTACCCAGAAGATTGGAAGCGAGAACATGAGGAACGAGATGAAAGTCATGGTGTAGTCGAGGCGACTGTACTGTCGAATTGCGGTGATAACACCGACGGTGATCCCGAGCAAAATGGCCAAGATGGTGGCGCCAAGAACAAGTCGGATGGTAGTTGGGATTGCCCCGGAAATCTCTGTGACGACTAGAAGACCGTTACGCGTCTTTCCCAAGTCTGGATGGCCAGTAAATACTCCCAAAACTCCCTGGAGCCAATGGAAATATCTCAGAGGCGGTGGAACATCGAGTTGAAGCTGTCGCGTCATCTGAGCGATCAAGAATTCTTTGTTCTTTGCCGAACTAGTTCGGAGTTCGGACAGCGGATCTCCAGAAAGAGCCTCCAGATTGTAAACCAAAAAAGACGAACCAAAAAGTATCAGAAGGACAATTCCGATTCGGCGAGCAATGAAGGCAAACACTTATTTTGTTCCGTTTCTTAAACTTGGGCTCAAATCGGGGGCATCCACAAAAGTGAATGCCCCCGATTTTTAGAGCTTTGCTCTAGGAGTTTTTAGTTCCTAGAAGTGCCACTCCCAGTAGTTCCAAACCATGTTTGGAACCAGTGGGCTTGGCTTGACGTTCTTCAGCTTGCTGTTATAGGCAGCAACCGAAGGCCACTGGTATAGCGGAAGGGTCCAAGCCTGATCCATGATGATCTTGTCGGCTGCTAGGTACTTTGCAGTGATCTGCGAAGCGCTTAGCGGTGCCTCAAGAGCCTTCAGGATCTTGTCTAGAGCAGCGTTGTTCCAACCGTAGTGGTTGTTCGAGCCGTCGCTCTGGTAGTTGGCGTTGTTGCCAGTCTGGCTAACTGCCGAAGGAGCCCAAGCAAACATTGCTACGTCGTAGCTTGGGTCATCCAGCAAAGTAGACCACTTGGCGTTACCGACGTTCGAAACCTTGAAACCAGCCTTGGCTTCTTCGGCTGCAATCAGTAGGTTTTCACCAATACGACGAGCGTTGTTTTTGAATAGCATCTTGATAGAAACGGTGTTCGAACCAGCAGATGCACTCGGGTACCACTTCTGGACTAGCTTCAGAGCTGCAGCGGTGCGCTGTGCCTGAGTTCCATCGGTGTAGTCGCTTACTCCGCTACCAGCAGTAACAGTTCCGTAGCCAGGCTGAGCTGGAAGAAGGAAGTTGCTGTTCATAACGGTTGCGTCGGCCTGGTTGCTTGGGTCATATGCCTGAGCGACCATCTTGTTTACAACAGACTGGCGAGGAAGAGCTAGCAAGAATGCCTTGCGCAGATCCTGTGCCTTCTGACCGTGTGAGTCAGCGAATGGACCATCGTACTTAGCCTCGGTGGCAGACTCCTCTGAACCAGGGTTGTTTCCGGTACGGAGGTCCACGTGCTCGTAAGTCATTGTGGTGCCAGTCTCAACCTTGACGCTCTTTAGGCCCTTCAGCTGCTGGAAGGTAGCAGTGTCTGGCTGTCCATCGTAAACGTCGATCTCGCCGTTACCCAGAGCCTGAGCAGCTGGTGCACCGTCGGTTACGAAGCTAAAGATGACCTTGGTTAGCGGGTTGGTCTTGGTTAGTGCAGGACCCGAGTTGTACTTAGGGTTGCGAACCAAGGTAACCGAGGTGTTTGCTACTGCGCTGGATACGATGAAGCCACCGTTGCTGATAAGAAGCAGAGGGTTGGTCTTGGAGTTGATGTCCTGAATGTTGTAGTCGTTCGACCAAACATCACCAAGCTTCTTTAGGCGAGAACCATTGCCCTTCAGACCGTTGTTGAAGTCGGTAACGAACTGAGCCTTTGCGGCGTTGTTTACGCTTAGGGACTGTAGTCCAGACTTGCCGTCTGCCATTAGCTCAAGAGCGTGAACAGGCGAAGGGCCAGGACCCATGATCTGCCAGTCAGGCTGGAAGCTGTCGTACTTTAGGGTAACGGTGTAGCCATCGTTGCTCAAAGATACGCCGAGGATGTGGCTGTCATAAGGACCACCGTATCCACCGGAGTTGAAGGATGGGGTGTCGCTGGTTGGGTCTCCAAGGCCGGCCTTCTTCGAGTAGTCGCTGCTCGAAAGAATGTGGCTTAGCAGAAGGTCTGCACCAGTGATTGGAGTACCATCTGACCAAACTAGACCGTGGTTAACCGAGTAGGCAACTTCGAAGTCATTTGGGGCGTTCTTTACAATTGCGAAGTTTCCAAAGGTCTTGTTGCGAACCAGGGTAGGTCCATCGTTGTAGTACCAGAAGCCGGCACCAGTTAGGTAACCGATGTCGCTGTTGGTAACGAGGTTTGTGTCTGGGGTGCCCGAGTTCAACGACGTCATTGCCGAGGTCTCGTTAATGATCACCGTTGACTTGGCGGCTGCGTTGGCGCTGTTTGCTGCAAGACCGGTGGCAGTTGAAGTTGCCAGCAGACCCGCTGCAATTAGAGCGACCGAACGCAAAGTGCGCTTTGCCTTCATATTTCTCTCCTTGTTGTGTTCCAGCCTCGGTGCAAGAAGAAAACAGGACTGTTTCGCTCCGGCACCTATGCCTTGGGTGTAACTAATCTAATGAGAATTTCTAGTAAACAAAACTCAAACAACAGTTTTTGCAGACTTATTTACATTCTCGTTACAAACCGTTACAAACGCTTGGGCTATCTGGCAGGAAAACTCGGCTGTTATTCTGGCAAGGTGTCTAACTTGCTGCTCATATTCGATGCGGACTGTGCATTCTGCCAGGCCTGTGTGCGCTGGGGTAACAGACACCTGAGCGGTTTCCCCAAAACCCAGGGGTTTCAGCAGCTCGACCTCTCCCTAGGGCCAGTGACTACTGAGCAAGCCCAACATTCGATTTGGCTGGTTTCCACGGTAGATTCCAACTTCGTTCCGCTACCTGCTAATCGGGCGGCCGCCTTCATTCTGAAACAAGACACAAACCCAGTGTGGAAAGCCCTGGGTTTGGTTATTGATATACCTGGTTTTCGAACCTTGGCCCGCAAAGCATATTTCGTTGTGGCACGAAATCGGGCAAAATTACCCGGCGCGACCGAAGCCTGCGAACTGCCACAGAAATTGCAGTAACCTAAAAACACATCGAGAGATGTAGCTTTTGCTCTGAATGGGGAAAGCCGGTGAAAATCCGGCGCTGACCCGCAACCGTAAATCTGCTTCAGCAGAAAGTCGGAATGCCCATTTTGAGCAAATGACTCCAAATAATCACCGTCGAGGTCTACGGGTGGAGTCGGAAGAACTTATTCCGATTCCCAGCTGGCTAAACGCCATCTGGGTTTTCGCGTTTTAGGGGCATCCCGTCTTCGCACTCAGATCGCACTAAGCGAAAGGTTTCGAAATGTTCGAAACAAAATCTGAGTTGCGCTCAATCGCAACAATCGCCGCAGTAGCGGCAATCATCGGGGCGGGCCTAATAGCCACCCCGGCACAAGCAGCTAACGCCTTTGCTAGCACCGATACCTACTTGAAAAACAGTTTTGTAGCCGGGCAGTATATCGAGGGCTTCACCCCCGGAAAGCCAGACTTTGGCTTCACGTTGGAGGCTTTGTTGCAACGCAAGGCTCTGGGCGAAAACGCTGCCTCGCTGGCTACTGCCACGGCTTACAACCTAACCAACGCGTCGGTTACAGGCACCGAGGAAAACCCGGTCGGGTATTTGTTCGACGCAAATAAGCGAGTAAAACTGGGCATCGCAGGAAAGTTTGTGTTCACCAGCGCAGTTTTGAAAGCTAAGAATGCAGCCACTAGGCGCGGAATCATCAATGACATCCTGAGCAAAATTGACGGCACCGGAGACATCGCAGCCAATATGTCGGCAAATACCTTCGACCGAGCCTGGGTGGTTTTGGCGCTCCAGGCCAATGGTTTCGGGCGTCAGGCAACTGGTTTGGCCATTCACATGATTAGCCATCAACTAGCCGACGGCGGTTTCAACGACGGCTACGACCTAGGTGTTGGCTCCCCCGATGGCACCGGAATCGTATTGCAGGCACTTGGGGCGGTAAACCCTGCCAACAAAGCTCAGGCAAAAGTTATTGCGGCAAGCGAAACCAAAGCGGTTGCCTATCTGAACAAAACCGCGGTAAGCGGGAATCACTATGAGGCCTACGGCGACTACAGCGTAAACAGCACCGCCTACGCAGCGATGGGGCTTGCCGCCGCCGGCAAAAAATCGTCTGCCATAAAGACGTGGCTAATTGGCAAGCTCGCCGCCGACGGTGGGCTGCAGACTTCGTGGTCTGCCGGTGCGGGCGATGTTTACGCCACCGCCCAAGGCGCAGTCGCGCTGCTTGGTCAGAGTTACCTGAACCTGATCAAGTAGGTAGCAATAAAAATGAATCGCAAACTGCTGAGAGCAACGCTGATTGGGCTAGTTTTACTAGCCGCTATCGCCACGGTCTTGCCGGCGTTGTCCTCGGCGGTTGGCCTCAAACTGGACTGGGCTTCGCCAACTAAGCCATCTGGTTGGGTTGCATCAGCAACTGGCGCCTGTGCCACCAAAGGGGTAACGGTTGTGGTTGATTTTGGATCCTCAAGCAAAAAGCCGATTCAAGCAACCTGTGTTGCAGCTGTTACCGATCCGCTTACGGGGTGGGAATACATTTCACTCTTCGACCACAAAACCGAAGGAACAAGTCAGTACCCCACCGGTTTCGTTTGTCGCATCGATGGCTACCCATCGGTGGCAAAACAAGACTGCCAGCACACCCCTACCTATGCAGAGGGAACCTGGGCTTACTACCAAGCCAGCGCGGCAGGTGGCGGCTCTTGGAAACCAAGCCCGGTAGGAGCAGCGATGACTCACCCCGGCTGCGGAAGTTTCGAGGGTTGGCGCTTTATAGAAGCCGGGCAGAGCACCTCCCAGGAGTCGCCACGTTTCAAGGCCGAGCCCTTTGAGTGCAAGTAAAAAGTGAAACAAACTAAGGCAAGCCCGCTGGTGGCCACCACATGGTGGTTGCTGGGTTTAGCCTTGGCAATTTCTGGCAGCCTTGCCAAACCAGCCTGGGAACTTGGGCTTATTTGCCTGATGAGCCTCGCCTTGGCATCAATGTTTGGACCGCGAGCTCAAAAATGGCAAGCCATTCGCCTTTACCTTTTACTGTGCGGTTTCGTTCTTTTAGTTCGCGTGCTTTTCCGAATCATATTCAGTGGTGCAGGATTCAGCTATGGGCAAGCAAAAGCAGTGCTCCTGGCGTTACCCAATGTGAGCTTCACGGTTTTTGGGCAAACCGTTTACCTGCTTGGGCCTCTCACCAGCGCAACAATAAATGCCGCAATCACCGATGGCCTCCGCCTGTGCGCAATCATCTTGGGCGTTGCCATGGCAAACATCATTGCCAATCCGAGAAAGTTACTACGGTCCACCCCATCAGCGCTTTATGAGGTTGCCACAGCTGCAGCGGTAGCGATTTCTCTTGCGCCACAACTTATTTCCAGCATCAATCGAGTTAGGCAAGCTCGTGAGCTGCGTGGTGGAACACCTAAGGGCCTCAACGGCTTGGGCTCTGTGGTGATCCCAGTTTTGGAGGACACGATTCAACGTTCACTAGATTTGGCAGCCAGCATGGATTCTCGGGGATTTGGCCGCCGGGGGCGGATGCCCAAATCGGCAACCCTGGCGTCAAGAGTTAGTTCGGTTCTTGCCATTTTGGTCCTTGGGTTTGCCAGCTACCTTTTGCTGACCAGCGGCAAAGACATATGGATTGCATTGGCAATGTTTGGTCTAGCACTGCTGCTGCTAACGGTGACAGTTCGGATTGCCAATGTTTATCAGGTTAGAAGCCGGCTGTTGTTAGAAAACCGCATCTGGTTGGATTATGCAGTTATAGCCATTGCAGCAGCGGCAGTGGTGTGGCTTGCCCTTGGGCAGGTGGCCCTGTGATTCGTTTAGAGGATCTCACGTTCACTTTCGAACAATCCGACTCCCCCGTACTAAAACGCGTTAACCTTCAGTTTGCTCCGGGTGAGTTCGCGCTAATTTCGGGACCCACCGGCAGCGGTAAAAGCACATTACTCAGGGCCATCAATGGTCTTGTGCCCCACTTTTCGAGCGGGCTGCTCAGCGGGCGCATTTGGCTGGATGGAGTGGACTTTGGTGGAGCAAAACCGCATGAGGTTGCGCACCTGGTGGGCTTTGTTAACCAGCAACCCGAAGGTGCCTTTGTAGCAGATACCGTGCTGGAGGAACTGGCGTATGGGCTAGAACAGTTGGGTTTCGATGCTGTTCAAATGCAAAAGCGAATTCAAGATGTCGCTGCCCGATTCGATCTCACCGAAATACTGAATTCGAACTTGAGCGAACTTAGCGGCGGACAACAGCAACGGGTTGCTATCGCGGCAGCGCTGGTAGCCGGGCAGAAAATCCTTTTACTCGATGAGCCCACCAGCGCCCTAGATGCCCGTTCCGCCGCGGAACTAATTTCTGTTTTGCGTGCCCTGGCAAGTGACCACGGAGTCACGGTTTTGCTAGCCGAACACCGCATAGAACGAGTGGTGGGTTTAGTTGATTCGGTCACCGTGGTTCACGGCGATGGCAGCGTGACCAAAGCCAAATCCATCGATGGCCTGGATCAGGTTTTGCGCGAGTATCGAATGGTGCCGCCGGTTATCGAACTTGGCCAAAAGCTAATGTGGAATCCCCTTGCTTTGTCGATTGGTCAAGCGCGAAAGCAATGGCAGGCGGGCGGGCACTCCGTTAGCCCTTTCGCGAACGAGGTTTTTGGCGCAGACGTTCTGCTAAGTGCGCAAGGGCTGAGTGTGAGCTACGGCACTACCGTGGCTCTGCACCCGATTGATCTGCAACTTACCTCGGGTTGCATCACGGCGGTCATCGGCCCTAACGGCTCTGGGAAAACCAGTCTGTTGTGGTCGTTGCAAGGCCAACTTGGGCATGCAGGCAGGGTCGAACTTGCCGACGGCACTGAGCCAAAAAACATAAGGCCGATCCCCCGTTTGGCAAAGTTGGCGATGGTGCCGCAGTGGGCGGCAGATCTTCTTATGCTCAATACCATTGCCCAGGAGATGAACGATTCCGATTCGTTTGCCCAGGTTGAGCAGGGCACCACGGCAAATCTGTTCCGAAAGCTGGCCGGAAGAATCGATCCCGCTCGCCACCCTCGTGATCTTTCGGCTGGGCAACAACTTGCCTTAGTTTTGGCAATCCAACTTGCCAAGGGAGCTCAGGTGCTTTTGCTAGACGAGCCAACCCGCGGCCTGGATTATGAGTCGAAAAAACAATTGGCCGCGCAACTGGACGCCGTGAAGAAACAGGGTAAAGCCATATTGTTGGCCAGCCACGATGTTGAGTTCATCGCGCTGGTTGCAGATCAAATCCTGGCTCTAGAACGTGGTCAACTGGTGGCTACGGGACCAGCGCATGAGGTTTTGAGTCAGTTGGGCGCTAATGCTCCGCAGATTTGGCAGGTCACCGAGCAAGCAACTCGAGTAGATCAGGTGATTGCCTAATGAAAACACAGTGGTTCTCTAGGGTGCTTATCGGTTTCGTATCTGTCTTGTCGCTAGGCATTTTCTGTTGGCCCATACTGGTGGGCGATGCAGCTGGGGCGCATGCCGGATTAGCCCAGACCATATTTATGGTGCTCATGCCGCTTTTGGTTGCAATAGTTCTGATTGAGTTCAGCACGGGCGGTATCGACTCTAGGCAGATTGCGCTGCTTGGAGTTTTGATCGCACTAAACAGCGTGATTCGAATGCTGGGAGCGGGAACTTCGGGCATCGAAACAGCTTTTTTCTTGATTCTGATTGGCGCCTATGTTTTTGGCGCAAGTTTTGGCTATCTTTTAGGCGCCGGTTCCCTGCTGGTTAGCGCATTGCTTACGGGCGGCGTTGGCCCTTGGTTGCCTTTCCAGATGATGGCGGCAGGGCTCATCGGAGTGATGGCCGGGCTTCTGCCTAGGCCTGCATCCAAGCGCCTCCAAATCACTCTGCTAACACTGGCGGCCGTGATTGGGTCATACAGCTATGGCGCATTGATGACCATGTGGAACTGGCCCTTTCTGGCTGGAACAGGAACCAGCCTGAGTTACATCGCTGGAGGTGGCATCGCTACCAATCTGGGCCGTTTCATCAACTTTGAAATTGTCACGGGAGGCTTGCTATGGGACACCGGAAGGGCGATCACCACGTGTGCACTAGTTCTCTTAACGGCACCTGCCTTGCTGGCCACCCTAAAGAGAGCAGCCCGCAAGGCAGGTTACCAGCGACGCTAAGACGCTAGGAGTATTCGTTTGAAACTAGGCGAAAAGCGGTGCTCCGAAACTGATCAACAGGACTGTCAGCACTGCAGAGGCAAGAAGCAGCGAAATGTTGTTCTTGTAGGTGTACTTGAACTCGCCACGAACGATGTGCATGATGGCTGCTACCGCCATGGTTAGGGTAAGGCCTGCCGCAGCTGCAATCCCCCAAGGCTGAGCCCAACCGTAACCAAGGAATTCGCTGGCAACTGGTGCAAGAATGATTCCCGCTACACCCAGCAGTTCAAGAGCTGCGATGGCGCGGACTACGCCGAGCGGAAGGTGCTTTACCCAGGCAAACCCTGCGCCAAGCAGAGTTTCAACAGGCGCGGTTAGTTTGAAAGAGCCGGCCTTGAAATAAATAAAACTTAGAAATGCAGTTAGAAGCCAAGCAACTACTACGGCCACGATTGATAATGCGTTCATGAAAATCCCCTTTGGGTTCGTCGGAAAGTGTTGTACAAAGCGGTGTTCGCGCCTACAGTTGATTAGTAAAGCACGCCTTGACTTAGTAAGTCAAGTAGGGCTTTACTAAAAATGACTTCGTGTCGCAGCAATCTGACGCGAAAGAATGCCTCGGGCATGAAAAGATGGTGACTATGGAAATCAAAGCTCAAAGTGAACGCCAAGCCGATGGCTGGCTCATCACCGTACCCGAGCTAGACAACTTCACCACCACTACCAAGCGCCTAGACAAAGCCGAGGACCTGATCAAGGCCCTCGCCAACAAGCAACTGGGCGAAGAGATCTGCGACATCGTAGTGACCATAGAAGCCGTGATGCCGGGCATAGTCTGCGACATCCAAGCAGCACAGCAAAAAATGGCTCAGGCAGCAGCCCTTCAGGAACAAGCATCTGCAGAAATCCGCGATGTAGTTCGTCGCGCTCGCGAACAGGGTCTGACCATGCGCGACATCGCCGTGATGCTCAAGGTGACGCCTCAGCGCGTTGCCCAGCTGTGTGATTAAACGGTTTCGCTAAACGCGCCAGGCTGGCACTCGCCAGTGAAAAACCATCGTTGCTAAGCGAATGGCGATAATCACCAAAGCGCAAAGCCAAAGCGAAGCAAAACTGGCCCAACCCAAGGCATCGCCAATCACCACAATCCACCCACCGGTAAATGCAATGACGGCATACGGTTCGTGATCTATAAAAGCCTTGGGGATTTCGTTCACCACAATATCGCGAGCCACTCCCCCAAAAATGGCTGTGATCGTTCCCATGATCACGGCAACGATTGAGGGCATATTCGCCTCTAGGGCAATCTGGGTGCCGCTCGCAGTAAAGATGCCCAGACCAATGGCGTCTGGCCATTGCATTGCACGCTCGGTGAGGTCTAGGTGCCTACTTCTAACGAATAACAACGAAACCGCACAAAGCCCAATGATGATGTAGATCCACGCAAGGTTTTGAACCCAATAAAAGGGTCTGCGGTCCAAAAGGACATCACGCAAGGTTCCGCCGCCAAAAGCGGCAAGCGCAGCAACCATGGCCATGCCAATGAGGTCTAGCTTCTTTCGAGCCGCCTCCAGGAGACCGCTAAGAGCAAAGGCCAGTATGCCTAAGGACTCAAACAGGATGCT
>CANBWO010000034.1 GCA_947373155.1 Microbacteriaceae bacterium | reverse complement strand
TTGTGAAGTCATTGCTATCGGTAAGTCTGTTAAGCAGTTTGATTAGTTCACCCAGATGCGGAGTGAGCAAAAGACTAGATTTGGCAACTAACCCAAAGTCGATCACCTCTAACGCACCCGCATCGACAACCGCGATTCTAGGTTCCGTCAATAATGCGCGGATGTTTTGAGTTTGGTAGCTATCTGTGGGTGAAACACCAGACCCAATTACCCAAGCCTGTGCCGGCAGGGACTGCGCAAAGGTATCCGCAACTATCACTTCCGGGTGAGACTGGAGCACCAGATCCGCAGGACGCCTGGGACCGATGTATCGAACTAAACCAACCCCGGTTTGCTGGGCGGCACCCACACCCAAGACTGCCGCGCCAGGGTAAACCTCTGAACCAGTGATGAAGGCCACAGTACCTCTGGTGTACTTGTTGTCCTGCGCAGTTGGTGGGCGCACCAATCTCTTTATTAGGTTGGCCAGCATCGTGTAGTCCATGCCTAAACGGTAACCCACATGGGAATCTAAATCGTAGGCTGGTAATACATACTTCAATTTTTTTGTGTTGCCACCCCTACCCCAGGAGTTCCCGTGTCTAAGCTGTTCTCGCCTATCAAGTTGCGCAACACCGAAGTTCGCAACCGCCTGTGGATTGCACCGATGTGCCAATACTCCTGCGAGAACCGCGATGGCGTGCCTGGCGACTGGCACCTGGTTCACTACCCAGCGTTTTCCGCCGGAGGCGCAGGGCTCATCATTGTTGAAGCCACCGCAGTTTCGCCTGAGGGTCGGATTAGCCCATGGGACACCGGGATTTGGAATGATCACCAGGTACAGGCTTGGAAGCGCGTGACCGATCTGGTTCACCAGCGCGGCGCAAAGATTGCGGTTCAACTAGCTCATGCCGGGCGCAAGGCCAGCACCTATCGCGAATGGAGCGGGCACGGTTCCGTTAAACCCGAAGACGGTGGCTGGCAGAGCGTTAGCAGCAACTCCGAGGCTTTTCCCGGCTACGACGCGCCCCGCGAGCTAGCGACCAACGAGATTCCAGACGTGATTGAAGCATTCGTTACCGCTGCCAAGAATTCGGTAGCCGCCGGATTCGACGCGGTTGAAATTCACGCGGCTCACGGCTACCTGCTTCACCAGTTCCTCTCCCCTCTCACCAACCAACGCAGCGATGAATACGGCGGAAGCTTGGAAAATCGCGCCCGCCTACTGATGGAAATTGTTCAGGGAATGCGTGCCGCAGTCGGACCGGAACTGCCGATCATGGTCCGCTTTAGCGCGACCGATTATCGCGAGGGTGGTTGGGACAAGGAACAGACAGCTCAGGTAGCTCGTTGGAGTCACGAACTCGGAGCCGATTTCTTCGACATCTCAAGTGGTGGGCTAATCACCGGCGTCCAGATTCCAGTAGGACCCGGTTATCAGGTTCCGCTGGCCGAGTTCGTTGCCGAACACAATGGCAGTCCGGTTGGTGCTGTGGGTCAAATCACCGATGCACACCAAGCCGAAGCAATTTTGGAAGCCGGTCAAATCTCCGTGATTTTGATTGGGCGAGCAGCTCTTCGCGATCCTCACTGGCCAGCCGCAGCAGCAGCTGCTCTGGGCGAGAACCTCGATTACCTGCCCAACCAATACAAGCGGGCCTGGCCAAGCTTCTAAGTTGGTGTCGCCCAGGTACCCGGGTTAGTTTCGCCGGGTTGAATCCTGGATTTCGCCCACTAGTTCCTCGATTATGTCCTCGAGGAAAACCACACCCTCAACTACTCCATCGGGGCTGACTGCCTTAGCCAAATGGGCGCCAGCCTTGCGCATCGCCGCAAGGGCGTCTTCCAGTTCGGTAGTGGTTGCGAGGGTAATCAGGCTGCGAACGCGCTTCGATGGGAATGCATCGTTGTATTCGTCTTCATCGAGGTCTAGTACATCCTTGATGTGAAGATAGCCTTCCAATTCACCAGCTGGATCTAGCAGCGGGTAGCGACTGAATCCGTGTTGACTAACCGCGTTTTCCACCTGCTGTGGGGTTACAGCAACGCTGAAGGCGACCAACTTGTCAACCGGCACAACGATGTCCTCCACCTGCTTTTCGGTGAACTCAAAGGTGTTGCTGATTGCACCGCTGGTGTCGCTCAAAACACCTTCTCGCGTTGAGTGCTCAACGATGTCTTCCACCTGATCCAGCGTGTAGGCGGTGTTCGCCGAGTCTCTTGCGGTCACGCCAAAGGCACGCAGCACCGTGTTGGCAAACCAGTTCAAGGAGACCACGATGGGGGTTAGCGCAACAGCCAAGGCATAAAGTGGCGGAACCAAAATCAACGACATGCGCTCTGGAATGGCGAATGAAATCTGCTTTGGGATCATCTCGCCCATTAGGACGTGCAGCGATGAAACCAAAACCAAGGCCACGGCGAAAGTAATCGCGTTTGCCGATGCCTCACCAAGGTTCAAAGCGGCGAGCGCCGGGTGAATCAAATCATGGATGGAAGGCTCCGCAATCAGCAGGATTGCCAGCGAACAGACGGTGACACCAATTTGCGAGGTTGCGAGCAAGATGCTCACTCGCTCCATGGCGCGAATGGTGATTTTAGCTGGGCCGCTACCGGCTTCGGCCAATGGCTCAATTTGAGCTCTGCGGGCAGAGATCAGGGCGAATTCCGCGGCCACGAAAAAGGCGTTTGCCGCTAGCAGAACAGCAAACCAAAGTAGCCCCATCCAGGCACCGGTGAGATCGCTATGCATTCGAACCCTCCTGTTGAATTGGGGCATCTGGCAGGAAGCGGACGCGATCTACTCGTCTGCCATCCATGCGCTCTACACGCAAGGTGCCGCCGTCAATTTCAACGGTGTCGGAAACCTGCGGGATTTTGCCAAGGGCACTCATTAGGTAGCCACCCACGGTTTCGTAGGCTCCGTCCTCTGGAATACGGATTGCGAGTTCTTTCAGTTCGTCTGGGCGCATGAGGCCGGGGAACAATACGCTGCCGCCACCACCGCGACGAACACCCACGCGGGTGCGGTCGTGTTCATCGGCTAGTTCTCCAACCAGCTCCTCGACCAGGTCTTCCAACGTGGCCAAGCCGGCTGTGCCACCGTATTCATCTACCACGATTGCCAGCTGCATGCCCTTGGAACGCAGCAAACCAACCAGGGTCTCAAGCGCCATGGTCTCTGGCACGCGTTCGGCCTCCACGGTTAGCGCACTTACCGGCACGGTGGCACGTTGACTGCGAGGAACAGAAGCCGCCTGCTTCACGTGAACCACACCGACTACGTCGTCTGTGCTTCCATCGATGACTGGGAAGCGGCTGTGACCGGTTTGATTACAAAGCTCGATGATGGCACTCACCGGGGCATCGCGGTCTACCACGTGCATGCGAGGGCGAGGAGTCATGATGTCGGCCGCCACCAACTGGGTCAGGTTCAGGGTCTTGGTGATCAGCGTGGCGGTCTGCTGGTCTAGCGCTCCCAGAATCGCGGAACGGCGAACCAGACTTGCCAGTTCCTCCGCTGTGCGACTGCTGTTTAGTTCTTCGCGCGGTTCGATGCCAAAACTGCGCACCACTGCGCCACCGATAATGTTCAGCCCCTTGATCATCCAGCCAAAGATGAACGTGAAGGCCATTTGGTAGATGATTACAAAGCGGTTCACTGCGATGGGGTTTGTGAGGGCCAGTTTCTTGGGAATCAACTCGCCCAACAGAGTGGATACCAATGTTGCAATAACCATGGTCAGGATTGTGGCGGTGCTCGAAGCAGACTCTGCCGACAGGCCCCAGCCGATCAGTCCCGGGCTGAGCAGGTTATTTAGCGCCGGTTCGGCCAAAAAGCCGGTGAGCATGGTGGTTAGGGTGATTCCCAACTGGGCGCCGGCTAAGTGCTTTCGGGTTTCCTTGAGAGCACGGATGGTGTTGCTCAGACCTCGTTCGCCTCGGTCGCGCCGCGATTCTAGGTCGTTTCGTTCCAGGTTGACCAGACTGAACTCGCTGGCTACAAAGAAGCCCGTGCCAACCGTGAGCAGAATCCCGACGGCAAGAAAAATCCAGTCATTCATCAGGCAATCCCGCCCAACTGGTGCAATGCAAAACTATGGTCATCCATGAGTATTTCCAGCATACCCAGACCAAGACCGTAAAGAACCCTGACAGATTGCTTTTAACCCGCAGAACTGGCCTTCTGGGCGGGTAGGCTTGAAAGGCACTTGAATGGACAATGCGGAACTTAAGAGGTGGACTCTTGTCGATCGAAAATGGTCACGGAGACAATGAATTCGGAGCCAACGAATGGCTCGTCGAAGAAATGTACGAACAGTACAAAGTTAATCCAGATTCAGTAGATAAAACCTGGTGGCCGGTACTCGAGAAGTACCACTCGTCGCAAGGCAATCCAAACCCAGTGGCAGTCACTCCACCATCGGTGGCTCCCATCGCTGCACCAGTTGCTGCATCAGTTGCCGCGCCAGTAGCCTCACCAGTATCGGCAAGCATGGCACCGGCTCATGTTGAGAACAACACCCAGTCCATTCAAACCATCACAAACGGTGGCCCAGTTGCTCCCCTGGTAGCCAAGACCACCCGAGTCGAAGCCAAACCGCAGCCAATCCCAGCGCAGGCACCGGTAACCTCAAGCATCAATGTGGTCGAGGGCGAGCCGGCCACCGAGGACCAGGATCAGGTCACTATCCTCAAGGGAATGCCAAAAACTTTGGCAGCCAACATGGACGCATCGATCTCGATGCCGACCGCTACCTCGGTTCGTACCATCCCTGCCAAACTTTTGATCGACAACCGAATCGTAATCAACAGTCACCTGGGTCGCACCCGCGGTGGCAAGGTTTCGTTCACCCACATCATTGGCTACGCCCTGATTCGTGCGCTCAAGGAATTCCCAAGCCAAAACGTTTACTACGACGTAGTCGATGGCAAGCCTGCCTCGGTTACTCCGGCAAACATCAACCTGGGTTTGGCAATCGACATCCCTAAGCCAGACGGCACCCGTGCCCTTTTGGTTCCAAACATCAAGCGCGCTCAGCGCCTGAACTTTGCCGAGTACCTTTCGGCTTACGAAGACATGGTTAAGCGCGCTCGCGATAACAAGCTGACCGCAACCGACTTTGCCGGAACCACTATCAGCCTTACCAACCCAGGTGGAATCGGAACCGTTCACTCGGTTCCTCGCCTAATGGCTGGAGCCGGTTCCATCATCGGTGCTGGAGCACTGGAATACCCTGCCGAGTTCTCGGGCATGAGCGAATCCCAGTTGGCTCGCATGGGTGTCAGCAAGACCATCACACTTACCAGCACCTACGACCACCGAGTGATTCAAGGTGCGGGAAGCGGCGAGTTCCTAAAGAAAGTTCACGAGCTCATGCTCGGCGAGCGTGGCTTCTACGACGAAATCTTCAACGACCTGCGAATCCCTTACGAGCCAGTTCGCTGGGTTTCGGACTTTGAGACCGATGAAAACGACGACCGTAGCAAGGCTTCGCGTATTCAAGAACTGATAAATGCCTACCGCGTTCGCGGACACCTGATGGCCGATATCGACCCGCTCGAGTACCGCATGCGCACTCACCCAGACCTCGACATCCGCAACCACGGCCTCAGCCTGTGGGACCTGGACCGCACTTTCAAGACCGGCGGCTTCGGTGGCAAGTCAAAGATGCAGTTCCGTGAGATCTACAAGATTCTGCGCGACAGCTACTGCCGCACCGCTGGCTTCGAATACATGCACATTCAGGACCCGGTTCAGCGTGCCTGGCTACAGGAACGCCTAGAGCGCCCTTATACCAAGCCAAACCACGATGAGCAGATGCGCATTTTGGGCAAGCTGAACGAAGCAGAGGCATTCGAGACCTTCTTGCAGACCAAGTTTGTTGGCCAGAAGCGCTTCAGCCTAGAAGGTGGCGAGAGCACCATTGCCTCGCTCGATGAGATTCTGCAGAACGCAGCCGACTCTGGCCTCAATGAGGTTGCCATCGGTATGGCACACCGCGGCCGTTTGAACGTACTCACCAACATCGCTGGCAAGACTTACGGGCAGGTGTTCCGTGAGTTCGAGGGTAACTTCGACACCAAAACCGTTCAGGGTTCCGGAGACGTTAAGTACCACCTAGGAACCGAAGGCGTTATCACCAGCGCCAAGGGAAACCAGGTAAATGTTTCGCTGGCCGCAAACCCAAGCCACCTAGAGGCCGTAAACCCGGTCCTTGAGGGCATTGTGCGAGCCAAGCTCGACGCGCTGGGTAAAAACGCCTACAACGGCGACTTCCCAGTGGTTCCAGTACTAATCCACGGCGATGCAGCTTTCGCCGGCCAGGGAGTTGTGCCTGAGACCCTAAACATGTGGAACCTCCGCGGCTACCGCACCGGTGGAACCATTCACCTAGTCATTAACAACCAGGTTGGCTTTACCACCCCGCCAACCGAGAGCCGTTCCACCGTTTACAGCACCGACATCGCTAAGGGCATTCAGGCGCCGATTTTCCACGTAAACGGAGATGACCCAGAGGCAGTGGT
Organism: Microbacteriaceae bacterium; assembly: GCA_947373155.1. Classification (GTDB taxonomy): domain Bacteria; phylum Actinomycetota; class Actinomycetes; order Actinomycetales; family Microbacteriaceae; genus Rhodoluna. Next base: position 5,673 of record CANBWO010000034.1, on the reverse strand, counting down.
TCGAGTCACCCAGCTGGCTTTCGAATTCCGTCAGGAATTCAAGAAAGACGTCGTAATCGACATCGTTTGTTACCGCCGCCGCGGACACAACGAGGGCGATGACCCATCGATGACCAACCCGCTTATGTACAACTTGATTGAGCACAAGCGCTCGGTTCGCACCCTGTACCTAGAGTCTTTGGTTGGTCGCGGAGACATTACCCGCGACGAATTCGATGCCGCCAACGCCGCTTTCCAGACCAAGTTGGAACAAGCTTTCACCGATGTCCACGAGGCAATGAGCGCCCCGGCTTCTATCCAGGGCCGCCCGGTTGGCATTGGTACCACCGCCAGCGACCACCCGGTGATCACCCGACCAACCCCGATCAGCCAGCAGATTGTGCAGCTGATCGGAGACGCACACAACAACGTGCCTCCTGGTTTCAACGTTCACCCAAAGCTGCAGCAGCTACTTGCCAAGCGCGTCGAAATGTCGCGCGAAGGCGGAATCGACTGGGGCTTCGGCGAGCTGTTGGCCCTTGGTTCGCTGCTGATTGATGGCGTTCCGGTTCGCATGGCGGGCCAGGACAGCCGCCGCGGTACCTTCGTTCAGCGTCACGCCGTTTTCCACGACCGCATTAATGGTCAGGAATGGATGCCACTTCGCAACCTAGCCGAAGGACAGGCAAAGTTCTGGATCTACGATTCGCTCCTGAGCGAGTACGCTGCCATGGGCTTTGAATACGGTTACTCGGTTGAGAACAAGAAGTCTCTAGTGCTCTGGGAAGCCCAGTTTGGTGACTTCGCAAACGGTGCCCAGACCATCATCGATGAGTTCATCTCTAGCGCTGAGCAAAAGTGGGGCCAGACCAGCGGTCTAGTTCTGCTGTTGCCGCACGGCTACGAAGGACAGGGCCCGGATCACTCCAGCGCCCGAATCGAGCGTTACCTTCAGCTTTGTGCCCAGAACAACATGACCGTGGCCCAGCCAAGCACCCCGGCAAGCCACTTCCACCTGTTGCGCCAGCAGGCGTACAGCGCCGACAAGCGTCCGTTGATTGTGTTCACTCCTAAGTCGATGCTTCGCCTCAAGGCGGCCAGCAGCCCTGTGGAGGACTTCACCGGTGGCAGCTTCCGTCCGGTAATCACCGATGAGCAGGGCCTAAACCCGGCCAATGTGACTCGCGTGCTGTTCTGCTCGGGCAAGGTCTATTGGGATCTTTTGGCCGAGAGCCAGAAGCGCGGCGATGGCAAGACGGCGATCGTGCGCGTGGAGCAGCTGTACCCAACTCCGGTAGACGAAATCAAGGCTGCCTACGAGCAGTACCCGAACGCCGAACTGGTTTGGGTTCAGGACGAACCTGCCAACCAGGGTCCTTGGACCTACATCGGCCTGTTCTTGCCTAACTACATGAACGGAAAGGTGGCCAAGTTGGTCTCCCGGCCGGCCTCGGCATCGCCAGCCGCTGGATCTGCCAAGACCCACGCGGCAGAGCAAGCCGACCTAGTAGCAAGAGCATTCGCCTAAACCGCGGATTAAGGGACTTCTTTTGGTAAGGCAGGATATTCGAATCGTCATTCTTGGCGACTCGACTATCAGCGCCGCCGGAGATCCTCGAGGAATGGGTTGGGTCGGTCGTGTTACGGCTAAGACTCCTGCCAATTCCCCGCGCATCGATGTCTTTGCCTTGCCGGCACCGGATGAAACCAGCGCGATGCTGGCAGAGCGCTGGAAAGCCGAGGTTGGCAGAAGGTTTAGCCCTGATACCGACAACCGTTTGGTGATTGCGCTGAGCAACCTAGACCCAGCAAGCGGAACCAGCATTAGCCGAAGCCGACTAAATATTGCAACCATCTTGGATGAATGCCGCCGCGCTGGTATCGGGACCTTTGTGGTTGGCCCTACCCCGCATCACAATCCGGAGCTAAACCGCGAGGTTGAGCATCTGGTCAGTGGTTATGAGGATGTGGCGAGCCGACGCGGTGTGCCTTTTGTGGATTGTTTCAGACCGTTGGTGGAACACCAGGGCTGGAACTCGGAGATTCAGGCATCGCAGCATAATTTGCCTGGTCAGGTGGGTTACGGCCTTATGGCCTGGCTAGTGCTAAACCGCGGCTGGTATGAGTGGTTAGAGATCCCCACGCCGGAATAGGGCTTTAAGCGTGATTGCCCTTTTGGATTTCACGAATCTTGCCAAGTACTCGATCGGCTAGCTCCTGAGGCGGTGCCTCGGTACAAGAGCGCACAATAACTTGGTTGAAGATGACTTCAAAGTCGTAGTCGGCTTCGCAAGAATCGCAATTGGCAAGGTGATCCGTGATGTCCTGCATCTCGTTGGTGCTAAGTTCTGCGTGCAGGAATTCGTGCACGTGCTTCTTAGTTTCCTGGCAGTCGAACTCAGTCATTCGCCTACTCCTCATCCTTTGCTGCGCTGTCCGTTGAATAGCCCTGTTCTTTGGCGTATTCAATAAGTTCTTCTCGTAAAGCTTTTTTTCCGCGGTGGAGGCGGCTCATGACCGTTCCCACCGGGGTTCCCATGTTCTGGGCAATCTCCGCGTATGGCAGGCCCATAACTACTGCCTGCAATACCACCTCTTTGAACTCGGCGGGAAGCCTATCTAGTGCAGCCGTGATGCTGGCGGCCGGCATGTTGTCGATTGCCTCTGCCTCGGCCGACCTGGAACGCATAGTGGTGAGCGACTCAGCTCCACCGATTTGCCAGTCTTCTAGCTCATCGATGCTGCCTTTTGCCTTGTCCCGCTTTTTCTTTTCTGCGTTATTCAAGTAGGTGTTTCGCATGATTTTTAGCAACCATGCTTTGAGGTTGGTTCCTTGTTGGAACTGCCCCCACGAACGAAACGCTTTGATGTAGGTCTCTTGAACCAGATCTTGGGCGTCTTCTTCGTTGTGTGTTTCTCTTTTAGCCATTGCTAGAACCAGAGGCATGAGGGGCATTGCCTGCTCCTCGAACTCTCGCATTTGCTCGGGCGTAATTTTTGGTTTTAAGACTGTCATCGATTGCGAGTTTAGCCTCGAAATCATAGGGTTTTGCAGTGCTGGGCTAACAGACGACAAAGTTCCTCCAACTTGCTTCGTTGCGCGTGGTAATTTTGTAAACAATGTCGGTAGAAAATCATTCCCCAAACGCTGTTAATCCTTGGCTTGCCCCGGTTGCAGCAGGGCCGCTAAACGCTACTGTGGCGTTGCCCGGTTCCAAGTCGCTCACCAACCGTGAACTGGTTTTATCGGCACTGGCAACCGAACCCACCTTGCTCACAGCCCCCCTGCACTCTCGCGACAGCGCGCTCATGACCGACGCCCTTCGTTCATTGGGAGCCAACATCGATGTCCTAGAAAACGGCGATTTTCTTATCACCCCCGGAGCTGTGCTCGGTGGAGCCAAAATCGATTGCGGTCTGGCCGGAACAGTAATGCGCTTCGTGCCTCCTATGTCAACTTTGGCAAACGGCGATGTTTTCTTTGATGGCGATGCCGCCGCCAGACGTCGCCCAATGCACACAACTGTTGACTCGCTTCGCGCCCTAGGCGTGCGGGTGGAAGATGCCGGCACCGGATCGCTACCTTTTACCGTCAAAGGCACCGGAATCGTTCGTGGCGGTGAGGTAACCATCGATGCATCTGCGAGCAGCCAGTTTGTGAGCGGACTTTTGCTTAGTGCGGCTCGCTTTGAGCAGGGATTGACTCTGCGCCACCAAGGCGAACACCTACCGAGCCTTCCTCACATCGAAATGACTTTAGATACCCTGAACAAACGTGGCGTAAAGGTATCGAACCCAGAGCCGACAGTTTGGCGAGTGGAGCCCGGCCCGATTTCGGGTGGGACCATTGCGATTGAACCGGATTTGAGCAACGCCGGACCATTTTTAGCCGCAGCTATGGTGGCGGGTGGATCCGTTACCATTCCCGGCTGGCCAGAAGGCACCACCCAGGTGGGCGACGAGTTCGACGGAATTTTGCAGCAAATGGGAGCCAGCATTGTGCGCGATGAGCGCGGCTTGACCATTACCGGAAACGGCGAGATCCACGGAATCACCATTGATCTTTCGATTGGTGGTGAACTCACGCCGGTTATTGCAGCGTTGGCTGCCCTAGCCGACTCCCCAACCGTAATTAGCGGTGTCGCCCATTTGCGCGGTCACGAAACCGATCGCCTGACCGCACTTGCAACCGAAATCAACCGCATTGGTGGAATCTGCCGCGAGACAGCAGACGGACTTGAAATTGACCCGAGCGCGAACCTCCACGGGGCTCTGTGGCAGAGCTACGAAGACCACAGAATGGCTACCGCGGGCGCGATCATTGGGCTTCGCTTGGCTGGTATTCAGGTAGAAGATATAGAGACAACCAGCAAAACCATGCCAGACTTTGCCAACATGTGGACAAAAATGCTCGAGGCTAACTAGTTTGAGTTGGCTCTATGAACCAGACGGCAACGGCCACGACCTAGACGAGACCGATGTTCGGGTTCGCCCAAATCCAAAGGGCAACAAACCGCGTACCAAGATTCGGCCGCAACACAACTCGGCTCCGCTAGGCATGGTCCTGGGCGTAGACCGCGGGCGCTACCGAGTTTTGCTGGTAGATGAAGACCGAATGGTAGATGCCACTCTGGCAAAGGAACTGCGCAAGCAAGGACCGGTGGTTGGCGATCACGTTGCCATGGCGGGAGACACCAGCACAACGATGGGCGCACTGGCCCGAATCGTAAGAATCGAACCGCGAAGCACACTGCTTAGGCGAAGTGCAGACGACAGCGATCAGGTGGAGCGCGTTATCGTTGCCAATGCCACTCAAATGATGATTGTGTGCGCCATAGCGAACCCGGAGCCCAGAACCAGGCTTATCGATCGCTACCTAGCCGCAGCCTATGACGCGGGTCTCAAGCCAATTCTTTGCATTACCAAGACCGACCTAGCCAACCCAGACGTCTTTTTAGACACTTTTGCCGGACTAGATATTCCAGTTATTTTGAACCGCAGCGATGCCCCGAGCCTGCCTGCCATGCGAAGCGTGCTGGATGGCCAAACCACGGTTGTGGTGGGCCACAGTGGCGTTGGAAAGAGCACCTTGGTAAACGCCTTAGTACCGGGCGCAATGCGGTCCACTGGAGTGGTCAACGACGTAACCGGTCGCGGCCGACACACCAGCACCAGCGTAAAGGCGATTGCGTTGGCTGGAGCCGAAGAAGACGAAACGGGAATCACCGGCTGGATTATCGACACCCCTGGAGTGCGCAGTTTCGGTTTGGGACACATCAATTTCGACAACCTGCTGCGCTCGTTCGAGGATCTGTACAAGGTCATCACAATCTGTCCGCGCGGTTGTACCCACCTTGCAGGAAGTCCGGATTGCGCCCTGGATGAAGCAATCGAAAAAGGTTCGCTCGGTGTTCACGGTGCCGCCCGCGTAGATTCACTTCGCAGGCTCATGGCGTCGCTCGAAAACAAATCTGACTACTAAATTTGAATCATGCCCGAAACCAGCTTTGCCCAAGACCTAGAACTAGCCCTGCGCCTTGCCGACGCAGCCGATGTGGTAGCGCTGGCGCGTTTTAGAGCACTCGACCTAAAGGTTGAAACCAAGCCAGATCGCAGCCCTGTCACCGATGCCGACAAGGCAACCGAGGCGGCCATCAAGGACATTTTGAACACGGAACGACCAGCCGATGGAAT
>CANBWO010000033.1 GCA_947373155.1 Microbacteriaceae bacterium | reverse complement strand
CTGCAGATACCAATCGGTCAGGGACCTATTCACTTTGACAATCGTCGCTTCATCGATGCAATGAAACGCACTAATACAGAGGTGCATTTTTGGACCATCAATGAACCAAGCGAGATGCTTAGGCTGGCAAAACTTGGTGCTGCGGGGATTGTTACTGACCGCGCTGATTTAGCTCTGGAAGCCTTGCGTTAAAACGAACCTTTTTCTGAGAAAAACCTTTTAATTCGGGCCGCGAGGAATGTTTACCGCCCCAGATGGGTTTGACTTGCTATCTAATCCCGCCCAAAAGGCTTTCAGGAGGAATCATGTCTCAGCAGACAATGCGCGGAATGCGCCTAGGCACACAGAGTCTAGAAAGCGAACGTGGCGTTTCATACGAACCTCGTGGCCGTTTTACCTACCAGTGCTCCGGCGGACACCAGACCGAGATGGTATTCGCAAGTGGTGCTGAACTTCCTCAGACTTGGGAATGCAAGGTTTGCTCTAAGACCGCAGTTCTTCTTGAAAACGGTGAGCAGGTAGCTCTGGATTTGGTGGAGGAGAAAATCCCGCGTAGCCACTGGCAGATGCTGCTCGAGCGACGCTCTATCGAGGAACTCGAAGAAATCCTTGAGGAACGACTACAAGACCTTCGCGCTCGTCGCGAGGCGGCTGCGGCCAAGAAATAAAAACTCATATCTTAGGAATCGGGTCATCCTTTTTGGGTGGCCCGATTTTCATTTGGGCTATTTGCCCTCAAAGCCCCACTTGGTGACTCGCCAAAGTGCCTCTAGAACGATTTTGTTGTTCATTTTCGAGTTTCCGTGGGCTCGCTCAACAAACGTGATGGGAACCTCTTGGATGCGACCATTCGCGCGGAAGGTTCTCCAGGCCAGTTCAACCTGGAACGAATAACCGGCGGAGGCGATGTGTGCCAAATCTAAAGCCTGTAAAAAGCTCGCGCGGTAAACCCTAAAACCGGCAGTGATGTCGCTAATACCTGTTCTGAGCATGACTCGGGCGTAGGTGTTTCCGGTTCTACTGATGAAGCGGCGCGTGGCCGGCCAGTTCAAGACGCTGCCGCCTTTGATCCAGCGCGAACCAATTACTAGGTCGTTGAAAGGCGCGCGAACCAAAAGATTCGGCAAGTCCTCTGCCCGATGGCTGCCGTCGGCATCCATCTCTACTACGTATTCATATTTGCGTTCAAAAGCCCAAGCAAAACCGGCCAGGTAGGCGGGACCCAAGCCGTTTTTTTCGGTGCGGTGAAGGACTGAAACTCTTGGATTTGCCACGGCAATGTCGTCGGCTATTTTTCCAGTTCCATCGGGGCTATTGTCATCGACAATCAGGAGATCGATTTCGGAAACGGTTGCTAAAAGTTTGCGAACAATGTCGCTGATGCTCTGTGCCTCATTGTAGGTCGGCATGATTACCAAGGTATTCATGTTGGCCCTTTCTAGATGTTTCCTCTGACACTAGGTATCTTGCCTGATAGCATCCTGAACTCAGGCTCTTCGAAACCTGAACTTTCTGAGGGCCTCTGCGGCCCGCAGAGTAATGGAAAAAGTCAAAAGTAACCCTGTAATGCTCAAGGCTAGGCCATCAACCCAGCCGTAAAAGCGCATAGCTGGCGTTAGATCATTGCTAAGTGGTAGGCGGCCCAATACGTAACCTGGTTCAAAAGCGGGTATTTTCTGCGTGATTTGGCCGTTAGGGAGAATGAGTTCGGTAACTCCGACAGTGCTGACATGCACCATGCTTCTTCCAGTTGCAAGCGCTTGAAGCCTGGCCAAGGACTCCTGCTGAAAAGTCTCATCAGTGTGTCCAAAGTCTGAATTATTTGCTTGGCTGAGGATTATTTGCGCGCCATTGGTGACTAAATCGTGGCTGAGGTCATCGATGCCTATTTCGAAACAAATTAGGGAGCCAACTTTGTAATTAGCGACCTTGAAAATGCCCGCCTTGTTGCCCGCAGTGAAACCGTGATTGATGAGACCAATTAGATCCGGCGCCAGCGAGTACCAAAAAGGGCGATCAGGCACGTATTCGGCGAATGGCACAGGGCGGCGCTTATTGTAGACCGCCACTTTTGACTTTTTTGGGTCGAACAGCAACACGCTATTGAAAGCTAGGTCGCCTTTCCAAGTAACCGCACCCACAAACAAAGGCGCTTTGAGTAGCTGGTTTGACACCCGGTAGATCTGCAAGGCTGCCATCGGATTGGTCAATGGATCTTGGTCGCTGGCATTTTCGGGCCACACCACGAAGTCGAGGTTCTTAGCATTCGGGTCTTTAGACAAAAGGTTGGATTCCCTAGCGTGCTTGGCCAGAATGCTACCGGGGATTGGATTTGCAAAGAGCCCAGCATTGGCGTTTCCTTGAACCGCCGCTACCTTTACCAACCTTGATTGGCCATTCTGCCCGTTTGGAATAACGGTGAATAAGGGTACAAGGAGTGCAATGAGAGCAGGAATCATCAGTGCGATAGTAGGTGCCTTGCTGCGTCTCCAGTTTGGGAGTCTTGGTTGACCCTGGGACTTGGCGGATGCCAGCATGGAATCAATAATCACAAACGCGGTAATGGCCAGTACTGCCACTGCAAGGCTTACCGCACTGATGCCACCCCAGAATGCCCAACGCTCAAATACCGTGCCTACAACCGGTTGACCAAGCCTTGACCACTGGTACCCGCCATAGGGCAAATGCCCGCTCAGCCATTCGCGGGCCACCCAGGCCAGCGATAAAGCGGTTATCAGGAGGGGTTTATCCCAGATGCCCAGACGACTCGCATTGGCATCGTGGTTCCGCCAAATCAGGGCAAACGCTCCCATGCCGAAACCGAAAATGATTCCCTCGAGCACAGCCAAAGCTAACCACGGTTCTGGTCCTAGATAGGCGGACATCCAGACACTCTGCGAAGCATAGAAGGCCGCTCCCCCAATGAAGCCGATGCCAAAACCTGCCCAGAATCCAACCTTGCGAACCGACCAAATCAGCAATACCACCGACACGAAAATTAGCGGCCAAATACCCGCGCGTGGTAACGCCGGCCCTGCAATTAACCCGCCAAGCAAAGCCACCGATGGCCGCCAGAACCATCCAGGTAGCCTCCAAGCTTGAACGGGGTCGAATTTAGCCATAGTAGGAGTAGGCGACAATTCCACGTTTGACCTTGTCCACGGCCTCGCGGGCGGTTTGCGCAATGTTCGGTTCCGCGGTCTGGGCTAGTTGATCCAAGATATCGATAATCTGTTTGGTCCAGCGAATGAAGTCACCCGGCAGCATGTCAGCTTGCTGCAGAACCGTATCCAATCTGGAACCCGAAGCCCAGCGATAAATCGGCAGGCACATTCCAGGATCTAGCGGGCTGGTGGTTGGCAAGCGATGAGCCTTAGACAGCTCCTCGATGTCCGCCCAAATGGCCTCGGTGTTCTCTAGGACCTCGGCAAAAATACCTCGAGGTAACTTGATTTCAAGTTTTTCGTCGTCTCTGCGTGCTTCGTAAACCAACGCGGCGGCCATGGATGCCAGGCTTGGGGCATCAAGGTTGCGCCACACACCAGCGCGGAGCGATTCGGTGACCAATAGATCTCTTTCACCGTAGATGCGGCCAAGCAGTTTGCCCGGCTCTAGTACTTCGTAATCATCGCCGTCTTTTTCAACGTAACCCAACTCCAAAAGCAAATCGCATATACGGTCAAAGGTTTTGGCCACCTGGTTGGTGTGACGTTCGATTTGGTTGACCACCTGGTCTACCTCGCGCGCCAACTTGAACCACCGCTCACCCCAACGAGCGTGCTGTTCGCGCTCTGGACAGTGGTGACAAGGGTGGTGCTTAATCCGCTGTTTCAGGTCGTTTAGTTGCTTTTCCTGGCCGCGCCGACTGTCGCTTATTTTTGCCGTCTTGCCGTGAACCGCACGTACTCGACCGGAAGCCAACGCTTTCTCAATGTCGCTGATTTCGCGGCGCAAGGTGGCGTACTCTTTGTAATCTCCCAGGTGGCATTGCATCGAATCCGCGTAACCCTGCAAGGACATCTGCTTTTCACGAATGTTTCTGGCCAGGCCTACAACCGACCGGTCGGCTTGAAACTGAGCAAACGAAGTCTCGAGCACATCTCTGGCCCGCTGGCGACCGAAGGCTTCCAGCAAATTCACCGCCATGTTGTGCGTGGGTCTAAATGCGCTAATCAGCGGATAGGTTCGCTTGGATGCTAGACCGGCAACAGTGTTTGGGTCGAGATTTCCGGCCCACTGAATCACGCTGTGACCCTCGGTATCGATGCCTCGACGACCCGCGCGGCCGGTTAGCTGGGTGTACTCCCCCGGCGTTAGCTGAACTCGCCCTTCGCCGTTGTATTTGTCCAGACGCTCAAGCACCACGGTGCGAGCTGGCATGTTGATTCCCAATGCCAATGTTTCCGTTGCGAACACCACACGAACCAGTTTGCGAAGGAAAAGCTCTTCGACGATCTCTTTGAAGGCCGGCAGCATGCCGGCGTGGTGTGCGCCAACGCCACGCTCCAGCGCGCTAAGCCACTCGAAGTAACCGAGGGTGGAAAGGTCTTCATCGGCGATGTTGTGGACTTTTTCCTCGACCAGAAGACGAATCTGGCGGGCTTCCTCTTTTGTGGTTAGTCGAACACTCGACTGAATACAGGCTCTAACGGCTGCCTCGCAACCAGCGCGCGAAAAGATGAAGAAGATAGCTGGAAGCAGTTCCGCTTCATCGAGGATATCGACGATTTCTGCTTTGCTGGCTCGGTAGATGTTTGGGAGTTTGGAGTTGTAACCGCCGTAACCTCCGCCATTACCACCTTTGGCGGGCCTGCCCTTAGAGGGTTTATTGGGCATTTGGCGCAACTTATTGTTGTGCATCTGCTGCAGTTCAGGATTCACGCGACTCTGGTTTTTGGCGCCTTCGTCAAACAGTGGAACCAGTTCGTCACCGAACATCACATGCTGGGTAAGTGGCACCGGGCGGTGCTCGCTAATGATCATCTCGGTGCTTCCGCGCACCTCGTTCAGCCACGCGCCAAATTCCTCGGCATTGGAGACAGTTGCGCTAAGGCTGACAATCTTTACGTCCTTTGGCAGGTGCAGAATCACTTCTTCCCAAACGGCACCGCGGAAGCGGTCGCCAAGGTAGTGCACCTCATCCATGACTACATAACCAAGGTTTCTCAGGCTGTCCGAGTTGGCGTAAATCATGTTTCGCAGCACCTCGGTGGTCATGACCACGATCTGCGCATCGGAGTTGTTGTTGTTGTCTCCGGTTAGGAGTCCAACGCGTTCGGAACCGTAACGTTTGGTCAGCTCGGCGAACTTCTGGTTACTCAGAGCCTTAATTGGCGTGGTGTAGATGACCTTTAGGTCTTTAGACAGCGCGAGGTGAATGGCAAATTCTCCAACGATGGTCTTGCCGGCACCGGTGGGGGCAGCCACCAAAACGCTGTTGTCGGTTGCCAGGGCACGACAGGCCTGTAGCTGGAATTCGTCTAGCGGGAACTTTAGAAGTTCTTGAAAATCACCTAGGGCCACAAGTTTTCGGCTGTCCTTAGACGCTTTATATCGCTCGGCTGGCGAGAGTTCTGCGGTTTCTTTTGGCATTAGGCTGCACTCTCATTTGCTGAAACAAAAATAACCGCGCGCTTACGCACCCAGCGATCGCGCAGCGCGGCGATTCCCGCTGCTACAAAATAAAGCACAAGCAACGGCACCATCAAGATGAACATCGATGTTGGGTCCGATACCGGGGTGGCCAGGGCTGCGACTAAGGCAGAGATAACCACCGCAAGGCGCCATCCCTTGAGGATGCCCTTGGCGGTTACCAGGCCCATAAAGTTCACCAGAACTAAAACAACCGGCAGCACAAACGCAAGCCCGAAGAGCAAGAGGATGCGAATGGCAAACAGCACGTATTCACTGGCGTTGATCAGGTTGGCGCTTCCAGAGGGAGTTAAGCCAAGCAGTGCGTGAACAAAAATTGGTAGTGCCAACCACGCCATGTAGCAACCACCCAAAAACAGTGGAATTGCGGAACCTAGAAAACCAAAAGTGTAGATTCGCTCTTTACGTTTTAGAGCGGGAATTATGAACGCCCAAAGTTGGTAAAGCCACAGCGGGCTAGATACCAAAACACCAATAAATACCGATATCTGCAACCGTAAATCAAACGCCCCACCGATGGTGCTGAAGTTGACCGTGGCGTTTACGTGAGTGTCCTTGGCGGCCTGCACGATTGGAGCCTGAAGTGCGGCAAAAACCGGGTCGAAGAGATACCAACCCGCGATTGTGCCCAAACCAATGAAAACGAAGGACCAAACAAAGCGCTTGCGCAGCTCTCTTAGGTGTCCGCCTAGGCTCATCGCAGCCTGCGGGTTTTTGGGTTTGGCCATGAGGCTAGTTTTTGGTGGAGTTCTCGTCCTGTGAATCGCTCTTGGCTGGAGCGTCAGGCTTAGGCGCGTTCGACTTTTCGTCGCTCTTTACCTCTTTGCGGAAAATCTTGATTGATTCGGCCAATCCCTTTGCTGCACCCGGCAGTTTAGGACCGGCAAAGATTGCGACAATAACCAACAGCAGGATGATGCCAACTGGGCCTTCAAGGCTTCTTAACACGGCGACTACTTTCTTTTGCTGAATCTAGCAATAAGCCTACGCTGTTTGGCGCTTTTCTCTCGCTCGTGGAAGCTCTTTCGAGCTAACCAACGACCGGATAATTTCACTGGGTCGTCTGCCAGATTGTCGGCGGGTTTGAGGTAACTGGCTGCGGTGTCGACCTCAAGTTGCAAAGCCGCCAATGAAGCCTGAAGTTTTTCAGATTCCTTCTGCAGTTTGGTGAACTTAAAGAACAGTTCCCAGGCAATCCAACCCAGAACTGTAAGTCCCAAAATGGCAATCCCAAGGTCGATCAGAAACCAAACCCAAAACGACATTTACTCTGCAGCCTGGTCGTCGGTGGCGGTTGATTCTCCAAGAGCACTCAGTGCGAAGTCGCGGACGACTGCCTTAGCTTGCTGCGGTTCTAGAACCTTTGCGCTGCCACCATATCTGGCAAGTAGCGGGCCGAGTGTGTTCAAGTTACCCACTTTAATTCTGACCCTGAGGTTTCCATTAGCAAGCTCTGCAACAGTTTGTGCCTGGTAATCACCGATGATGCTAAAAGATTCTGGCTCTAACTCGAGTAGCACATCGAAGTCGGAATCCTTAGGAATGTAGATTTCCTCGGTCAGTTCGGCCGTTAGGGCTTCCTGACAGATAGGCGTATCCGTTATCTGAGCCTTCTGCATCCGATCCAAACGGAATGCCCGGACCTCTTGGTTTTTTAGGCAGTACCCGCGTAGCGTCCAAACATCGTCTTTTGAAACCAGTAGCAGCGGGTCAATTTTCCTCGAGGCGGTCTCGTCCTTGGCGTTTCGGTAGACACAGGTTATTCGTCGTTGTTCGGCAATGGCCTTTCGCAGAATCAGCACATCGCTGTCTACGCTGCCTGGAATAACATCGATGGTTGCCACGGGATCGCTGGTGGAACCCTGAGCCAGAATTCCCAGGAGCTCCTGGATCTCTGACTTTTGCTCAAAGCCGGGTATCTGGGCGAGGTAGTTCAAGCCCGCACTAAGTGCAGCCACCTGCCTAGCCGAAATGCGAGGAACGTCATCGATGGCCGGGTTGGAGGTGAGGACTACGGTCTTTTCGCCGTCAAAGTCTTCTACATAGATGTCGAAGAGCTCGCCTCCCCCGTACTTACCTACGCCGCTGAATGAGATGATCCTCACCGCGTCTTCGACTTCGGGTTCGCTCAATTTGAATCGGGTAGCCAGTTCAGATAGCGGAGTCGGTTCATCGGTGTGAACCAGATGCCCAACCAGAGCCAGCATCAGGTTGTACTTGTCGGATCCGGAAATCTTGGTTTTCTTAGGCATGGTCGTTCACCACTTTTTCTAGCCCTGCACGAATGGCGGCCGCCAGGGATGCGGGCCTAATCACTTCTATATCGGTTCCAAAAGTTCGCAACTTTTCCGCCAAGATTCCTTCGTCCATAAAGTTCAGGTGGTGAACATTATCGGATTCGGTTCGGGGCAGGTCCATCTCAAAATAGTTCCAAGCTAAGGTATCGGGCTTGATTCGCAAGGAAGCCACTTGGCGCTCTACCAGCTGGTCCAGGTCGGTTACAGCGGCTGAGATTTGCTGCTGGCTTGGTCGTTCGAAGGTCTCGCCGCTAGGCGTTATCTTGCTAACTATGCGCTTCAGCAAAAAGTTTCGAACTTGCTGTTTGTCCTGATCCAAACTGACCAGAAGCCATTGCCCGCTCACGTTTTGCAATCTCCAAGGTTGCACCCTGCGTGTTTCCGGTGATGTCGCTCCAGCTTTGCGGTATGAAAATTCAACCACCTCAGCATTTTCGATTGCCATGCTTAGCGGCATGAAGTTTCTGTCCTGCGTGGTGATGCTTGGGGCTATGCCTAGGATTCCGCTATCTTCAGGAATGTCGCCTAGGGCGCGCAGTCGGGTCAAAGCCAACTCGACTTCGTGGGACAGCGATGCCTTGGCCCAAACCTGAGCAGCCAGGTTGAGAAGTGACACCTGCCTCGCGGTCAGCTTGGCATCTTTGGGCCAAATGAAGCTCTCGTTAGGTATCCGATAGCGGAATTCTTGATTGTTCTTGTCTTCCGATGCGGGCGTTGCCCCTTGGACTAAAACGCCCGATTCCGCTAGGTCGTCTTTATCGCGCTCAAAAAGTCTGTCCATAGCGGTTTGATCGCCCGGCTTGAAGTTCTCTTTATAACCCTGAACGGTTTGGAAAATCTCGCCTTTGGTCAGGCCGCGTTTTGTAACCAGTAGTGCGCAGGTCAGATTGAAGAGGCGCTCTGACTTGTCTATTTTTTCAGCCATGGCTCCCCCGAAACCCTTTTCTAAGTTAGTTGGCACCCAAAATGTCGATTACGAAAATCAAAGTCGAGCCGGCCGGAATGGATCCGGTGGCCTGGTCCTGATAAGCGTCCTTTGGCGGCAAGATTGCCACTACCTGAGATCCAACAGTCTGGCCCTCGATTGCCTTGATGAATCCGGGAATCAATGCGCCGGTCTTGAGTGCAAACTGTGCAGGAGTTGCCTTGTCCCAGCTGCTGTCGAACATATTGTGGGTCGGACTCCAAACGAAACCGCTGTAGTGAACCGTCACGGTCTGTCCAAGCTTCACCTTGGCGCCGCGACCCTTGATCAGAGTCTCGGCCTGGAATTCCTTAGGAGCGCTCGAGGTGCTCCAGTCCTGCATGGTTAGACCAGGCTGTCCGTTTGGCGCTAGCGAAACCTGAGGGAAGCCGTCTTTTGGAAGCTGAGCGTCTCCGTTTGCGCGAGGCAGGAAGACCTTTAGAAGCTTGATGACGAAAACGATTGAATCGCGCGCGCCAATGCCGAGACCTGCAATCGGCTTGTTTCCGTGACCTTCTTTGGAGTCAAAAATGATTGCTACTGTAGAGCCTTCGCGGGCACCGGTGAGAGCGTGACAGAAGTTGGTGGCAGTCTTGTCGGTCGGGTTCGCGATCAACTGCGATGCGAAGTCGGTGCCGTCCCACTTTGAGCTCTGGAAAACCTTGCCATCGGCGGCGTTAATTCCTTGGTATTCGAAGTCGATCATTTCGCCACCGGTGAAGATTGGGCCGTTGCCCTGCGACACGATCGCCGACTGGGTCTTAGGAGCCGATAGTGGAGTCGGGAAATTCACGCTTGGCTGTGCATTCTTGTGCAGGGTGACCTTGATTTGGTCAGCTACCGAACCCGGGTTGAACGGGCTGCAAAGGCTCTTTACGCCCTCGTAAGCTGCGGTCTGCTTTTCTGCAGAGTTTGAGCAACCAGCTAGGGCAATAGCAAGAGCGGCAACGGTTGCCGCGGCGATGAGTTTACGCAAAACAAAGACCTTCAATTCCAAAATTGTGTTTGTAGTTTAGTTGTTTTATCTAAAGTTCTTGACGAGCTTGGGCGGCCGACTCGGCGTTCCTCACGGTCTTTCTCAGTTTCTTGTCTCCAACCTGACGCTCTCCCAGATGTTCTGGGTTCCAAACTGAGAGGTCTTCATCGGTGAATTCAGGTTTTGTACTCTTCTTGAACACTGGCAAGACGGTGCCGGGCGCCAACCGGCGCGCGGTTACTAGGAAGCCGGTGTGCCCAATCATTCTGTGCTCAGGTCGCACTGCTAGTCCCTGTAGGTGCCAGTCTCGCACCATGGATTCGAATGCTTCGGGTTCGGCGAACAAACCGCTCTTGCGAAGGTCCTCGGTGAATCTGGAAAGCTGTGTCACAGTCGCAACATAGCCCATTATTAGCCCACCGGCGGTTAGGGCATCGGCGCAGGATTCGATGCACTCCCAAGGGGCCAACATGTCAAGAATGATGCGATCAACTGAACCGTTTTGAATCTTGATCGGCAGTTGCTCCTGAAGATCCCCAAGATGAATGTCCCAGTTTTGAGGCGCAGCGCCAAAATTAGTCGTGGCGTTTGCCTTGGCAATCTGAGCGAATTCTGGGCGGCGCTCAAAGGAGTCTAGCTTTCCGGTTGGCCCAATGGCACGTAATAGGTACATGCTCAAGGCCCCCGAGCCCACGCCGGCCTCAACCACTCGGGCGCCCGGGAAGATATCTCCCATGGTCACAATGAGTGCGGAATCCTTTGGGTAAATAATGGCTGCGCCGCGTGGCATCGATAGCACGAAGTCGCTCAACAATGGGCGGAAGGCAAGGTATTCAACACCAGCCTGGGTGCGAACCACAGAGCCCTCGGGCTGACCAATGATGCTGTCGTGTTTTAGGTCACCACGATGAGTGCCAAAGGCTGCTCCCTCCACCAGTGTGATGGTGTTTAGTCGGCCCTTGGGTCCGGTCAGCTGAACGCGATCACCGGCTCGAAACGGCCCGGTGGGTAGAACTGGATATTCGCTCATTTACTGTCCTTGTGACTCTGCGCCAGGTTCTGGCAGAAAAAGCTGGTTTAGGTGGTGCGGTTCGACTCCAACGAGAGTTGGCCAAAGGACTCGGCCAGGTATGGCTGGTAGGTCGATTACGTTTGGGATACCAACGGCGCGCGTGCCGGCTGCTTCGGCCGAAGTGAGTCCGTTGATGGAGTCTTCGAATGCCACGCACTGGTGCGGTTCAAGCCCGAGTTGCTCGGCAGCGATCAAAAAAGCTTCTGGGTGTGGCTTGCCATTAACCACGTCGTCTCCGGCTACCACAAACTCAAACACCTCAAGCCCGGTTTGCTGGTGAACAGCTTTCTGCACAGCCAAAGCCATTCTTCGCATCGACATGGTCACTATTACCTGACGAACGCCCGTTAGGTGGAGTGCTTTGACAAGCTCCAGGGCACCCGGACGCCAGGGCACGTCTATTTCAAGTTCGGCCATAACCACGCGGGTTAACTCATCGATGATTTCATCAACCGTTAGATCATGGATTTGCATACGTTGCTGCATGATTTTTGTGGACTCGTAAAGGCTGAGGCCCACTAGAGCTAGCCCGTCATCATGGGTCCAGTCTCCGGGGTATCGGGCGGCAAGGGCAGATTCACCCTTCATCCAATACCTCTCGGTATCTACCAGGGTGCCATCTAAGTCCCAAAGGACAGCAGAGACTAAGGGTGCGCTAGACATAATGAGTCGAGTTTACCTTTGACCACTTGCTTTAGAGTTAAAGCAGACTTCGCGCTCAGAAAGTAAGACTTTGAATCCACTTCCAATATTTGCTCAGCGCACCCTCATCGTTGCGTTTGAAGGCTGGAACGACGCCGCAGAGGCAGCCACCCAAGCGGTGAAGCTGATTGCCGAGGAAATTCAAGCTGAGCCGGTTCAGAGCATTGATCCGGAGGAATACTGCGAGTTTCACTACGCTCGCCCGCAGGTTTACTTCGATGAGGCCGGTGAGCGACAGATTCGTTGGCCTGCTACCGAGTTGTTGGTTCCAGGGCCAGAGGCGGTTGCTAAGCGTCCGGAAGTCGGGAACCTGTTCCTTATGTTGGGAATAGAGCCTTCGCTTCGATGGCGAGCCTTTACCTCGGAGGTCCTAGAAATCATCGAGGATCGCGACATCCAGGCGGTAGTTTTTGTTGGAGCCATGATTGCCGATGTTCCACACACTCGCCCGATCCAGATTCTCACTTTTAGTCAACACGAAGATGTTCGTTTGCAGTTTGACCTTGAAAAAAGCGACTATGAAGGCCCAGTGGGCATTCTGAGCGTAATCAGCCAGTCGCTTGAGGAACTGAACCTACCTACCGTGAGTCTTTGGGCGCAGGTTCCTGCCTACGTTCACCAAAGCCCTTCCCCCAAGGTCACTCTGGCACTGCTCACCGAGATCGAGCGTTTTTTGCACATGCAGTTCGATCACGGCACGTTGGCCACGGATGCGTTTGCTTGGGAACGCGGCATCGACGAAATCGCCGATGGCGATGAAGAAATGACCGGTTACATTCAGCAACTAGAGAAAACTCGCGATGAACTTCAGCAGACCGAAGGAAGCGGTGACCTGTTGGCGAGTGAGTTTGAAAAGTTTTTGCAGCAGAGTGCGCCAGGCGAATCTAATAAAGCCGAAAACTCAGAAAATCCGGAAGAAACTGGATCGTCTTCGGACGACGAAGCGGGCGCTTAGTTACTCTTGGTCGCCTTCGGGCAACTCGAATGGAAGGTACTCTCCGTACGCTTCCTCTAGTGCTTCTTCGTAGCTCAAGAATGCATCTTCAACCTGAAAGTATGCCTGCTCAACCGACAGGTCCTCTGGACCGCGCTTAGCAGCCGAGGCCTCTAAATGCTTTTCGAGGGCGGCGATTAGTTGCTGTAATGCATTGCGCGGTTCATGAGCCATATCTTCACGCTACCCCACATTTCTGGTAGACTCCAGAGGTTGCCCGTATGTCTAATAAACATTTACGGTTCACCTGTCCGGGTGGCGGAATGGCAGACGCGCTAGCTTGAGGTGCTAGTCCTCTTATGAGGGTGTGGGTTCAAGTCCCATTTCGGACACGTTTGCTTGAGACAGCTGACAGATGCTCCTGGATTTATCCGGGCAGCATCAGAAAACCCCAGACCCTTCCACGGCCTGGGGTTTTCACTTT
>CANBWO010000032.1 GCA_947373155.1 Microbacteriaceae bacterium | reverse complement strand
ATACTTTGGCGGTTCGAGCCGGCCTATCCCGAAGTGGTTTTGGCGAGACCGGCGAGGCCCTGTACCTCACCAGTGGTTTCACCTACGACAGCGCCGAGATGGCCGAGTCTGCCTTTATGGAGGAGACCGAACATCACCTCTATTCCCGTTTCAGCAACCCAACGGTTGCCATGTTCGAACAGCGTTTGGCTGCGATCGAAGGCGCAGAAGCGTGCTTTGCGACCGGCACCGGTATGAGCGCCATGTTCTCGGCGGTAGCCAGTTTGGTAAAGGCAGGCGACCGCGTGGTTGCAAGTGCATCAATGTTTTCGTCTTGTTTTGTTGTTCTTACCGAGATCCTTCCAAGCTGGGGTGTGACCACCGTATTGGTAGAGGGAAACGAGCAAGCCGATTGGGCCGCAGCGCTTCAAGAGCCAACCAAGGTTGTCTTCATTGAATCGCCAAGCAATCCAATGATGGACATTGTGGACATCGCCATGGTCAGCAAGCTGGCACACGCCGAGGGCGTTGGAGCCACAGTTGTGGTGGACAACGTAATGGCATCGCCGGTTATGCAGAAGCCTTTGGCTCTGGGCGCGGACGTAGTTTTTTATTCGGCTACCAAACACATCGATGGCCAAGGACGAGTTCTGGGCGGAGCGATTCTGGGCACCAAGGACTACATCAAAAACACCGTGTTGCCATTCACGCGCCACACCGGGCAATCGATGAGCGCATTTAACGCCTGGGTAATGCTCAAGTCGCTTGAGACCATGGCCATGCGCGTTGAGCGAATGAATCAGACCGCGTTGAAGGTTGCCGAGTTCCTGAGCGCCCACCCCAAGGTGGAGTCGGTTTCATACCCGTTCCTACCCGGTTCCAAGGATTACGAGACTTCGATCAAGCAAATGACCGGTGGCGGTAGCACGGTGAGCCTAAAGATTCGTGGCGGCAAAGCCGAAGCTTTTGCTTTTGTGAACGCATTGACCGTAATAGACATCAGCAACAACCTTGGTGACAGCAAGTCGCTAATAACGCACCCGGCCTCCACCACTCACAAACGAGTGGGGGCCGAGGTTCAAGCCAAGATGGGCATTACCCCCAACCTGCTTCGTATGAGCGTGGGGTTGGAGCACCCAGATGACCTGATTGCCGATCTTCAGGCGGCACTAGGTTAGGTAACGATTTAGAGAAGCGCTCGGCTAGTTTGTGCTGGCTAGGCGCTTTCTTATTACCCAAAGCCGAACCCAAAGGATCACTACGGCAACACCCAAAACTTCGCCGGAAAAGTGTTCCAAAAGTTCGGCTGGCGAAAGAAGCCCCTCTACGGTTTGAGCCAGCGTGACCGCCGGATTCATCTGGTTACTGCTGAGCGGACTCAGCGCCAAGAGATAAAGCATGCCGGGAACCGCAACTATGGTCCATATTGCTTTGCCGTTGATTGCCAGAATTGCGATCAATGTCATGAGGATAAAGGTGGCGAGTGTTTCGAGCCAAACTACCTGTGGGCTCCAGCCCCAGGGAACTAAGTTCACATTGCCGACTCCCAAAAGCAAAGGCATCAGTGCAAAACCGATTACGCCCGCGGTGGCAAACTGAGTGGCACCGTAAACGCCATTTTGAATTCGGTGTTTGCGGGGCATGGCGTTTACCAGGGCTGTAACCGCGGGATTTAGGTGTGCGCCCGACTTGTGAAAAGTGAGAGCAATAGCCAACCCCACGAACGGTGGTGTTATCCAGTTATAGCCGCCGACGGGGATAAAAAGGGAACCTAAAAACGCGCCAAACAGGATTACAGTCGTGCCCAGAAATTCAAAGAAAACTAGGTTTCTAGCCCTAGGCATTCAGGTAACTTGCCAGCGCATCCACCGATGCATCGATGTCTGCTTTAGAAGCAGCAAAGTTTATGCGCACGTATTGGGTGTACTCCGGGCCATGATCTACGCCCGGAACAAAGGCAACCTTTTTTTCCTCGACGATTTTGAGTGCCGGATTGTGACCAATATTCAGTGCCGTAACGTCTAGCCAAGCCAGGTATCCGCCGCGAGGCATCCAGGTTTGAACTCCGGGGAGTTTCTTGGCAATCTTTTCCAGCAGGTAATCACGAGAAATCCGGTTGGCCTCAACGGCCTGATCGAGCCAGGATTCACAATTGGCAAAAGCCTCGGCCATGCCGAATGCGCCTAGAATTCCCGAACGCCAGTGCAGTGCTGGAGTTACCTGCGAGACGCGCTTGAACATATCCTGGTCTTGAGTCACGATGATGGATGCCTTGAGCCCAGCTAGGTTGAATGACTTGCTGGCGGCCGTGATGACTACTCCGGTTTTGCGCGCGGCCTCACTTACTGCCAACCAAGGTGTGAACGTTTGATCTGCGTAGGTCAAAGGTGCGTGGATTTCATCGCTGATCACTGTGACACCATACTTGAGCGCCAAGTCAGCGATTACCTCGAGGTCGGCCGCAGAAAAAACCGCACCCATTGGGTTGTGAGGCGAGCACATCAAATAAAAGCTCACGCCTTCGGCAAATGCCGCTTCGATTCCAGCTAGGTCTAGGTGCCAGGTATCGTCGTCTGCAACTAGCGGCACGTCGTCAACCACAAGATTGGAATCCTGAATCCAGCTGTAAAAGGAGCTGTAGACCGGGGAGTTTATGAGCACTCGCTGCCCCGGCGTTCCAAGGGTTTGGAGCAAGGCAATAGCCGAGACACCGACATCGGTGGAAATACGAATTTGGGCAGGATCCGGAGTCCAACCCCAACGGCGCTGCGCAAAGCCAACAAAGGACTCTGCTACTTCTGGAACGGGACCCAGGTAACCGATGTCTGAGTTTTGAATGAACTCGGTTAGCAACGCCTTGATGCTAGGTGCAATCTCATAGTTCATCTCGGCGACGTGCATTGGCAGGACATCGCTGTTGTAGCGACGCCACTTGGAACTGTGGCGAAGACGAAGTTTTTCTAGCGATGGCAGCAAATCAGACATGAATCGATTATGGCAGGAGGGGCAGGCGTCGCTGACTAACTAGCCGCAGGTTTCCGTCCGTGATACCAGCAAACCCACAAGACGATTGCAAGGTACCAGGTTTGCCCTACTGCCAGAAGACGTTCGGCCACTCCAACATAGCTGGCGCTGGGGTCGGTCCAGGTTGCCAAGAACCAAAGCGAAACCACTGTTAGAACCACGGTTGCCGAAATAGCGCCCACCGGCCGAATGATTGCCGGGTACTTCTTATCGAATCGCATCGAAAGCAGCGGCCAAGCGCTGGAGAGCACAAAGCTCGTGATTGCAAAAACGCGATGCGGGGTGGAATAACCAACCAGCGGAGTTGAGAAAATGGTGAGTCCGTAGGTTGCCAAACCGGAGACGGCGATTGAGATTCGGCCAGGCATTGAAAGCACAGGTGCGAAAAGAGCAACGATGATGCTCAGGGTGCCGCCCAAAATAAAGAAGGCACTCATGATTGGCTTCACGGGTGATTCGTTGGCGGCAAGGTCTGAAATGGTCTGGCGAACCGGGTCGTAGCCGGGCCAAAGTGAACCGGCAATCACCCAACCGAGCCAAGTCTGGATTGGGCCGATTATGGCGGCAATAACAGCTGGCTTGCGAACCCAATTTGCCATTACAAAACCTTCTTTACCACGCTGGATTTCAACATCATTGATCCGAAACCGTCGACCTTGGCATCGATATCGTGACCGTCGGCGCCATTCACCAAACGGATGTTTCTTACCTTGGTGCCAACTTTGATCGAAGTAGAGCTTCCCTTGACCTTGAGATCTTTCACAATCGTCACAGTGTCGCCGTCGAATAATTGATTGCCAACGCTGTCTTTGATTACCGCAGCAGACTCGGTTTCATCGGCAGCGTCATCGCTGTTTGCATTCCACTCGTGGGCGCACTCGGGGCACACCAACAGCTCACCCATTTCATAGGTGTATTCACAGTTGCAAAGTGGGCAAGGAGGCAGAGTGTCGTTCACAGACACAATGCTAGTGGGGCTTAGGTAACCCTTGGTTTATAAGCCAAGGCGCAGTGGCTAGGCTGAAAGCGAGGCAACCTAAGGGGCATCGTGAAGGTAATCAATGTAGAGCAACTCGGGCAAATTTTGGCTGCACTCCCCAAGAACCCCCGGGTAGTGGCC
This sequence comes from Microbacteriaceae bacterium, assembly GCA_947373155.1. GTDB lineage: Bacteria > Actinomycetota > Actinomycetes > Actinomycetales > Microbacteriaceae > Rhodoluna. The sequence goes on along the minus strand of CANBWO010000032.1, from coordinate 10,424 downwards.
AGCGGTAACTTTGCTTCTCCCACCGTGCTTCTTTCGGCCCTAGACGTCAGCGTGCCCGAGTTCAAATTGCACATGCTCAACGCACACCCGGGAATCCCAGATCGAGACGGAATCCAGTTTGAATCTGCGTTTGTCGGACCCGGAATGCGCAGAAGCCCAAGACTGCATTACATTCCGTGCCGCCTGAGTTTGGTACCTGTACTATTCCGCGATCATTACGTACCGGACGTGGTTTTGCTGCACACCAGCGCCCGCCGACACGACACGGTGAGCCTGGGCACCGAGGTAAATGTTCTTCCGGCTGCCATCGAAGCCGCTCGAGAACACGGCGGACTAGTTATTGCACAAGCCAACCCACAGGTGCCTTATACCTATGGCGACGCCCAACTTTACGAACACGAGATCGATTACCTGATTGAGGTAGACGAGCCACTTGCCACCAAGCCTGCGGTCTCGTTCACCGAAGAGACCCGCGCAATTGGCGATCTGATTGCTGCAAAAATCACCGATGGCTCTACGCTGCAACTGGGCATCGGTGCGGTCCCGGATTCAGTGCTAAACACCTTGGTTAGCCGAAAGAACCTGCGAATCTGGACCGAGATGTTCAGCGATGGCGTTCTTGAACTTCATAAGCGCGGCGCGCTGGATGAAGACATCCCGATAACCGCCAGTTTTGTGTTTGGCAGTCAGGAGCTCTATGAGTGGTTGCACCTGAATCGCGGTGTACGCATGTTGCGCACGGAGAAAACCAACGACCCGGGTCAGATTTCCAAGCAGGCACGAATGACCAGCATCAATGCCGCATTGCAGGTGGATTTATTCGACCAAGCCAACGCCAGTAATGTGCGTGGACAGATTTACAGCGGTTTCGGCGGAAGTACCGATTTCATTGTTGGAGCGCTCCATGCCAGAGGCGGTGCGAGTTTCATGGCATTGCCTTCTTGGCACCAAAAAGCCAACGTTTCCACCATTGTCCCGAGGCTAACCGAGAACGTCACCAGCTTTCAGCACAGCTATGTGGTGACCGAAAACGGTGTGGCGGATTGCTTTGGGCATTCGGCAAAAGATCAGGCGCTAAACCTAATCAACCGTGCAGCTCACCCATCGGTGCGTGCCGAGCTAACCGAGGCAGCCGGGCAGTTAGGAATTTTGGCACAGAAGGTCTAGAGAACTCGGTTTAGACTTAGGAAACAAAGTGGGGAGGCTTAATTTGACCGAAGAAATGCAAACGGATTTAGGTTCGAACGCATTTGGCCTGACCAAAAACTTGCTCAAAACTCTAGTTTCTTCAGCAAATCCAGATGACTTTTGCAGGAGCCTGGTTCATTCGGTTTTGGCGGGTCACGGCGCTATGGCAGCATTTGTATGCCGCGTCGACCTCGATGGCCGTTTACAAATGATGGGCAGCTACGGATACGAACCCCAGCGCGTCGACAAAGAAAACCGGCCGTCGATTTGGGAACCTATGGGCATCACTGAGTCGATACGAACAGGCCAGATTATGGTTTTTAACGGTTGGGAAGACTATCTGGTTCGTTACCCTAAAAAAGAAAATTTGGCCGGCCCAGGCAAGGCATTTGTGGCAGTTCCCTTTGCCATGGCTGGTTCTCCAGCAGGCGGTTTAGGCGTTGCCTTCAACCGCTACGTGACTCAGGGTGAGTTCAATCAGATGCTGTGGGAAACCATTAGCCTTATCGGTGAAGTTTACGTGTCACCAGCCTGGTTTAACGCTGTGAATTCGAGCCTCAAGAGCTCAAGTATCGAATCGTCAAAAACGCCAGTGCCCTCACTAACCACCAGGCAGCATCAGATTTTGACAATGATCAAACAAGGGCTCACTAACGACCAGATTTCCCGAAGCCTGTCTTTTAGCCAGTCGACAATAAAACAAGAAACTATGAAAATATTCAGAGTTCTAGGTGTCACAAATCGCGATGAAGCTTCCGAAGCGGCAGTTAGATTAGGTTCTGCTGACGCTAACGACTAGAAGGCAGCCTAAAAGGCGCCGCTAGAGTGGCCCAGATCAGCTGTCGGCGAGCAATCAGAATCACCGCGGTGATTGCAAAGTAGAGCATTGCCAACCACATGCGAACCTCAGGCTGGGGCATCACAAAAGTCACCGCGAACAAAGCGAACAAAAGCAGTGCGCTTCTGAGCCCAAGACGCATACCCAGCAATAGAGCAATGCCCAACAGGGTTTGGGCGATGGTCAGGGTGAACTCCTCAACCTGGCGAAGATCCATTGGCAGCGCCGATGAGCCACCGCCCAGTGAATAGGCGATTGGCAATGAACCGGCCAAGGCGGTCCACTGGTTCACCTTGCTGCTAATCAAAATGGCAAGACCCATGGCTGGCTTTCGCTTTGCCGCAAAAATCAGGGCGAGGCTGAACTCTGGCGCCTCACTGGCGATTGGTGCCAGCCACTGAACCAATAGGTATTGGTCTACCCCGAGGGCCTTACCGGCCTCAATCAGGTCTTTGGCAAAGGGCTCGGCACAGGCCAAGATGATGCCAGCAGAAATTAGGAAAACCACCGCGATGAAAATCCGGCGGGATACTTTAGAAAGCGAGCCCACCATGGCGGCGGTGCCTTCTAGCTCTGGTTCCTCGCGTTCGGCATGAGACTGACGCCAGAGGTAAATGACAAACATGGCCACCAAGACGATTCCCACGGCCAGGTGCAGAACACCGGTTAGCGGAATCAGCGCTGCAACCAAAGATGCGATTGCTAAAAAGCCCAGGTCGGTTCGACCCTCCGGGTCGAGATAAACCCCAAACTTTTGTGGTTCAAGACTCTTTGGCTTGGCGGCTCTAACCGCCAAGAAAGCAATCAGCGCAACCAGCGGCCAACCAAAACCAAGAAGTAGTCGGTTTGCCCCGGTCACATTCGCAGAGGCATACTGCACCATCGATGGATCTTTACCGGCGGCGAAAGCAAAGTAAATACTCACGACGTATTCGGGAAGGATAGTGACAATCGCCAGAAGACCAACTGCTAAACCGCCGGCCAGGTCTAGCTCCGCGGCCTCGCCTACCCAACCAAGCATGAAAGCAGCCGCCACAATGGCGGAACCAGAAATAGTGGCGCCCAGAATGGCACCCGGGTTCCACAGGCCTGCGGCGGCAGTTAGAGCTGGGGCGCTTAGCGCCAGACAGATAAGAAAAGGAAGCGATAACCGGAACCAGAAGTTACGGTTGTCGGCGGCATTCTGAGATGACATTGCGGCCTTAATTTTTAGTGAAGAAGTTGAACGCCCCATTGGCCAGACCAAGGTTGGTCTGTGGCAAGCCAGAGCAGGTCTTCGCCGCTGTTGAGAGCGTTTGGCCCGCAGGTTGCCGGCTCGATTGCGGCGGTGTGAACCAAACCACCTGGAGTTGGGTAGAAACCAGGGGTGAAGAAAACCACGTGTCCAAAGTTAGCGTCCTGCCAAACATCTAGGCCAATGTTTTCAACAGGTGCGTTAGCGGCCAAGTACTTGGGTGACAAAGTGAGGGTGGTGTGCGCCAAACCGTTGGCATCTCTTGGCAGATCGGTGAAGTCATTGTCTACAAAGAAATCACCCAGTCGGCGGCCCATCGATGAGTCGTACTCGGTGCCGGCAAGCGCGGCCTTGTGAGTAGGGATCTGACGCTCGTTGGTCATCAGCACGGATTGGGCATTGCTGGTAAAGATTAGGTTGTCGGAAGAATCCGCAGAGAACTTAAAGTATGGGTGCCCGCCAACTCCATAAGGCGCCTTAGAGGCGCTGCGGTTGACAGCTGTGTGGGTTACGGTGAGTCCGCCCTCCACCAGTTCGTATTTCACGGTGGTCTCCACTAGGAATGGATAAGCGGCGCGTGGGTAAATGGTGGCGCTTAGAGTGACCGATGATTCAGTTTTCTCAACCAGCGCGTAGGGGTATTCCATTAGCAAACCGTGGTTGGCGTTTTGCTGATCCACAATGTTGATGTTGAACTGGCGAACCTGGCCGTCGTAGGTCCACCTACCGCCATCGGTGCGGTTTGGCCAAGGAGCCATCACGGTTCCTGCGCAATATGGAGCTGGCCAGTCTTCCGGGAAACCCTCCACCAGCTCGAGATCGTCAAATTTGAGCTCACGAAGGCAAGCGCCTAACTCGGTAACTGTTGCGCGCCAAGTGCCCTTGGCGGTTTCTAAGGTCAGGCTAAACTGTTGCCCAGTGGCGGATTTCATTCCACTAGCCTACTTGTTGCCAACGGCTTTGCCCTTGCAACGGGAACCCAAAAGGAGCTCGTCGAATGACAAAAAAGATCGCCGCAAAGTTGTTCGACGGCAGAGACCTTTTTTACTTCGATGACGCCACTTCGGCGCTGCCAAACGAGCGAAAAAGTGATTCCAGGCAGGCTGGTGAACGCCCAGCAGTTGCCCAAATGCGACTTGATAGCCTGACCGGAGATTGGGTTTCCATCGCGGCAGCGCGCCAGAATCGCGCGTTTCTTCCGCCGGCCAATTTGTGCCCGCTTTGCCCAACAACTGCGGATAACCTCAGCGAGGTGCCAGACCATTTCGACGTGGCAGTTTTCGAGAACAAGAGCCCTTCTTTCGGCCCAGCGTTGCTCGATCATGATGACGCGGGTTATGCAGTTGTGCCAAACCTTGATTTGGGATCCACCCGTGACTCGGTTGGTCGCTGCGAGGTAGTGGTATTCAGCCCGGAACACACGGGATCCCTGGGGCATCTTCCGGTGGAGCGAATCCGAACCGTAATCGAGGCCTGGGCTGACCGCACCCTTGCGCTGCAGGGATTGCCTGGCGTTCGGCAGGTTTTCCCGTTTGAGAACCGGGGCCAAGAAATTGGCGTGACCTTGCATCACCCTCACGGTCAAATTTATAGCTACCCCTACGTAACCCCCCGAACCGGCAAACTGCTGGACTCAATCGCCAAGTTCGGCCACGACCTATTTGAAAAGACCCTGGCATTTGAGCAAGCTGGCGAGCGAGTTTTGATTCAAGGTGAGCACTTTACGGCCTACGTTCCCTTTGCCGCCCGGTGGCCGGTTGAGATTCACCTGCTACCCCACCGACACGTTCAGAGCCTGGATCAGCTAGCCGATGCCGAGAAAGCCGAACTTGCCATTATCTACTCGCGCCTTCTCAAAGGCCTCGATGCCATCTACGATTCTCCGCTGCCCTACATCAGCGCCTGGCATCAGGCTCCGCTAGTAGCCGGAGGAGAAAACGTGCGCCTGCAGCTTCAGATCACCTCCCCTAAACGAGCCGCAGACAAACTCAAGTACCTGGCCGGTTCGGAATCAGCTATGGGCGCATTCATCGCCGATGCTGCCCCGGAAACCACCGCGGCAATGCTGCGCGAAGCCTTAGGAAAGTAACCATGACAGACCTACTTATTGCCAGCGTTTCCAGCGGATTCAAGAAACTTTACGGACACGAGCCCGATGGAGTGTGGAGCGCACCTGGCCGGGTAAACCTGATTGGCGAGCACACCGATTACAACGAGGGATTTGTGTTCCCGTTTGCGATCAATCGCCGCACTTACGCGGCGGTTTCTTTACGCACCGATGGCCTGGCTCGGGTTTCCAGCAGTTTTTCGCCAGAGGTCATCGATGTTCCGGTAGATGAAATCACCCGAGAGTCGGTTGCCGGCTGGAGCGCTTACCCGCTTGGCGTGGCTTGGGCGCTCAAGCAACTGGGAAATGCCACTCAAACCGGGTTCGACCTCTATCTTGAGTCAGATGTGCCGGTTGGTGCAGGTCTTTCAAGTTCAGCAGCTATCGAGTGCGCGGTTGCCGTGGCTCTGAACGAACTTTGGAACGTTGGTCTTGAACTTCGGGACCTAGCCCGAGTGGGGCAACTTGCCGAAAACCAGATTGTGGGTGCCCCCACCGGAATCATGGACCAGAGTGCTTCTTTGCTGGGCGAACTTGACCACGGTGTCTTCTTGGATTGCCGAGACCTATCGGCTCAGGTGATTGACCTTGCCTTTGCGCGCGAGGGTCTGGAGTTATTGATTATCGACACCCGGGTTGAGCACCGTCATGCCGAAGGCGGCTATGCGAGTCGCCGTGCTGCCTGCGAGGCTGGGGCCGCAACCCTTGGTCTAACCAGTTTGCGAGATGCGACCGAAGCCGACTTGCCTCGGGCTGCCGAACTCTTAGACAACACCACTTTCCGCAGAGTTCGCCATGTGATAACCGAAAACCAGCGAGTGCTGGATACGGTCACGACTCTGCGCGAGCATGGCCCGAAGGCAATCGGAAAGCTGCTTTACGCCAGTCACCAAAGCATGCGAGACGACTTTGAAATCAGCATCGATGAATTGGACACGGCTGTAGAAACTGCGATGCGACACGGTGCGATTGGCGCCAGAATGACGGGCGGCGGATTCGGTGGCGCGGCCATTGCGCTCTGCCCAATCGACAAGATTGGCGATATAAGCAGATCCATCACGGCCGAGTTTTCGGCCCTCGGCTATGTTGCACCCGAGATTTTTGTGGTTTCCGCCGCCGATGGAGCCCACAAAAACTAAAACGACTGTGGTCTAGATTTCGGTAGCAGGAATCATGACGTACTTGGTTTCCAAGTACTCCTGGATTCCTTCGAGTCCACCTTCGCGACCCAAACCACTCTGCTTTACGCCACCAAATGGCGCTGCCGCATTTGAAACTAGGCCGGTGTTTAGTCCGGTCATGCCGGTGTCCAGGGACTCAACCAAACGCATGCCGCGCTTTAGGTCTTCGGTGAACGCGTAGGAGACCAAACCGAATTCGGTGTCGTTAGCCAATCGCACGGCCTCGGCCTCGTCTTTAAAGCGCACAATCGGGGCGATTGGGCCAAAGATTTCCTCGTTCAAAATAGTTGAACCCGGCTTCACGTTGGCCAAAACTGTTGGCTTGTAGAAGTAACCTGCGCCGCTTCCTGCCTCACCGCCAGTTACAACATCGGCACCTTCTTTTACGCTGGTTTCAACTAGGCGTTGCATGTTTTCGCGTGCCTTCTCGTTGATCACAGGGCCCATGGTGGTTCCTTCGGCTACGCCGCGTCCAAGTTGTAGCGCTGCCATCTTGGCCGCCAATCGGTTAGCAAACTCGTCTGCCACCGATTCCTGCACAATAAAGCGGTTAGCCGCGGTGCAGGCCTGGCCAATGTTACGCATCTTGGCCAACATGGCTCCCTCAACTGCGGCATCCAGGTTGGCATCTTCGAATACCAAGAATGGTGCGTTGCCGCCGAGTTCCATGCTGGTCTTGAGCACCTGGTAAGCGCTCTGCTCCAGGAGCTTTCTACCCACCTGGGTGGAACCGGTAAAAGTGATTTTGCGCAATCTGGAATCAGCGATGATCGGACCCGAAGTGGCAGCAGATGTGCTGGTGGTGATCACGTTGACTACACCGGCGGGCAAACCGGCTTCCTCCATGGTTTTGACCAGGAGCAAGGTGGTCAACGGGGTTAGCTCGGCAGGCTTTACTACCATGGTGCAACCGGCAGCCAGTGCTGGGCCAATTTTTCTGGTCGCCATGGCCAGAGGGAAATTCCAAGGGGTAATCGCAAAAGCGGGACCAACTGGGCGCTGGGCAACCAGCATCCGGCCGTGACCTTCTGGAAGCGAACCAAAGCGTCCGCTGATTCGAACGGCTTCTTCGCTGAACCAACGCAGGAACTCGTTGCCGTAGGTTACTTCGCCGCGCGCTTCGGCCAGCGGCTTTCCCATCTCCATCGAGATCAACATGGCAAATTCTTCTGCGCGTTCACGCACCAGGTCAAAAGTCCTGCGCAATAGTTCGCCGCGTTCGCGAGGCGAGGTCTTAGCCCACTTAGCCTGGGCTTCATCTGCTGCGGTAAGTGCAGCCAAACCGTCTTCGGCATTGGCGTTGGCAATCTCCAACAGGGTTTTGCCGGTGGCTGGGTCTTCAACCTGAATCGGCTGCGATGCGCCTCCGCGCACCCACTTGCCGTTGATAAATAGTCCGGTTGGAACTTTTGCTATTAGTTCTGATTCGCTGAGCGCCATTGCTTTTCTTTCTGCTGAAACTTGGGTTTTCCGGCTCAGAAGAGCCAGCTAGTCCGTGCTGAGGTTAGTTGGTAGGTGCGGGAGTTGGAGTTGAATTCCCCAGGTCAGCGCCACACCTATAAATACCTGTGGCCAGCGCATCGATGGCATCCTTGGCGCTGTTTTCCACCTTTGGCCCAAGCGCATAAACTGCAAATAAAAGATTGGAGCCATCTTTGGCGGTGATGTAACCGGCCAGAGTGTAGCCATGCACAATCCAGCCCGTCTTGGCAAATACCTTGCCAACGGCATCGATGTTGTCGCCCTTGAAGCGATTTTGGAGCGAACCGGATTCACCGGATACCGGAAGCGATTGCTTGACAATCGCCAGGTTGCCCGAGGCCAAGAAGATTTGCTTGACCAACTTGACCATGAATGCTGGCGAAACAGCGTTCTCAGGCGATTCACCAGAGCCATCCAAGATAACGCTGCCGCTAGCATCTAGACCAAGACTCGAAAGCGCCTTTTTAGTGGAAGCATCGACTGAGGCAAACGAACCGTCTAGGTTCTGTGCCAACGAAACCAAACGCGCAAGGTACTCGGCCTGGGTGTTGTCTGACACTGCAAGCATGTGGTTGATCCAGTTGCTGATCGGCTGGCTCTGAACGGTAGCGATTGCTGTTGCATTGGTAGGTAGCTTTCCAGCCAACACTGTTGCGCCGGTAGCACTGGCACCCAGCGCCTGCTTTAGCCAGGTTCCGGCTCGTAGTTCCGGAGTTGCACTGCGCGGAGAGGTTTCTTTGGCAGGGTCGTTTCGGTCGCCGTCTACTTCTAGGGCACTGACCAGACCGAGATAACCATTGGTTCGCTCCGCCGGGTCTACGCTAGGCAACCACTGCGGGCCCCCGAACATGGTGGAATCGGTGACGATTTTGGTGATCGGGGTGGTTCCCAGGGCCTTATTAACCTGAACCGCCAGGTCGCTTAGCCTTGGAGCGTTCTGATAAACGCTCTGCTTTCCAGGACCAACGCGGGTAATCGTAGGGTCACCCGAACCCACAAAATAGATCACCGATGGGTCGGTTGGGTCACGATAAATATGAGTGGCGACTCGGTAGTTTGGCCCCAAAATTTGCATTGCGGCGGCGGCAGTTAAGAGTTTCATTGTGGAGGCAGTGGCGGAAGCGGTCTGGCCATTTACATCAAGTAACACCTGATCGTTAGCGGCGTTGACCACTAGGGCCTGAACATTACCCAGACGTGAGTCTGACAGTTGCGGAGTGACAAGACAGGCAGCTGCAGTTGCGGTTGGTGAGACCGCGGATGAGCTGTTAGAAGGCGAACTGCTTGGACCAGGAGTTTGCAAACCGGCAACACCCGAAATACTAAAACCAACAATCACCAGCGCTAGCACAAGTGCACCCACGCTGGCACCGATTGCTACCTCTTTGAAGTAAGCAAATCGCTTTGTTTCAGACATCATTCTCCCGGGTAAGTTACACCAATGAGGGCACGCACCTGGTCCATCACTTCCATGATCTCAACGGTTTCCGTGAGACTCATGATTGGACTTTCCAGCAGGCCGGCAGCCAAGCATTCTTCAACGTGAATGGCCTGGTGTTGCATGCCCCTACCGTGAATTTTAGCCTCGTAGCGCTCAATGATTTGCTCGCTGTGGTCGAACACTGTGAACGAGCTGTTCTCGTAAAACTGACGCTCCAAAAAAATGCGTCCCTTGCTTCCCAAGATCACCGCGTTGACTGGGCCAGGGCTATCAATGCCGCTGGTTAGAACAGCCTGTTTGTCGCCCTGGTAATCGAACAACATTGCGGTGTGCAGATCCAGGCCATCGCTGTTTAGCTTTGCCTTTGCGGCGATGCCAAGTGGGGCACCAAAGATGCGGTGAGCAAACGAAATTGGGTAAACCCCGAGGTCGATGATGGACCCGCCAGCGAGCTCCGGTTCGTAGAGACGAGGAGCGATTTCTACCGGCAGGTACTGAGTGTGGTCGGCTACCACCTGGTTGATTTCACCAATCGTGCCTTCGGCCAAGATCTCAAACAAACGCACGTGGTTTGGCAAAAAGCGCGTCCACATGGCCTCCATCACAAACACTTCTTTTGCCTTAGCCGCGGAAACAATTTGAGCGGCCTGGTTTGCGTTCAGGGTGAAAGGCTTTTCGAGCAACAGGTTCTTGCCAGCGGCGATTACGGCGAGCGCCGTTTCTAGGTGAGCGTTCTGAGTGTTGCAAACGTAGACCACATCGATGGCTGGATCAGCGAGTAGTTCAGCGTAAGACCCATAGGCATCGGGGATGTTGAACTTGACGGCAAAAGCTTGGGCGCGTTCAAGGTTTCGACTCGCGACCGCGCCAATCCTGAGTCCGGCTAGCTGCATATCTGCAACCTGTGATTCAGCGATTCCGCCTGGTGCAAGAACTCCCCAGTTGTACATACC
>CANBWO010000031.1 GCA_947373155.1 Microbacteriaceae bacterium | reverse complement strand
ACTGAAACCTTATTAGCAATGCCTCCCCCGGCGGCGTTCAATGCTTTATCGATTTGAAATTCGCCTTCCAGAAAAGCAGGGTTTAGGCCGGCCACTCCGCTTACCAGTGCAAGCACCAGGGAACCGATAAGCCAAGCCGGCCAGCGAGTAGGCAACGGGAGTTTGGAGAGAATCGCAGGTTTCGTCATGACAGTCCTAACTGTGGAATTCAAAAAAGTCTAAGGCTCTAACTATTTAGAGGCCGGGTGACAGGCATAGAGGGTAACTTTTTGTGGAACTTTGTAGTCCTTTTGGCAATTCGCCTTGACCCAGGCCTTGATCTTGGTCGATTGCCAAAAACCGAATTGTTTGCTGTCGCCCTTGAAATGGTTGGTTAGCACCTGGTTGATTTCGCCCTTGGCTACCATTTGCTTGAATTTTGCAAGTGTCGGAACCGGGTCGGCGCCATTAAAGCCTCCGATGGGTAACACCAGACGATTGGACTGAAGTATGTACGAAGCCGCACCATCAACTCCGAAAGCTACCACCATGAACTTGGAGTGATTTTGATTAGCGATTAGGTACTTGATTAGTTTTCCGTGAGAGACCGCGGGTGAAGCGGGTTGATTCGAGTCAGATCCCGTTGGGGTTGAGTGAGTGCTCTTGTGAGCGAATTTTATGTTGTAGGTGTCTCCAGGACCTGCAATCGGATTCACGTAGCTGGGGTGATTCATGGCATCTACCGACCACGCCAGCGGAGTGAGCGACACTGCCAGGACAGCCATTAGCGCAGTTGCCCGACGAAATAATGGTTTCTCGGGTGCAACAAACAGCATGATCACAAATAGCAGACCAAAACCAAGTTGCAGAAACGGTACAGCCGGAAGGTAATTAGGGTTGGCAGATAAAACAACCAGGGTGAAAGCGGCCGTAGCCAAAACCATGCTGGCACGCCAAACCTTCGCTTTGGATTGAGCGGCTTCTCGAAGCGCAATCGCAACTAGCAAAACCATGGGTATTGCCATAGTTGCTGTGTAGAACTGATGCATTCCTGAAACGGCGCTGAACATAATCAGATCGATTGCGAACCAGGTTCCAAACAGAATCACGTGAGGCAGGTGTCGCCTTACCAAGAGCAAGAAAACAATCGCAATTACTGTGGCAGGTATTAGCCAACTAATCTGCCCGATTATCTGGTGATAAAAGAATCGATACACCGATGGCTTTCCGGAGAACGGTGGAGTGAAAGTTTTGAAGCTAATCAAAGAATTCTGAATCTCACCCGTCATCTTGCCACCGGTATTGAATCGGCCAATTCCGTTGTAACCAAATACCATTTCCCAGGGATTGTTGTGCAGAGTATTGCCGATGTATGGTCGGCGGCTTGCCGGGACCAGCCAAACAGTGGAGATCCATGCGACCGAGACCACGATTGACGAACCCCCCGCGAGCAACAGGTCAACAAGTTTCCTAGACCTGGTTCGATTTGTGAAGAGCCAAGCTATTGCCAATGCGGGCCAAACTGCCCAGGCCACAATCATGTAGCTCTGGAACGCCAATCCAATGGCCAAGCCGGCGTAAATCAAATACTTGCGACTTTGGGCTTGTAAGGCAACTGTCATGCAATAGGCAGCGATGGTCATGCTAAGCAAGAAGAAACTTAGCGGTTGGTTAGACCGGGCTACTGCGACAATGACGGGTGTAGTGGCAAGTAATCCGCCCGCCAGCAAACCAAACCAAACTCCTCCAAGGCGCTTTGCCGTGTAGGCAATAATAATTACCGCGAGAATTGTGGCAACTCCGTTTGGGGCGACCACAGATCGATTATGAAATCCGAACAATTTCACTAGAAGTGCCGGTATCCAGTAACTTCCTGGGATTTTGTCGAGGCCAAGCATTGCCGCTGGGTCTAATGCCCCAAAGAAAAAGTTGTGCCAATTTCGGCTCATGCTGGTTGCCAAGATGGCGTAATAACCGGAACGCTCAGCCAGTTCGAGTTTGAAAAAAACGTTGAAGGCGGTCAAACCTGCAATCGCTGCTAGGCCAATCCCCCAAAACCATTGCATTCTTCTTTGCATTGGCTCAGTTTCAGACAGTTACCTGTGAGCAACCTTGAGTTTTGGATTTGCCTCGGAATCTAACGCAAGAACTCGGAAAGGTCTTCGGAGCCAATCGCCGTGCGTTCCGACAGCGAATATCCGACACCCGCCAGAAGTTTGGTTAACGAAGACACTTGCGCCGAATCCTTGAGTCGGTTCGAGAGCACCCAAATCCTAGGCGAACCAACCAATTTGCCCAGAACTTTCGATAGCGGCGTGCGCTCCGGATAGAGCCCATCAAGGCTATGTTTAGTGCCCTTGCGTGTGACGTCCTTTAGCCCTTGGAAGGCTTCGGGATACCCAATGGAAATTCTGCTCACCGACGGGGATCTCTCCGCATAGTCCGCATACAAAATAGTGTCTCCGGATTTCGCTTTTTGAGCTACCGAACTAGCAACATGAGCCCAGTTCGTTGGCTTGCCTTTAGGGCCACGAAAGTCAAAGTAAGGCAGTAAACACAAAGCCAAGATAACTGCCAGCGAAACCCAGCCGGCGAACCTCGGCATGAGCTTGTCTAATGCCAAAGCTAGGAGCAGAACAACCATGGGAGTCGCAAAGGTGAAGTAACGGGAATCGTAAATAGAAGAACCCAGAAGCGAGTAGCCGATAATGACTGCTGGCGGTAACACGGCAGACAGAGTCCAAAGGCTGATCATCTGGTCTTCTAGAGCGCTCGTCGGTTGTCTTCTGGCCCCAAGAGCGAGGGCGATGATCAATCCGGTAGCCAAGAGGGCTACTGTGTCGGTGCCCAAAAAGTTTTGCCCAACCAAAATCTCACCGATGGTTCGAATCGAAACTTTTGGTAACCAAGCGACCTGACCGTGTTCGATACCTGCCCAGACGGTAACAAAAAGGCCAATGGCAAGACCAGTCGTGAGTCCCCACCACCACTGTTTTGGTATTGCTTTCCGAGTGAGTTTCAGCCAGAGCCCCTGGGTGATCGCAAGAAGGATTGTGTAGACAAAAAGGTTTATTCCAAGCCCCAGAGCCAGACCGTAGGCAACCCAAAGCTTTGACTTGCCATTCTCGGCCACCACAAAAGCGTCAATGAAAAATAGGCAAATAAGTGCGCCAACCAGAGCGCTAAGTGCATAGGACCTACCCTCGGTAGCGGCCCATGACAAACGAGGCATGAAAGCAGCAATCGCCAGAGCCCACCAGGCCAGGCGCTCGCCGGAAACTTTTTTAGCGATCAACCAAATAACTGCGCCTGTTGCTGTGATAGCCAGAGCGCTAGGTAGCCTGAGCCAGAACGGGCTCAAACCAAAAACCTTCCCCCAAAAGTGCATGAAAAGGTAGTAAGTTCCGTGAACCATGTCGATCTTCTGAAGTAACACCCAAAGCGCTGAAAGCGGTCGGGAAGCGGCAGAAATAGTTGCTATTTCATCTGCCCACAATGATGGAGTGGCAATCCCCCAGCATTGAATCAGGAATACCAGAATCAGAGTCGGCGCTAATTTTGCGACCGGGATGGCCCACAGTTTTGGTTTCCCCAATGATTGTCCTTGATGGCTCTGAGTTCGTTTTAGTTCAGTCAGTATCCACTACGTAACTTAACGTTGTAATCAAACGCAACAAAATCCAGAGGTTTCAAGCCGTTGGATACACTTTTGAGGTTCGCGCAAAAGAGGAGCTCTCATGGCAATCTTCAATAACATCACCGAAGCATTCGGCAACACACCTTTGGTTCGACTAAACCGAATCATCGAAGGCCAGGCAAACGTTTATGCCAAGCTCGAGTTCTACAACCCATCTTCTTCGGTCAAAGACCGACTAGCTATCGCCATGGTTGATACCGCAGAGGCTAACGGAGAGCTAAAGCCTGGCGGAACGATCATCGAGGCCACCAGCGGTAACACCGGCATTGGCCTAGCCCTGGTTGGTGCCGCCCGCGGTTACCGCGTTGTGCTCACAATGCCGGAGACCATGAGCACCGAGCGCAAGGTGCTGCTTCGCGCATACGGTGCAGAACTTGTTTTGACTCCGGGCTCTGAGGGCATGAAGGGCGCTGTTGCTAAAGCAGAGGAACTCGGCAAGGAAATCGACGGAGCCGTTCTGGTTCGTCAGTTCGACAACCCAGCCGGCCCAAAGATTCACTACGAGACCACTGGCGAAGAGATTTGGCGTGACCTAAACGGCGATGTTGCTGCGCTAGTTGCCGGTTCTGGAACCGGAGGCACCGTAACTGGTACCGGTCGTCGACTCAAGGAGTACAACCCGGACATCAAGGTGTTTGTGGTTGAGCCAGCTGCCTCGCCAATCCTTTCCGGTGGAGCCCCTGGACCTCACCCGCTCGCGGGTATCGGGCCAAACTTTGTGCCATCAATTCTTGACACCAGCGTCTATGACGAGGTGTTCGACGCCGTGAACGAAACGTCGTTCATTTGGGCTCGTCGTGCGGCTGCCGAGGAAGGCCTTCTGGTTGGCATCTCCTCGGGCTCGGCTATCTGGGCGGCTAACGAAGTCTCAAAGCGTCCGGAATTCGCTGGTAAAAACATCGTTGTGATTATTCCTTCATTCGGTGAGCGTTACCTTTCGAGCCTGCTTTACAAAGATCTAACCGATCAGTACACAGCCAAGTAGTTTGCAAAAGGGGCGCCCTGGCGCCCCTTTTCTTTTTCGGCTTGAACTCTGGCAAACTAGGCGGACATGCTTAAGAGAATCAAAGAAGACATAAACACCGGGTTGGCGCTCGATCCTGCCGCCCGAAACGGGTTTGAGTTGCTTTTGACCACAACCGGTATTCACGCGGTTTGGTGCTATCGCCTTGCTCACCGACTTTGGAAAGCAAAGCTTTATACCCTTGCCCGACTGGTTAGCAACTGGGCAAAGCTTTGGAGCGGAATCGAGATTCATCCAGCTGCAAAAATTGGCCGACGCTTTGTAATCGATCATGGAAACGGTGTTGTTATCGGAGCCACCGCCGTAATAGGCGACGATGTCTTGGTCTATCACCAGGTAACTTTGGGCGGAAATCAAAACACTAAGGAAAAGCGCCACCCCACCATCGGTGACAACGTGGTTCTAGGCGCTGGTGCCAAGGTGATTGGCAATATCACCGTGGGCAATGGGTCATCTGTGGGTGCAAATGCCGTGGTAACCAAGACGGTACCGGCAAACTCAACTGTGGTGGGTACCAATCAAATTAGAAGTCGTGCAACAAAGACCGACGATACCTATTCAATTTAGGTTTTGTCTGTAAGCGTTTACCCGCTTTTTGCTCCCCTAGCATTGGTTCTTATGCAGAAATCATCGCTAATTGCTCTTCGCTCGGTAACCAATCTTGTCCAGTCACAAGACGGCATCGAGGCAAATCTCGGCCACGAAAAACTTCGCATCGATGTAATCAAATCAGACCTGCTTCGAGTGAAAATAAGCCGCGGTGGCGTTTTTGATGAGTCACCAAGTTATGCCTTGGCGATTGACCCGATTGCCGTAGCCAACACTCTTGGCTTGGACCGCAGTTTTTCCGTTGAACACAACACTGAAAAAGCAACTCTTTCCACCGCGAATCTGAGATTCGAAATACAGCTTCAGAATTTTTCCATCGATGTCTACCGAACCGATGGTTCCGTTGTATTCCAGAGCAAGCCTGGCTTCGCCGGTTATGCCACTTTGAACGACGCATTTGAGCTGTACCGTTCGGCGGGAGCCGATGATGCCATTTACGGACTGGGTGAGAAAACTGGTGGTTTCGACCGCAGGGGCAGAGATTTCACCCTGTGGAACGTTGATGTTCTTAGCCCAGCCGCTAGCGGTGAGTTCACCAAGGCTTTGCCTGGAACCGACCCACGCGCGGACAATACCTCGATTGAGTTCGATCCTTATTACGTATCAATCCCCTTTTACTACCACCAGGATTCGGCATCTGGGATGATCGCAGGGTCGTTCATCGACAACGGTTATCGCAGTTACTACGATTTCCGTCCTGCAGATCATTACCGAATCAAGTTCGAGGGTGGCCAGTACACCGAGTACTTCTTCGCGGGGCCATCGATGGCAGCTATTTTGACCGATTACACCTGGCTAACTGGGCGCACCGCATTGCCACCAATCTGGGCCTTGGGACATCATCAGTGCCGTTGGCATCAGTACAGCCAGCAGCAGGTTCTAGACCTGGCCGCTAAATATCAGGAGCTTCAAATCCCGGTGGATGTTCTTTGGCTAGATATCGATTACATGGATGGCTATCGCGTATTCACCTGGAATGAGGGGTTGTTCCCGAGCCCAGAGGCCATGCTGGCGCAGCTACGCAGCGAAGGTATTCGAGTGGTCACGATTATCGATCCCGGAGTTAAATTCGATCCGGGTTACCAGGTGTTCGACTCTGGTTTGGCTAGGGATGTTTTCTGCAAAACCGAAGGCGGAGACATTTACATCGGACAGGTCTGGCCAGGAAACACGGCCTTCCCTGATTTCGTGAACCCAGATGCACGTGACTGGTGGGGTGATTTGAACGCCAAGCACGTGAAAAGCGGCCTGGCTGGAATCTGGAACGACATGAACGAACCCGCCACGGGCGACATTCCAGCAGAGCACATGCGTTTTGGTAACGGAGAGTTTAGCCATGAGCGCTATCACAACGCCTATGCCTTGCTAATGGCCATGGGGACCGTGCAGGGACTCAGGGAATCTATGCCAGACCTAAGGACCTTTGTGTTGTCCAGGGCCGGCTCCCCCGGCATCCAGCGTTACGCTGCCAACTGGATGGGCGACAACATGTCGCGTTGGGATCACCTATGGCTAAGCATCCCGATGGGCGCGGGCCTTTCTATTAGTGGGCAATCTTTTGTAGGCGCAGACATCGGTGGTTTTGGTGAAGACAGTAACCCTGAGTTGTTGTCCCGCTGGATTCAATACGGTGCCCTAACTCCGTTTGCCCGAAACCACAGCGTTGCGGGGCAAATCGACCAATACCCCTGGTCGTTTGGACCAGAGGTCTTGGACATCTACCGCGATGCCGTGAACCTGCGGTACCGCCTAATGCCTTATCTCTACAGTGCTTTCGTGAAGGCCAGTGAGACCGGTGCACCTATTCAACGACCTCTCATCTTTGACTACCAATACGATTCAGAAGTCCGGAACACTGACGATCAATACCTATTAGGTGATCACATTTTGGTGGCCCCAATTACCGAGGCCAAGTCTGTTGAGCGTGGGGTTTACCTGCCCGCTGGAGAATGGTTTGACTGGAACCTTGGAACCAGTTTGCTTTCCAAAGGCGAGCGCCACCGTATTGCTGCACCGGCCGAGAACATTCCAGTCTTGGTCAAAGCAGGTGCGGTTATCCCGATGTGGCAAGACACTCCCCTGAGCACCGATGGGCACTTCCCCAATCAACTCGAGCTACGAGTATTCGTGCCTTCGACGGATGGCATGTTCGAGTCGTTCTTGCAAGAAGACGACGGGCTTACCTTTGGGGCTTTAAATGATGAGCGAGTGGTTACTACAATCACTCTGAAACGCTCTGGCGGCGAGTTGCTAATAACGGGCAAATCAACAGGTCTGGGATTCCCAGAGTTCGCGCGCAAAAGTTTCTTGATCACCTTTGTAGGAACCGCGAAAACGATTCCAGAGCCAATCTTGCTCGAAAACTCGGGACAGGATTTTGAGCTGTCAATCGCTTTAGCCTAGAAAAAACAATTAGTTTCATATTGCTCCCCCAACCAGTTTGGAAACTGGAAATTGCCTAGGCTTATTACTTGAGTCGTTTGAAGGCCGAGAGGGGGGATTTTGAATCTGGATTTCTCTACAATCGACGGAGTCCTAAATCTTTCCGTGGTCGTTGTCGCAGTAATAATTGGCGGCTATTTTATTTTTTTTGTGGCCAACTCGGCCATGCTCGCACGAATCTATGCCAGAGTTGGCGTTCCGGTTTGGCGCGCTTGGATCCCGGTCTATCAGTTTTGGGATTTCTTTAAACTCTCTGGCAAAAGCGGCTATTGGAGTTTGCTTGGTTTGTTTGGGATTTCCGAGTTGGATTCAATTCTTGACCTGCCGGTGACTATCGACAAACTAATCCAAAGAATCCAGGTGCTTGGAGTGACCGGTGACTGGTCGGCCGCTTTCAATTTTGGGGCCACTCCTGGTCCTTTTGGTCTCTTGTGGGACACCCTCACCACTGTTGTGCCGGAAGCCGCCATAATTCTTTTCGGAGTCATGGCTGCCGTGGCCGCTCACCGTGTGGCTCAGGGTTTCGGAAAAGATCCGGTAGCCCTAACCGCGGCTTTCGTACTTCTGCAACCGCTCTATTTCGGATTACTAGGATCTCGTCACGCAGTTTTTGACGCCAGCAGGATCCGCGAACCGGTTAGTAGTCGCAAACAAAGCAAGTCCGGCAACTAGCCCGCACTTCAACCCAGGATTGCAGCAGACATTCGGTCTACTGTCGCTTTGGGACCAGCCAAAACAATATGCTCGATATTTCTGGCGTGACCTGGTTCGCCCACTTTTTTCCCGAGTTTGTTATAGACCCCAATTTGAGCGCCAACGTAGCGCTTAAAGTCGAAGTCCAAAATCTGAACCTTGCCCTTGGGTTCCACCAAAGCGAAAAGCTCGTCGCGACTCAACCAGGATTCATTGTTGTAGCTCAGAATCATGGTTTCGCACTTCAGATCCTCTACCACCTTGGCCAAAGACGACGCCATGGTTTTCTTTGAGTTGAAAGCGCTCTTGGTGCCTTCGTCTCGAACATCGATGCGCTTATTCGCAATGCCATACGATTCTGGCGAATCCCAGCGGACCAAGGTCTCCCAAACGTGATAGTTGGCAAAGTACCGGTGTTGGTTGTATGGAGGATCCAGATACGCCAAATCCACGGAGCCCAGTTGGCTGGCTAATTCAATGACATCGCCTTGCACAGCAGTCCCAAGGCCTGGAAGCAATCCAGGGTCTTTCATGATCAGATTCGTGTTACTCCTAGACGACCATTGCTTTAGAAATGCCATCTGGATTCCCGTGGTGCTGTCAACGCGATCAGCGGCCAGAATCAGGCTGGTCAGCAGCGGAAAGTACATCCAAGAATCCTTGAATTCAGCCTCGATGCGGTTGCGAATCGCGTCCACTTTCTCGCCATTTTTTGGCTGAAAATAGCGGGCATCCTCGCAGAATGACTTGGTGAAGTAACCCGGTTGGCCAGGCACGGAGTTCAGATACGCAAGCGCATCGTTGAGATCATTTTGATTCTGAGCCAAAGCGTCTAGTTCGATCCAGGTTTTGGAGAACACATATGAATAAGAGGCCAAGTCCGTTGCCGTGACGTGTTGCCCCAGATTCTTAAAGGCTTGGGCTACGCGAGTGGTGCCGGTGAACAAATCCAGGCTAGTTTTGGCCCCGCTGGCTTCGGCCAGTTTGCTCAAAACGGGCACGAGAGTGCGCTTTGAGCCCAGATATTTGATCACTTAGTCTCCTGATAACTGCTCAATATTCCCACATAAGACAGGCGCGCACCCGCCAAGGTTAAACTTGTAGTGATGTCAGTCGAAAACCAAGCCGAACCACAGCTATCTGCCGCAGCCATGTACGGCATCGATTACGCGCGGCAAAAGTTGGCAGGCAAATCCATCGCTGTTCTAACAGGCGCCGGAATCAGCACGGATTCAGGAATTCCTGATTACCGCGGCAAAGGCACCACGCCCAAGCAGCACCCCATGACCTTTGATTCATTCATGGGAAGTTTTGCGGCTCAGCAAAGGTATTGGGCTCGCAGTTACGTGGGTTGGTCACGGATTCACCTAGCCAAGCCAAACGCTGGTCACTTTGCTCTGGCGCTGGCCGAAAAAATGGGCGATGTTTCAGGCATCATCACTCAAAATGTTGATGGCCTGCATCAGGTAGCCGGTTCTAAAAATGTCTTTGAACTTCATGGTCGCTTGGATCAGGTGCGTTGTATGCAATGCAAGAAAGCAATTTCTCGAACCGATGTGGACTTGATTCTTAGAGATCTGAACCCGAATGTGGTGGTTGATCCAGATATCGAGTACACCCCCGATGGAGATGCCGAAATCGAAGCAACAGCTGATTTCAAGATTCCTTTTTGCCCCTCCTGCGGCGGCACTCTGAAACCCGATGTGGTGTTTTTTGGTGAGTCAGTTGCTGCAGATTTGGTTGAAAAATGCTTCAACCTTTTGGATTCCAGCCAGGCGCTTCTGGTAGCTGGGACCTCCTTGGCGGTCAACTCTGGAATGCGCTTTGTTAAGCGGGCGCTCAAAGCTGAAAAACCCATTGTTATCGTGAACCTAGGCCCAACCAAGGGTGATGAACTGGCGTTTGCAAAAATTGAGGCCAATACCTCCCTGGCCCTTGAGAGGCTCCTGATTGACTAACACGGTTCTTGGTTTGTTGCGTCACGGGCAAACCGACTGGAACATCGATTTTCGACTCCAGGGCACAACAGACATCGAACTGAACCAGATCGGCATCGATCAGGCTAAACGCGCCGGCAAACTAATCGTTGGAAGCGAATGGGATGTGTTGTTGAGCTCTCCGCTCAGTCGTGCGCTAGACACGGCGCGGATTGTGGCGGCAGCTGCGGAGCTACCAGCTCCAATCATCGAGCCGCTGCTGCTAGAGCGCGCCTTTGGAGCTGCCGAAGGCCTAACCTACGCCGAGTATCGTGAACAATTTCCGGAGGGAATGGTGGTGCCAGATGGTGAGACTATTCCTGAGCTAGCTGCCAGAGCGGCAAGGCTATTGGAGCACATCGCAGCCACCTACCCCGGACAACGAGTGTTAGCGGTTTCGCATGGCGCATTCATTCGCAAAGCCATCAAGCTAGCCAGCGATGGAAAGTTCCCGCCAGACGGAGAGCGCTTCGGTAATGCATCGTTGAGCACTTTGATTCATTCCACTCGTTGGAATATTTTGGATTACGCGCCACACACCCTTGGTGGGCCGAAGGCCGATTAGGCAATCGGTTTAGCTGCCGCGGGTCACTGAAAAAGCGCGTTTACCAGGCTTGTTGCTGACTTAGTCCAACTGAATTGGGCCGAATGAAGCAAAGCGAGCTTTGATTTCTCAGACCAGACCACGGGGTTTTCTAGCGACCTAACGGCATCGCTAAAAGAAGTTGAAGAATCAGTTTCGAAGTAGGTTGCCGCCTGTCCACCAATCTCCTTAAAAATCTGGATGTCTGAAACCACCACGGGAATACCTCGCACCATTGCCTCAACCAATGGAATGCCAAAGCCTTCGTCTCGGGAGGCGGTTACCAGTGCCACAGCGGAACTGAGCACCTCGTGGTACTTGGCCTCCGAAACGCCATTGTGAAAGACCACTTCTCCCCCGGTTGGCGAAACAAGGCTCTGCAATTGCTCGAGTCGATCTTGAGAGATTGAGCTGAGTAGGTTTAGGCGATAACCAGGCAGGTCGCTCATGCCCTTGATTAGCGTTTCAACGTTCTTGTAGTCCATAAAACTGCCCATGTAAACCAGGTTCTGATTTGATCTGGGGCGCATGGCAGGGGGCTTGTGCTCGTATTCAGAATCAAGGTCTCCCGCTGCGTTGTAAACCACATCGATGCGCTTCTTTGTGAGCCTGTGGTTGAGCATTAGTTCTTTGGTGGTTTGGGAAACCGTTACTACTGAGTCGGCACGATTAAGAACCAGACGTTGTGGCCAATAGGTCAGGTGATACAGTCGCCAACCCAGACGAACCGCCAGCGGGAGCGATGGTGGCGGCTTTGGGTGGCGGTAATAAATCAGGTCGTGAAGAGTTAGCACCAGGGAAAACTTTCTGCCCATGGAACCGATAGTTTGCATTGGGGAATACACAATTTGAGGACGGTATTTGTTTAGCCGCATGGCGGCAAAGACCTCTAACCACGAGGTGGGATCGTTTAGAAAAACGTGCTTGATTCCCGATGGCAATTTGTCGAGCTGTCGATGATCGCTGATTATGGCAACAACCTCAACCATTGGCATTAGAGCCTCTATGAGCCCAACCGAAAACCGACTTATGCCATCGTGGTGATCCACTCGAATGTAACGAGCATCAAAATATACGGTTTTAGGCATGTTGACTGGACTCGTTTAGAAACGCTCGAATCAATATTGCAGCTTGCTCGGGTGCTTCGTAATGAATGAGGTGGCCAACCGAGGCAATCACCTTTAGCTGGGCATTAGTAAACAACGTCGCGGCACGTAGCTGGTCGGGCAAGGAAGTGATGTCATCTTGCTCTCCGGCTATTAGCAGCACTTTGTTTTTCAAACCCGAAGAATAGCTGACCACGCTTTTCGAAATGCTGGCGTGGTAACCCTCTACTGCGACTCTTCGGTCGGCGAAATCACTAAAGTTCTGTTCGTGTTGTTTGTGAATCCATTTACGCAGAGCGGGTTCCGGCGTTTTGGCTAGCACCTCGGACATGATGCGAACGAACATGGGATTGCGGAGTAAGCCATTTGCCAGTGGTTTAGGCAGATTGTTACCCAGCCCGTAGTAAGCGTTTACCAAAAGATTTAGGAACCACTGCTCCGGTTGGTTTTCAAAACGAGAAACCGGGTTAACCAGAATCAAGTCATTATCAAGTTGGTTGGCGGCTGCGGCGGCAGTCACAATCGAACCAAAGGAATGCCCTAGAACAACAATCCCCTCGGTTTTTAGGGAAGCCACAAAAAGCCCAAGCCAATGGGCGTAGGCATCAACGGTGTAAGGCCCATGGAGCTCCTCAGACTGCCCGAACCCTGGCAGGTCTGGGATAACAACATTGAAGTCCGTCAGCGCGCCCGCAAGGGCTTCGAGGCCGTGATGGTTGCCACGATACCCATGAACCATAACGATGGTTTGCCTGGAGGGTTTATCGGCGGAATATGTCCAATAGTGAGTGATTCCGGTTTCAAGCTGAACCATATGTCCCCGAGCGCGCTCCAGTGCCAAATTGGCAAACTCAACGGGTGACTGATTCATGGGGGTTCCTAAACCGAGAAGTACTTGGCCTCTGGATGGTGCAAAACCATCGCATCGGTAGATTGCTCCGGGTGCAGCTGGAGCTCCTCGGACAAAGTAACCCCAACTGCTTCTGGTTTGAGCAAAGTGACCAGCTTGATGCGGTCTTCTAAGTTTGGGCAGGCTGGGTAACCGAACGAATAACGAGCACCGCGGTACTTCAGGTCGAAATTGTCTTCCACGTTTTCGGGATCTTCGGCGCCAAAACCAAGTTCTTCGCGCACTCGAGCGTGCCAGAACTCCGCGAGGGCCTCGGTAAGCTGCACGGAAAGGCCGTGGAGTTCAAGGTAATCGCGGTATTCATTTGCTGCGTAAAGTTCATTGGCCGCTTCACTGATGCGATTACCCATGGTTACCAACTGGAATGGAACCACATCGATGTTTCCGCTTTCCTTGCTTGCAACAAAGTCGCTAAGGCAAAGGTGGCGATCGCGTGCCTGACGCGGGAAGCTAAAGCGCAAGCGTTCGGTGCCGGGCTCTCCCCCGGATCCGCCATCGGTGGAATTCTCTGCACCGTGGTGAAGGATCACCAGGTCATCGCCATCGCTGTAAGCAGGGAAATACCCGTAGACAACGGCGGCTTCTAGCCAGCCCTCAGTTTGAATTCGCTCGAGCCAGGATCGCAAGCGCGGGCGTCCTTCGGTCTCCACAAGTTCCTCGTAGCTAAGACCGTCTTGGCCTCGCCCCGGTTTCAATCCCCACTGGCCCATGAAGGTTGCACGTTCGTCTAGGTAGCTCGCATAGTCGCGAAGCGGAATACCTTTCACGATTCGAGTACCGAGGAATGGCGAGGTTGGAATCCTGTTGTCGGTGGCCACATCGCTTCGGGCCGGTAGGTCTGCCACCTCGGTTCGCTCCAAAATGTTCTTGGTGGCCACAACACGCTTTTTTAATGCGGGCAGCTGAACGCTAGTGTCGCCACGCTTGATTTTGACCATGGCGTCCATGAGCCTGAGACCTTCAAATGCGTCGCGCGCGTAACGCACTTCTCCCTCGTATATTTCGGCAAGGTCTTGCTCAACAAAACTGCGGGTCAGCGCCGCACCACCGAGGATCACTGGCCAACGAGTCGCACTGCCTCGCTGGTTCATCTCCTCGAGGTTTTCCTTCATGATTTGAGTTGATTTAACTAGCAATCCGCTCATGCCAATCACGTCAACGTTGTGTTCCTCGGCGGCGCGCAGGATCTCGTTGATGGGCTGCTTGATACCAATGTTCACGGTTTCAAAACCGTTGTTACTCAAAATGATATCCACCAGGTTTTTGCCGATGTCGTGAACATCACCGCGAACCGTGGCGAGCAGAATGCGACCCTTACCGGAATCTTCGCTCTTCTCGATGAATGGTTCTAGGTGGGCAACGGCCGTCTTCATCACTTCAGCGCTTTGAAGCACGAACGGAAGCTGCATCTCGCCCTTGCCAAACAGCTCTCCCACCACCTGCATACCGCTAAGTAGGTGATCATTGATGATGCTGAGCGCGGTCTTACCGGCGGCCAGGGCTTCATCTAGGTCTGGTTCAAGACCCTTTTTTTCTCCATCGATGATTCGACGCACTAGACGAGCCTCGAGTGGCATTGCTGCAAGCTCCTGAGCGCGCGATTGACGGGCGCTAGCGCTGTCAACGCCACTGAAAACATCGAGGTATTGGGTTAGCGGGTCGAAACTGACATTGCCATCGACATCGTAGGTGCGGCGATCGTAGATCAGATCCATGGCTGCGTCTAGTTGATGCTTTGGAATCTGGTTGAGCGGCATGATTCGGGCAGCGTGCACGATTGCCGAGGTGAGGCCGGCTTTCACGCACTCGGCCAAGAAGACGCTGTTCAAA
>CANBWO010000030.1 GCA_947373155.1 Microbacteriaceae bacterium | reverse complement strand
CAAACAATTCCAGATTCGGTTCCAAAAACAGCCAGCAAACCATCTAAGGGAGTGGAAACCACAGGTAGACCCATGGCCAGGTACTGCAGAACTTTGTGAGGCAAGGCGGTGTCCGTTACCAAAGACTTCTTGAGTGGATTTATGGTCACTGTGCTCAGCGCCAAATAATCGGGGAGCTGGGAGTAGTTGATAAACCCGGTGAAAATAACCCGATCCTCGATGCCGAGGCTTTTCACCTGAGCTCGCAGATCGTCATCTTGCTCCCCGCCACCAATCAAAAGCAGCTTGGTACCTGCGGCTTTGCCAGCCTTCAAGGCGTCTGCAAATGCATCGATGATTTCAACCAAGCCAGAGAAGTAGAAGAAACTACCCATGTAGGTGATGACTTTGTCCGTTGGCTGAATACCCAGTGAACCAGCGAGGTCCGATTTTTTAGCCACACCCTCAAAGTGGCTCAGGTCCAGCGGTGCCAATAGAGTTTGGCTCGGTTTGCCACTTAGGTTTCGCCCACCCAGTTCTTCACAGTAGGACGTCATCGCGGGGTTGTTGCCAAGGACTAGGTCTGCACGCTTATAAACAAAGCGTTCTACAGCCTTGATAGCCGCACCAAGCACGTTGTTGCGAATCTTGTGCGATACATCCAGGGCCCGAAATGCAACCGGAACCCCAAAGATTTTGGCAAGCGTGATGGTTTGGATTCCATACGTCGGCACCGCTAGAAGCACAATCGCGTCAAAGTTGCCCTTTGCGAGGGTTCTCCAAAGGCCAGCCCAAGAGGTCAAGGTGGCCAGAAGTCGGTCTACCCCCGGGACACCGAGTTGGAACGGTCGAACCACGTTCAGCGAGGCATCGCTGTGAACCCTGCCAGCAATCTTTTGCGTTCTTGGGGTTAGCCCACCATGACGGAATTTGGCACCCTCATCGAAGTCAAAGAAGGTGACTTCATGCCCGCGTTCGGCCAGCAGTTCGGGAAACTCGTGCATCTCGAAAATTACTTTTTTGCGGTACGAGACCTCATGCACAAAAAGTAGTTTCACAGGTATAAATCTACTTTCAATGTGCTGTCCGCATGGCTGATTACCCCCGCCGATAAACTGGAGTGGTTTAGAAAGTTGGGGCAAAGTTGAAGACTGCACTTATCACTGGCATCACCGGGCAAGATGGCTCTTACCTGGCTGAATTACTTCTTGCCAAGGGGTATTCCGTGCACGGCATTATTCGCCGCGCTAGCACCTTCAATACCGAGCGCATTGATCACCTTTACCGTGACCCACATGACCCAGAGAATAGACTCCACCTGCACTACGGTGACCTAACCGACGGTTCGCGCCTAGTTACCCTCATTAACCAGATTCAGCCGGATGAGGTTTACAACCTGGCTGCGCAGAGCCACGTGCGCGTCTCGTTCGACGAACCTGAATACACCGGCGACACCACCGGCCTCGGAACCATTCGCCTACTTGAGGCGATTCGCCAAACCGGCGCGCCCATTCGCTACTACCAGGCGTCTAGCTCCGAGATGTTCGGCGCCGCGCACCCACCACAGAACGAGAACACCGAGTTCTATCCACGTTCGCCTTACGGCGTTGCCAAGGTTTACTCCTACTGGATCACCAAGAACTACCGTGAGGCCTATGGCATGCATGCCAGCAACGGCATCTTGTTCAACCACGAGAGCCCACGCCGCGGCGAGACCTTTGTGACCCGAAAGATTACCCGCGCGGTTGCACGCATTGCCATGGGACAGCAAAAGGAACTATTCCTGGGCAACCTCGATGCCCGACGCGACTGGGGTTACGCACCAGATTACGTTGTGGCAATGTGGCAAATGCTTCAGCAACCAGCAGGCGATGACTTTGTGGTGGCCACCAACACAGACCTCTCGGTCAAAGACTTTGTTGAGTTGTCTTTCAAGCACGTGAACCTCAACTGGCAAGACTACGTTCGCTTCGATGAGCGTTACCTTCGCCCAACCGAAGTGGACTCGCTGGTTGGCGATGCAACAAAGGCGCACAATGCCTTCGGCTGGAAGTACTCGGTAGGACCTGAGCAGTTAGCTCAGATCATGGTCGACCACGACATCGCTACCATCAATGGCCACGCAGCCGATGTGCCTTCAGGCGAGACCTGGGCAAAGGCAGTAGCCAATTGAAAATTTATGTGGCAGGTCACCGTGGCCTAGTTGGTTCGGCGATCACCCGCGCGGTGGAATCCAACCCGGAACACGAATGGTTTGGGCGAACCCGGCAGGAACTTGACCTCCTAGACCGCAAGGCTGTGTTCGCCTTTGTGGCCGAGCAGAAGCCAGATGCCGTTGTTATTGCAGCTGCCAAAGTTGGTGGCATTCACGCCAACAACACTTACCCAGTTGAGTTCCTAAGCGAGAACCTGCAGATCGAAACCAACCTGATTGATGCCTGTCATGCAGCAGGAATCGAGCGGGTATTGTTCCTAGGTTCGTCTTGTATCTACCCAAAGCTGGCCCCTCAGCCAATCAAAGAGGAGTACTTACTAACTGGCGCTCTGGAGCCAACCAACGAGGCCTACGCACTTGCCAAGATTTCTGGCCTAAAGCTGGTGGAGTCTTACCGTCGTGAATACAACCGCAAGTGGATCTCGGCTATGCCAACCAATATGTATGGCCCTGGCGACAACTTCGACCCGCAAAACGCTCACGTTCTGCCCGCACTAATCCGTCGCTTTCACGAGGCCAAAGTTTCTGGAGCTACCTCGGTAACCTGCTGGGGAGACGGCACCCCAATGCGCGAGTTCTTACATGCCGACGACCTAGCTGCGGCTTGTGTGCACCTGCTAGAAAATTACGATGGCGATGTTGCCCTAAACGTGGGAACTGGCGAGGACGTGACCATAAAGGAGCTGACCGAACTGATTGCCGACGTCATTGGCTTCACCGGTGAGATCCTTTGGGACGACACCAAGCCGAACGGAACCCCGCGCAAGCTGTTAGACGTAAGTAAAATCAAGGCACTTGGCTGGGAGCCCAAGATTGGCCTGCGCCAAGGAGTTCAGAGTACATACGACTGGTATCTGGCAAACCGCGCCTAGCGTCTCAGCTCAAATCGGTTTTTAAAAAAACTGGGTGGTGGCGTAAGCCACCACCCAGTTTTTAGTTTTCAGACTTAGCGCACTTCGATGTAGCTGATGCAGAGACCGGCGTAGTTCACAGCAGGCATGGTCAGCGTGATGGTCTGGGTAGGCTGCGAGTTGGCAGCAACCAACTTCACATCCATTGGTCGCTGAGCGGCACCCAAACCGATAGTTCCGGTTTGGTCTCCCACGGAAACTCCAACCTGGCCACCCTGCGAGTAGACGTAGCTGGAAAGACCCATGGTGATCACATCGCCGCTTTGGATTGCCTTGTTCACGGTTAGAGTCACTGTTCCCAAGGTGCTACAAACGCCCTGAGCGCCAACGCGATCCAAACCAGTCTGGCTTTGAACAAAGCCACCGGTGTAAGAGTTATTACCAAAGATGTGCACTTCTCCGGTGTCGCGGCGAAGCAACTGCACTCCCCCAACCTTGGCCATCACCCATCCCGGGTCGGTCAAAGTAACGTTTCCAAGCGCAAGCTCCCACTTAATGCTGGTGTCTCCCGCAGGGGCTGCGTAAGAGGTAGCGTCTTGAACCTCTGTGGTCTGGATCTCTGGGTGATCGAGGTGGAACTTGGTCACCAACTCGCTCTTGTTTCCAGATGACGTACCAATCACCATGAGGTTTCCGAATTCGTCACCTGGAATAGAATCGCGCACCAAGAACCCTGCAGTGTCCGCTGCCAGAGTGGTGTTGGATCTCCATGAGTAGTTCTGAACCAGGGCAAAGCTGCTCAAAATCAAAATCACTGGCAAGATTGCGGCCAACCAAAGGCGGCCACCCCACTGTGCGTTCGACGCCCAAATCAAAAGCCCAATGATGGTCAAAGTTACAACTACTGGCGCTAGCCAAGGAGTGTCCAACATGACCTTGAGCATCGATGAGTCCACGAACTGAAGGTGGTAACGAGGCGCGGTTGCGCCGGTAGTCGCATCGGTGACCGACTGCAAAATAAAGGTGCTTGCAATGATTACTAGGCCCGAACCAGCAATCGCCAAAATCCAACGCCAAACGCTCGAAAGCACCTGGCTCTTGGCAACTGCGCCAACCAAGGTCACTAGGAACAATGGCAAAAGGAACTCGTAGTAACGAAGCATGATTCGGTTAGCCGAGTCTTCTCCGCCAAGGCGAATCAAGTTGTTGAAGGCTGCGATGGTGGGGATCATCCAAAGCAACATGCTCAAAATCAATAGCGAGTAGTCGGCCAGTGGCTTATTGCCCTCAACGCGAGCCTTGGAGCGAACCAGGTAGCCCAGCGAGGCTACAACTGGCACAGCGGCAACGAACATGACAGCCAGGAACTGGACGCCAACCTGACCAAACATAAAGCCGATCGAGTCACCACTGAACAAGCCGCCATTGGCAGCCCCAGCGCCTGCTGCGGTTCCGGCTGCGGTACCGGTGTTTACCGCCGCGTTGGTGGTTCCGTTTCCGATGGTGTTGGTGTAGCCACCAAACAAAGTCAGACCATGTGGCCCCGCCAAAATCAAACCAAGTAGCAACTTGGTAACTACGGTGCTAGCCACCAGCGAACCCGCGTTGATCAGCAGGCGCAGCCAGCGACCTGCGCTTGGAGCCCACTGGGTTACAACTAGGTAGGTCACAATGCCGGGAAGCAACAACAAACCGTGAGGTTTGACCAAGCTAAGCAAGCCAACATAGATTCCGGCCTGCGCCCAGAACCAGTAGCCGGTCTGTGCCACCTGCTTGGTCAGGTGCCAAATCACCAAAGCCAAGAAGAAGAAGTACATGCTCTCTGGCATGAAGTAAGAGGTGTAGGAGCTCAATGGTCCAAGCACGAATGCCAGAGCCACAAAAATCGAGGCCCACTGGGCAATGTAACGGCGAGCAATCACATAAAGCAGCACACCGGCGCCAAGGGTAAACACAATGTTCAGCGCCTGGGAACAGGCGTAGAAACCCACGCCACAGGCGGTGGTGCTGCCATAAACCCAGAAGTACAGGTAGTTAGGCAGCGATGAATCTGCCAGCGGAAGGTGTCTAGCCTGCATGCTGTAGGCAAGTTCGTCGCCCATGATGTCTGGCAGGTTACCTAGAGTGCGGATAAACAGCACGTAAACCACAACGATTGCAAGAGTTGCATAGGCCAGAATCTGAGCCGAGCGACTGTTGCGCAGTGGTGAGACCAGTCGGTCTTGGATGAACGCCATTTTGATCCTTTCGGAGATCCTTGGTGTTTTGTTTTGTAGGTGTCTAAATTTCCAGGTGACGAGGGTTGCGGGGTGCAGACTCCACATCGAAGTTTATGAATGCCAACAAAAGTTGGATGCCAACAATCAAAGGTAGTGCCGCCAGCATCACTGTGCCGGCTGGGGCGGGGGTGGTTTTGCCGATTCCAGTAACCCAGGTCACAATCGCCGACACAAAACCAAAGATCACAAGCAGAAGTCCCAGCGGAAGTTCAAAGGATGCCGCAGACCATTCGCGCAGATAGTACTGGTAGAAAACTCGCTTGTAGAGGTTCAAAGTATTTCCACGCAAGAACTTGGGGATAATCTTGCTGATTCTGAGGTTGCTTTCTTCCTCGTCGTAAACCGCGTTCATGGGCACATCTAGCACCACTGCGCGCAACAGCGAAAGCCTAAAAAGCATGTCGCTCTCAAAGAAGTAACCCTTGGAAATTTTCACAAAGCTCAGTTCGCGAAGCACATCGGTGTGGATTGCGGTGTAGCCATTGGTTGGATCCGTGATGTGCCAGAGGCCGGAAGCAAATTTATTCATGAGCGACAGCACTGCGTTGCCAAAGATTCTCACCCTAGGCATCTTTTCCAGAGCCTCTACGCTATTGAAACGATTTCCCTTGGTGTAGTCGGCTTTGCCCTGAATAATGGGTGCGACCAAACGCGGAAGTTGGTTCAGGTCCATTTGGCCATCGCCGTCTACCTTCACTGCGATTTCGGCGTCGGTCTCAAGAACCGCCTGGTAGCCGGTCATGACTGCGCCGCCAACACCCTGGTTGGCCTGGTGGAACAGCACCTTCACGCGCGGGTCTTTGCAGGTGGCTTCAACATGTTTGCCGCTCTGTTCCGGGCAGGCGTCGTCAACAACAAAGATGTATGAAACGGTTTGTGGGATAGCTGCCAAAACCGCATCGATGTGCCTGAGCACGCGATATGCCGGAATGACCACGGCAATCTTTGGCTGGCTCAAGGTTCCCCAAATCTAAATAACGGTTTTACGTAAGTGTATTTGATGAAGGTAGATTTGACGGGTGGATAGCGTTGTAACCCTCACTGGTGCGTTCAAGAATGCCGGAGACTACCTAATTGGTCACCGAGCCCGAGCTTTGTTGGCAGCCCACGTAAACGCTCAGGTTATAGATGTGAACCGCAAAGAAATCACCGATGCCCACTATGAGGTTTTCAACTCGGCTCGTGCGGTTTTGCTTACTGGCGGGCCTGCCTATCAAGACAAAATCTACCCAAATGTTTACAACCTAGATTTGTCGCGAATCACAGTTCCGGTAATCCCATTTGGGCTGGGATGGAAGGGCAAGCTGGGCCAGCAACCAGCGGACTTTGCCTTTGCTCCTGCTGCCAAAGAGTTTGTCCAGGCGATTCATGAGGACCAAAACCGTTTTAGCAGTGCCCGCGATCACCTAACGGTTCAGATGCTGGCGGCCAACGGAGTTAGCAACGTCTCCATGACTGGCTGCCCGGCCTGGTACGACGAAACTAAGTTGGCTTTGGACTATGAGTTCGATTCCAATGTGAAGCGCCTAGTTCTGAGCATGCCGGCGGTTCCGCAGGCGCAGGTGGCACCTATCATGGCCAAACTTGCCAAGGATTTCCCAAAGGCGCAAAAGTTCCTCTCATTCCAGGCCGGTTATAAGAGCACACACTCAAAAAAGAGCGCCGAGTACACCCGCTGGAATCGCGCCATGATGGTGCGGGGCTTTCTGCACGGATTTAAGCCGATCAGCTTTGAGGCCGACTTCAATGGCTTTGAGTCTTTTATGAACACCATCGACTTTCACGTTGGCTACCGGGTTCACAGCCACATTTTTTGCCTCAGCCAACGCAAGACCAGCCTCCTGATTGGTGAGGACTCGAGAGGCATTGGTCAGGTGGCGGCCATGGGCGGTGTCGCACTCAGCGCTCAACAACCTGTGCAAGAGGTGCTGTCTGGCATAGATGCCCTTTTTGCCACCCGAGGCGCACAGATTCACACGGCGGTAAAGACCATGCGTTCCACCCACGCCACCATGTTGGAGTTCCTGGCTCAGATCTAGACGATTCTGGCCCACACCGTAACAAACTAGTTTTTCTTCCGTATATAAGTAATGTCTGGCAGAATTGCGCTGGAACTTGACTCTGCCTCCGGGCGGGATTGGAAATCATGGCTGGCAAGAAGCGTTCGCTTCGTTTGGTAACTGGAAACGAACCAGTGACCCTTGAGTCTGTGGTTGCCCCGCACCCTTCGCAGGAGTCGTTCGAAGACGAGTTCGAAGCCCTGCTAGACGAAGTTGGCGATTCCGAGTTCGGTCAGATTCAACTCAAAGAGACTTCGGTTCAGGCGCAGACCCTAAAAAACTGGACCAGCCAAGACTTTGCCAACATTTACACTCGTTTTCGTCCGCACCTCGAGCGCTATTCCAAGCGCTGGTTGAGCAACCAGTCCCAGATCGACGAAGTTGTCCAGGATGCATTCCTTTACCTAATGGTCACCCTGCCAGAGCTCGATTCCGAGGTCGGCGTTCTGCGTTTCCTTAAGTGGAAGACCCGCCTGCTCTGCCTAGATGTAATCCGCGCAAGTGGCCGTGCAGTTATCAATAACATCGATGACCACGAGCTGGTTGCAGACCTACCCGAGGTCAGTGCCTCTTTAGAGGCAGCCGACGATGCCGCGGTAGTTCGTTTGGCTCTTAGCAAGCTCACTCCGCGTCACCGCGAAGTCTTGCTGGCCACCATGTACGAAGAGAAATCCATAGCCGAAGTTGCGGCCCAGGTGCAGCTATCGGAGAACGCGACTCGTCAGCTAATGTTCCGCGCCCGTGCTGCCTTCAAGGCAGCCCTAATTGGCGATGTCGACACCTCTGGTATGAGCGCCGGAGCGATTCTTTCTGTCGCAGCCAGAAAAGCCGCCGCCGAAAGCAAAAAAGTCGGCGTTCAGGCAATGGTTACCTTATTTGTGCTCGTGCTCGCCGTTGGTTCGTGGTTCAGCCTGAACGGCCGCACTCCGCAGGTTAGCGGCACTGTTGCTCAGGAGAAGCCAACTGATGCCGGCCGCGCTGGAGTAACCTCGGTGCCGGCTTCTCAGCCACAGGTTGTTCCTGCGCAATCTGCTGCATTCGTTAGCGCCACGGCGGCTGTGACACCAGAAAACTTTGATCGATCTCTTCTTGCCGCTACCAACGATGGCGTTGAGGTAAACGAGGTTGCCCTAGCTGCGGCGCTAAACCAGGGTGCGCCACAAGATGTTCAAGTTGTTCCAGCCGCTTTCCAGGGTGCTGGCGCTGCCAGCGCCAAAACCTACCTGGTGGCTTGTGAAACCCAGGGATGCTCGGCTACTTTCCGATACTCTGCCAAAAATGGCCTAGAAAGCCTAGCTTTCAACCTCACCGTAGACGGCTATGTCTTTACTGTTTATATGCTGCAGCCTGGTGTTGAGCACCAGGGTAATCACCTGGTTTTCACCGGAATCCTTAGTGACTTAGTAGACGCCCAGCAGGTAGTATGGAGTAATACGGCATTGCAGGGGGCAACGGTGCGCCTACAGTTTGATCAGGCCGACATCGCTTCTGGTCTACAAAACGCGGTTCTAACCGTTTCGATGCCAAAAAACTAATCTAAAAGTTTTTTCAAAAAGTTTTTCGCCTACCGTAACAACGGCGTCTTGTGGGCGTTAATAGATTTGTAAGGATAGTGGACCCCCTGCTTGGTTGGAGGCCTGGTGTCCTTGCAACCGGTTCTATCGAGGAATCGGAAACCAAGAAAAATAATGAAAAGGAAAACAATGTCCAACAACATTTCCCGTAAGGGACTTGCGTTTGGTGCACTAGTTGCAGTAGCGGCTTCGCTATTCGCTGGAGCCCCTGCGCACGCTGCTGCTGGTGTGACCCTGGCCCCGACCGCTGGAGACAGCTACGTTGGTGTAGTAGGCGCGACTTTCTCGCTTACTTCTACCGCGTCGTCTGAAATCCCGTCGTCGAGCTACTCCACCGTATCGGTCAAGGTTGCAAACACCGACGGCTCGACCGCTCGTGTAACCCTTGGCTCAAACGCTGTTTCGACTGCTAGCGCAGACGTACGCTCAACCGACGCTTCGGTTGTTGTTTACGACTCGAGCATCTCGGCTAACAACAAGACCATCACCCTTCAGAGCACCGGCTCCACCACCGCTCACTTCGCAGTTACCTCTTGGCTAGACGCAAACGGTAACCACGCAGTAGACGCTGGCGAGCTTGCAGCTACCCAGACTGTAACCTTCCTTGGTGCAGCCGACCTAGCCGCAGTAACCACTCTGACTGCTCCAGCAATCACCACCGACTCGAGCGCACTTAGCGCAAAGGTTGTTATCTCGGGCGTTAACACCAACTACGTAGGTACTCCTGCAGTTTCGGTTGACTTCCGCGTTGGCACCTACGACGTTCGTGACCTAACCTGGACCAGCCTTGACGGACACAGCGCAACCACCGCAACCCAGAGCACCGACGTACGCGAGTTCAACGCGTCGGCAATTCTTGGTTCGGGTGCTGCTGCCAAGATCCTTACCGCTGGTGCAGTTATCACCGCACAGGCATACCTTGGTGCAGCCAAGCTTGGCGCAGTTGCTTCGGCAACCGTTGCTTCGGCAGCTGTAACCTCGATTGCTTCTGCAGCTGTAGTTGGCGACAACCTACTTGCAAACAACACCTTCCGCAAGAACGCTGCCTTCCAGGTCAAGCTAACTGCAACTGGTGATGCACGCGGTATCTCGGGCAAGACCATCAAGGTAGGCGTTACTTCGCTATTCACCGCTGCCGATGGCCGTTCGATCACCGTTAACGGAACCACCTACACCAAGAGCGCCGATGTTCACGCAGCAACCATTAACGTCGTAACCGACGCTAACGGTGTAGCTTACGTAAACATTGCAACCGCTGGCTGGAACGGCGACGACATCGTTCTTGCTCCTTCGGCTGACAACGCAACTGGTTCGCTAACCCTTACCCAGGCAACCATTGCCTACACCGCAGCAGCTTCGGTTACCACCGGTGCAGTTGTAAAGGGTGGAACCTTCCAGGTTGGCGTAACTCTAAAGGACCAGTTCGGTGTAGCAGCTCCTGCAGGCTACAACGCACAGGCTCAGATCGTTACCGGAAGCACCACCACCGGTGGAACCGACGCTAGCAACACCTACGCACCAATCGTTGGCGGCGCTGCAACTCTTAACATCGTTGAGAACGGCACCACCACCGGTAACGTACGTTACGCAATCAAGTACAGCCAGGTAGACGCCATCAACGGTGGCTACACCGGTTCGCCTGTTGCAGTAGACAACGTTGACCTAAAGGTACGCGTTGCCGTTGAGCTAGTTGCTAAGACCGTAACCGTGGTAACCACCTCGGCACGTAACCTAGCTGCTACCGACCTAACCGTTGCAAACGGTGCAAACGTAACCAACTGGCACACCATCAACGGTGTTGTTAGTGCTTCGGACGACGTTCGCCCATACGCAACCGTTACCGTTTCTGGTGCAGGTCTGTTCTTCTACGACGGAACCAACTACGCACTAGGTTCGATCACCGTAACCACTGGTGCTAACGGCGCTTACTCTGTAAACGCTGCTGGAAACACCACCGGTACCAGCGCAGTAACCGTAACCTCGGGTGCCGCAACTGTTTCGAGCAACGTTGTATTCAACGCTCCTCTAGCAGCTGCTGGTGCATCGATCGTTATCGCTGCTCCTACCGCTGCTGTTCTAGTTGGCGAGAACGCTCTTGTTACCTTCTCGGTACGCGACGTTTACGGCAACCAGCTAACCGCACCATTGAGCCTTGACGTACGCGGCTCGGACGCAACCTACAACAACTCTGCAGTAGACGCCAAGGGCTTCTTGAACACTGTTGTTACCAAGGCTGCTGCCGCAACCGTTGACTACGTTGTTGGCTACTACAACGGAACCAAGACCATCACCACCTCGGTGCGTGTTGAGTGGGCTCCAGCTGTAGTTACCGTTTCGGTTCCAGACACCACCGTTGCAGGCCAGAACACTGACGTTGTTATCACCGTCACTGACCCAGCTGGTAACGCGATTGCTGGCAAGACCGTAACCGCAACCAGCACTGGTGTTGGCTACCTAACCGTTGCTTCGGATGTTACCGACAACAACGGTATGGCCACCGTCAAGCTATACGCTAACGAGAACGAGCTTGGCTGGGCATACGTAACTGCTACCACCACCGTAAACTCTGTATCTGCAGTTTCTGCAGCTGCTGGTTTCCAGGTTGTTGCAGCAGACGTTATCCCAACTGCTACCGACTCGGTTGCAACCCTTACCCTAGCCGTACCTGCTTCCGCTCAGGCTGGAACTGTTGTTGACGTTGTTGCTACCGCAACCGACGCCGACGGCAACCCAGTTGCTGGTGCAGATGTTTCGGCAACCAGCACCGGTGTTGGCTACCTAGCAATCGCTAAGGGCACCACCGACGACAACGGCCAGCTTGTTCTAAAGCTTGTTGTTGGCGCTGGCGAGAACGGAACCGCTTCGGTTACCGCTACCTCTGGTAGCGCAGTTGCCGATGCAGCAGAGCTAACCGCTGGTGTCACTGACGCCAACGTAACTCTTGCAAAGAAGCGCGTAACCGTTGACTGGGCATTCGCTGCAAACAAGAAGGTTGTCATCGTTCGCGATGGCGTTGCAATCAAGTCGTTCGTGGCTTCGAGCAACGCATCGGGCAGCTTCTCGTTCAACCTAAAGAAGGGTACCCACAAGGTATCGGTCAAGGTTGGCGGAGTTACCATCGACAGCCAGAGCTACAAGATCAAGTAAGTAGTTTCTACTTCTAGATAACAAAATCCCGAAAACCCCCCAGGTTCGCCTGGGGGGTTTTCCTTTACCCGGATTTCTGGCCACGAAGTTTTTAGGGCTCTTTCAACGCGCCGTAATTCACCTCTCGTTAACCTTGCTAACGATACGTATTCAACTATTCGCTCCAATATTGGAGTTATGAGTGAAGCCCTTACCAGCGCGCCCGCCAAGCGCAAACTGAGCACCAAGCCACACTCTGTGGCAGACCGGGTCTTTTACGGCCTAGCCCGCGCGGCCGCCTACGGCGCAATCGTGCTGGTCGCCCTAATTCTTGTATTCTTGCTGATTCGCTCGGTTCCTACCTTTGCTCAGCAGGGCATCGGCTTCATCGGCGGCAGCACCTGGAACGGGTCAATTGATCCACCGGTACTTCAAATTGGGCCAATGCTCTGGGGTTCGATTCTCATCGCAATCTGCGGTGTGCTTCTGGCAGTGCCCATGAGCATTGCTACTGCCTACTTCATCGAGTTCATGGCGAGCAAGCGCATCGCTGCTGTGGCTACCGTGATTGTTGACCTACTGGCCGCAATTCCATCCATTGTTATTGGCCTTTGGGGCATGCTGGTTTTCACGCCAGTCGCAGCGCACTGGGCATCGCTTTTGAACAAGGGTCTCGGCTGGTTCCCTGTTTTCGCCAGTTCAACCAAGAGTTACTTGGGGACCCCATTCATTGCGGGCTGGATTGTTGCAGTAATGATTGTTCCGATCATCACATCGGTGGCTCGTGAAATCTTTAGCCAGATGGATCGCGACATCATCAATGCGGCTTTGGCTCTGGGCGGCAGCAAGGCAACCTCGTTCTTTGGCGTTATTTTGCCAACCGCATCGGGCGGCATCGTGGGTGGCGTGCTGCTTGGTATGGGTCGCGCACTCGGCGAGACCGTGGCCATCTACTACGTGCTCAACCTGTCTTTCGACATCAACTGGGTCGATGTCCTTGAAAACCGTGGCGGATCGATTGCATCGGTGATTCTTTCCAAGTTCGGTGAAGCCACTACGCAGGAAATCAGCGCATTGATGGCCGCCGGTCTAGCTTTGTTCACCATCACACTGCTTGTGAACTGGGTGGCCGCCTGGATCGTAAACCTAGCTCAGCCATGGAGGCGCT
Organism: Microbacteriaceae bacterium; assembly: GCA_947373155.1. Lineage (GTDB taxonomy): Bacteria > Actinomycetota > Actinomycetes > Actinomycetales > Microbacteriaceae > Rhodoluna. The sequence continues at coordinate 1,709 of CANBWO010000030.1, read as the reverse complement.
AAATGACTGATATGCGCGTTTCTTTAGACCCGGGCAACCTGCCGCAGCTACCTCGCCCTGCCACCGAACCGTGGAAGGCCAAAAACCCAACCCGCACCGTCAAGGTGGTGGCGGCTTCGGTTATCCCGGTGCTGCTTACCGTTTCGCTGGCTTTGCTGTTCCAAATCGACTACGCGATTGCCGCAATCCTGGTTTTCCTTCCGTTACAGATCATCAGCAGCGTCTGGGTAGGCCGCAACCTTTACGGCAAAAAGGGTCAGGCAGATGCCCTGCTGGTTGTTTTTACCATTTTCTTCAGCGCATTCGTGGGCGTTCTGCTTACCAGTGTGGTTTGGTCTGTGGTTTCGCAGGGTCTAAAGGCCATGAGCTGGCAGTTCATTAGCCAGAACAACATCTATATCACCCCGACCACCAGCCTTGAATACGGCGGCGTTGGGGCGGCTATTTTGGGATCCGGACTCATTGTTGGTCTGGCAACTCTGGTAACCGTTCCGCTAGGGCTGTTGGTTGCGGTGTACCTAACCGAGACCCGCTCCAAGTTGCGCAACACTGTTCGCACCCTGGTTCAGGCAATGTCGGGTTTGCCATCGGTGGTTGCCGGTCTGTTCATCTACTCAAGTTTGATTCTGGTATTCCGTTTGGGATACGGCGGTTGGTTGGGTTCGGCAGCTCTTTTGCCATTGATGCTCCCTACCGTTGCACGTGTAGCTGAGGAAGCCCTTCGTCTTGTGCCGCAGGACCTGCGAAACGGCGCTTACGCGCTGGGGGCACCTGCCTACCGCGCATTCCTTCAGGTAACCTTGCCGGCGGCTCGCAGCGGTTTGATTACCGCGGTGATTCTTGGTGTGGCTCGCGTAATCGGTGAGACCGCCCCGCTATTGCTGACTGTGAACTCGGCCAACGGAACCAGCGCGGACATGACTCAGCCGCTGGCATCGCTGCCAACCTACATTTTTTCGTACATCCACAACGTAAACGACACCAGCGTTCAGCGCGCCTGGGGTGCGGCACTGATGGTGCTAATCCTGGTTGCAGTTTTGTTTACCGCAGCTCGCCTAGTGAGCCGCGACAAGACAGCTAAGAAGAGAAAGTAACCAAAATGACCGTAGATACTCCACACCTGCGCGCCAAAGACGTCAACGTCTGGTTCGGTGAGCGTCACGTATTGCGCGACGTAAACCTCAGCTTCCCATCCAACCAGGTAACCGCGCTTATCGGCCCTTCGGGTTGCGGTAAGAGCACCTTCTTGCGAACCCTGAACCGCATGCACGAGCTAATCCCATCGGCTGGATTCGCCGGCGAGATCTTGTTGGACAACAAGGACATCTATGCACCGGAGATGGACCCAACCAACGTTCGCCTAAGCATCGGCATGGTTTTCCAGAAGCCAAACCCGTTCCCAACTATGAGCATCAAAGAGAACGTGCTAAGTGGCCTAAAGCTAAGTGGTCGTAAGTCGGACAACGCAGCAGAGTTGGTTGAGACCAGTCTTCGTCGTGCCTCTATCTGGAATGAAGTAAAGGACCGTTTGAACGACCCAGCGCTTTCGCTTTCCGGTGGTCAGCAGCAGCGTCTTTGCATCGCTCGTTCGCTAGCAATGAACCCAGAAGTACTGCTAATGGATGAGCCTTGTTCGGCACTTGATCCAGGCTCGACCCGCCGCGTTGAGGAAACCATCATGGAGCTTTCGCCAACCATGACGATCGTGA
>CANBWO010000029.1 GCA_947373155.1 Microbacteriaceae bacterium | reverse complement strand
ATCGGATCCAAGGTGACCATGAAGTACCCAGCGGTTATCTTGGCTGGCGAGCACGCCCGCGGCGAGACCCTATCGGTTGCTTTTGCAGGCGAAGGTCAGCACCAGGATGCAGGAGCCAAGATGATTCACCTTGCTCCTTACACCAGTTCTTCCATCGTCTCTAAGTCCATCGCCCGTGGCGGTGGCCGCACCTCGTACCGCGGTGAAGTCCGCGTAAACCCTGGTGCCCACCACTCTGCAAACACCGTGCGTTGCGACGCGCTTTTGGTTGACACCATTAGCCGTTCCGACACCTACCCAACGGTAGATGTCCGTGAAGACGACGTGAGCATGGGTCACGAGGCAACTGTTTCGCGCGTTTCCGAGGAACAGCTGTTCTACTTGCAGTCCCGAGGTATGGCCGAAGACGAAGCCATGGCCATGATCGTTCGAGGATTCATTGAGCCAATCGCCAAGGAGCTACCAATGGAGTACGCCCTTGAGCTAAACAAACTTATCGAAATGCAGATGGAAGGGGCTGTCGGCTAATGACAACCCAAACCCCGCTGGCGCAGGATGCCCAGCACGGATTAGTTGCGCACGGACACGGAGCCGAATTGGCCAACCAGCCAACCTACGGCCCAGGTTCCGAGGTGCCGATTCAGACACGTTCCCAGCGAGTTCGCAGCACCAAGGTGGCAGACTTTGCGGCTGTGAGTCGCCGAGAAGAGCAGTGGAAGTACACCACCAGCGAGCAACTAGTCGGCCTAGACGCCGATGAACTTGCCGAATACATGGGCGACATTCAGTCCAAGCACTCGGAAGAAGTTGTGACCTCCTGGGTAGGACCAGAGAACGCGGCCTTCGGGGCGGCTGGAATCCCAGAAGATCGTCCATCGGCAGCCGCCTGGGAAAGCGCAGCGCAGGCCTACCTGGTGACCCTACCGGCCAACCACAAACTCGAAACCGAAGTTCAGATCACTCTGAACTCGCAGGACAAGACCCCGAGCGCAATGCACTTCATCGTGAATGCGCTGGCTGGGTCTGAGGGAACCGTAATCATCGATCACAAGGGAGATGCCGTTCTGGCGGAAAACCTGGAGATCATCGTTGGCGATAACGCTCACCTAACCGTGGTCAGCATTCAGGACTGGAACGACGGCTCGGTACACAGCAGCGCTCAGTACGCAAAACTTGGCCGCAATGCAACGCTCAAGCACGTAGTTGTAACCCTGGGCGGCAAGGTCATTCGCGTGACTCCAACCGCTTACCTAGAATCACCTGGTGCATCGGTTGAACTGTTGGGCCTTTACTTTGCAGATGCCGGTCAGCAGATGGAACACCGTCTGTTTGTAGACCACGCCGCACCAAACTGCCGCTCTCGCGTTACCTATAAGGGTGCGCTGCAGGGCAAAAACGCCCACACCATCTGGGTTGGAGACGTGCTGATTCGTGCCGCCGCAGAGGGCACCGACACCTACGAACTTAACCGCAACCTTCTACTCACCGATGGCTGCCGCGCGGATTCCGTGCCTAACCTCGAGATCGAAACCGGTCAGATTGAGGGAGCAGGCCACGCCAGCGCAAGCGGTCGTTTTGACGACGAGCAGTTGTTCTACTTACGGGCCCGCGGAATCAACGAACCTGAAGCTCGACGCCTAGTGGTTCGCGGTTTCCTAAACGAAATCATTCAGCAAATCAAGAACGAAGAGATTGAGGCCCGCCTTCTTCTCGCTATCGAAAATGAACTAGCAAGGAGCAACTCCTAATGGCCATTCGCATCTGTGCAGTTGACGAAATCCGTGCTGGCAAGGCAATCCGCGTCAAGCTTGGCGAGCAGGCAATCGCCATCGTCAAGACTAAGTCTGGCGAAATCAAGGCCATCGATGACAAGTGCTCACACGGTGAAATCTCGCTGTCCGAGGGCTTTGTCGAGGGCAACACCATCGAGTGCTGGGCTCACGGGGCTAAGTTCAGCCTGGACACCGGAGAGGCCCTAACCCTGCCGGCTTTCGAACCAGTTTCTGTTTACCCGGTCCTGATCGAGGACGACACCATCTATCTGGATTACGACCCAGAGTAAAACCACACCAAAGAGAGCAATCAAATGTCTTTACTTGAAATCAAGAACCTGCACGTATCGGTCCAGACCGAGCAGGGTGCTAAGGAAATCCTGCGCGGTGTGGATCTATCGATTCGCAGCGGCCAGACTCACGCCATCATGGGACCAAACGGTTCCGGTAAGTCCACCCTGGCCTACAGCATCGCTGGTCACCCAAAGTATGAGGTCACCGAGGGCGAGATCCTGCTAGACGGCCAAAACGTTCTAGAGATGTCGGTAGACGAGCGCGCTCGCGCCGGCCTATTCCTAGCCATGCAGTACCCGGTTGAGATCCCAGGTGTTTCGGTAAGCAACTTCTTGCGTACCGCAAAGACCGCCATCGATGGAGAAGCCCCGGCTCTTCGCGGTTGGATCAAGGACGTCCGCGAGGCCATGGAAGCCCTAAAGATGGACAAGAGCTTCACCGAGCGAAACGTAAACGAAGGTTTCTCGGGTGGAGAAAAGAAGCGCCACGAGATCCTGCAGCTAGAACTGCTAAAGCCTAAGTTTGCGGTTCTCGATGAGACCGACTCCGGCCTAGACGTGGACGCGCTCAAGATCGTTTCCGAAGGCGTAAACCGCGCCAAGGCAGCGGGGGACATGGGCGTGCTTTTGATCACCCACTACACCCGCATCCTCAAGTACATCAAGCCAGACTTCGTTCACGTTTTCGTTGCCGGAAAGGTAGCCGAAGAAGGCGGACCAGAGCTTGCAGACCGCCTAGAAGCCGAAGGCTACGACCGCTACGTTTCTGCCGCAGCCAACTAAGGTAAAAACTTTTGTCTGTTATTGAACTAGAACCAGCCAAGTATGACGAAGTCATCGAGGCGCTGAAAGACGTAATCGATCCTGAAATCGGCGTAAACATTGTCGACCTCGGTCTGATCTATGGGCTTCAGCACTCGGTAGACGACGACGCCTTGCTGATCAACATGACTCTTACCTCGGCCGGCTGCCCGCTAACCGAGGTGCTAGAGGAGCAAACCGCAGGTGCCCTAGACGGCGTGGTGGATGCATTTCGAATCAACTGGGTTTGGATGCCGCCCTGGGGTCCAGAGAAGATCACCGAAGACGGCAAAGAGCAAATGCGCGCCATCGGTTTCTCTATCTAATGATCGGCGCAAAAGACCTAGAAATTACCATCGGTGCTCGCACGCTGATGTCTGGCGTGAACTTTCGCGTTGAAAAGGGCGACAAAGTTGGTTTGGTTGGCCGTAACGGTGCCGGCAAGACCACGCTTACCAAGATTTTGGCAGGCGATGGGCTTCCTACCGGTGGTTCAGTTGAATCATCGGGCGAAATCGGTTACCTCCCTCAGGATCCCCGCTCTGGCGACCCGGAAGAGCTGGCTCGCACTCGTATTTTGAACGCCCGTGGCATGGGCGAAATTGTGGCACGCATGGAAAAGGCCACGATTGACATGGGCAGTGTGGACGAAGCGGTTTACGAATCTGCGATGAAACGCTACGCGCGTGCCGAAGAAGAGTTTTCGGCAGCCGGCGGTTACGCCGCAGAAGCCGAAGCGGCTGCTATTGCCAGCAACCTCGGTATCAAAGAGCACATCCTCGAACAACCGCTCAAGACCCTCAGTGGTGGTCAGCGCCGTCGCGTTGAGCTAGCCAGAATTCTGTTTTCTGCTGCCGAAACCATGCTGCTCGACGAACCTACCAACCACTTGGATGCGGATTCCGTGGTTTGGCTGCGCGAGTTCCTAAAGAACTACCAGGGCGGGTTGATTGTTATCAGCCACGATGTTGAACTGGTTGAAGAGACCGTGAACCGCGTCTTTTATCTGGACGCAATTCGTCAGGTAATCGACATCTACAACATGGGCTGGAAGCAGTACCAGAAACAGCGCCTAGAAGACGAGGAACGCCGCAAGCGCGAGCGCTCCATCGCAGAGAAAAAGGCAGCCACACTTACCCTACAGGCCGCCAAATTTGGAGCTAAGGCTTCCAAGGCGGTTGCTGCCAAGCAGATGGTTCGCCGTGCCGAGGCCATGTTGAGCAACCTAGACGACGTTCGCGAGAGCGACAAGGTCGCCAAGATCAAGTTCCCAGACCCCGCACCCTGTGGTCGAACTCCACTTATGGCAAGCAACTTGAGCAAGTCCTATGGCTCGCTCGAAATCTTTACCTCGGTAGACCTTGCAATCGACCGTGGCTCAAAGGTAGTTGTCATTGGGCTCAACGGTGCCGGCAAGACCACGCTGCTTCGAATGTTGGCGGGAATCGACAAACCGGACACCGGATCTATTGAGCCTGGTCACGGCCTCAAGATTGGCTATTTTGCACAGGAACACGAAACCCTAGACGTGAAAAAGACCGTGCTCGAGAACATGCAGATGAACGCTCCGCACTTGGCCGACACCGATGCCCGCAAGGTTTTGGGTTCGTTCCTATTTAGCGGAGACGACGTGTCTAAACCAGCCGGTGTGCTCTCCGGTGGCGAAAAGACTCGTTTGGCTTTGGCCTCTCTGGTGGTTTCCAGTGCCAACGTGTTGCTGCTAGACGAACCTACTAACAACCTCGACCCCGCGAGCCGCCTCGAGATCCTGCGAGCCCTTGATTCGTTCAAGGGAGCGGTGGTTTTGGTTTCGCACGACGTTGGAGCTGTTGAGGCCCTAAACCCTGAGCGAGTCTTGATTTTGCCCGACGGCGTGGAAGATCACTGGAACCAGTCTTACGCCGACCTAATCGCGCTCAGCTAGTAAGGCGTCTTCCGCTGCCTTGTCGTCGTCGCCCACTCGCTTTCGCTTTCTAATAACGAAGGTTGGGTCCTTGGCGGCGCGCAAATGGAGTCTTTCCTGCCTAATCGCCCATCCAAGGGCAAAAAAGGCCATGATGGCGAAAATTACCCACTGGAACGCGTAACTAAGGTGATTTCCCTCTGTGATGTCGGGGCGGGTGGCCTTCTTTGGCGGGAAATCAACCGGGGCAGGTGACTCCGCCGAAAGTTCAAGATACGCACCCGTGTAGAAACGAGCCTTCGGAACCCCGGCGCTCTTAGCCATGGCGGGAAGGTCGATGCTGGTCACCTGGTGCGGGGGAGTGTTGGTGGCCGTGGGGCCTTCGCCAGCCTGCAACCTACCATCGATGTAAAGATCACCGCGCGGAATAGCGGGGATGCGATCTGGGCGTTCCGGCGATTGTCCAGCTGGTAGCCAGCCCCGGTTGATCACAATAACTTTGCCGTTGTCTAGTTGTAGTGGAACAATCTGCACAAAGCCTTGCGAACCGTTTTGCGGGCGATTGCGCACCAATTTGGCTTGGCTAACCAGGTAGTGCCCGTGAACCCAAACCTTTCGGTACTGGCGGCTGAGTTTGAAATCGTCCAATTTTGGGACCATGATTTCTAACCGGACCCTTTGGTGGCCGTAGTTGCGATCGATTCGCTCTATTACCTTGACTACCTGTTCGCGGCGATTCAACTGCCAGTTAGCCAAAAAAGCGCAGGCTATGGAAAACACCACAGCCAGGGCAAACCAACGAAGCCATCTGGAAACAGATGACTTTACGTAGTTGCTCGACATGAGGGTCCTAAAGCGGCTTGGAGTCTAGAAAAAAGCCGCGGGCAGATAAATACTCTGTTAGAAACTCTAGATGCTCCGGGCAGGCCAACCAGACCTTGGTTCGGTCATCGGTGTGAATTTTTGGGTTGCGCCAAAGAACCTGAAACTGGGCGGCTGCCGAGCAACCGGCTCTTGAACACTTAGTCAAAGCTGCTCTAATCTTTTGCGGCTGAGCTGGCGTTTACGAACGCGTCTGCGCCGATGCTGATGGTCGGCGCCGAAACCGAAGTAGCAGACTTGGTCTTGGTGCCTGCGGAACCCACGTTATTAGCCAGAACTACGGCAAAATAAGGCAGGAAGACTGCCCCTGCGATAGCCACCCACATTAGCCAACCGTGCAAAACCACCGACAAAATCACGCACACAAAACGAATGGTCATGGCCAGCGAATACCTGAGCATTCTGCCGCGACGCTCTTGCTCGGGCGCAACTTCTAATGAGGTGACGCTCTGCGGTTCGGTAGCCAACGCAACTCCTTAGGTAACAGCCCTAATACAAGGCTAGGACTAGAATTCTCTTGATTCAAACTGAGCTGAACCACAGCGTAAACAACCATCGATGATGGCAGTTTCATTCCCAACCGGCAAAGAAAGCGAACCCAAATGAGCACTCCAAGAACCGTATTGGTAACCGGCGGAAACCGAGGCATTGGGCGCGCTATCGCTGAGGAGTTTGTGGCTCAGGGACACCGTGTCGCGGTCACCTTGCGCAGTGGTGAAGGCCCAGCAGGAACACTTTCTGTGATCGCCGATGTAACCAACCCGGAATCCTTGGATGCGGCCTTCGTTACCATCGAGGAAAAACTGGGAGCGGTAGAGGTTTTGGTGGCCAACGCAGGTATTACCCGCGACACGCTGTTGATGCGCATGACCGACGAAGAGTTCGAAACGGTGATTGATACCAACCTCACGGGTTCTTTCCGCGTGCTCAAGCGTGCCACAAAAGGCATGATCAAGGCCCGCTTTGGACGCGTGATTTTCATCGGTTCGGTCGTTGGGCTTTTGGGTTCGGCGGGGCAGGTCAACTACTCGGCGTCCAAGTCGGCTCTGGTCGGAATGGCACGCAGCATCACTCGCGAGCTCGGTGCGCGCGGCGTAACCGCCAACGTTGTGGCACCAGGATTCATCGACACCGAGATGACCGCAGAGCTTTCGGATGAGCTTCAGGCTCAGTACAAGAAAAACATTCCGGCTGGTCGTTTTGCGCAGCCTAGCGAGGTTGCAAAGGTTGTGGCTTGGTTGGCCGGAGACGACGCCGCCTACATTAGCGGTGCGGTTATCCCCGTTGATGGCGGCCTTGGAATGGGCCACTAGTTTTTATTGGTTAGAACAAAACCGTCATCCAAACGGGTGGCGGTTTTTGCTTTACCTACAGACCAAGCACTGGGATTAGTTCCCGCAAATCTTGCTTTTGAATCACGATGTTGGCCTGTTGGCGCACGATTGGTTTGGCGTTGAAAGCGACCCCAAGACCCGCAACCTGCATCATGGCTAGGTCGTTTGCTCCGTCGCCCACGGCAATAGTTTTGCTCAGATCGATTCCGCTTAGCTGTGCCCACTGAACCAGTGAATCGGCCTTAACCTGGCGGTCGACAATCTGTCCGGTTACAAATCCGGTCAGCTTGCCATCGATGACTTCAAGGTCGTTAGCGCGGGCAAAGTCCAAGCCAAGCTTGGCCGCCAGGGGAGTTAGCACCTGGGTAAATCCGCCGGAGACAGCCGCTACCAGACCGCCTGCGTCATGGATGGCACTGATTAGCTCTTGCACGCCTGGAGTGGTTTGGATTCGGGCGAATACGTCGGGGAATACCGATTCTGGAAGGCCCTTGAGGGTTAGCACTCGCTCGCGAAGGCTCTGAGCAAAGTCGAGTTCACCAGCCATGGCTCGTTCGGTTACAGCGGCTACTTCGTCGCGGCGGCCTGCCACCTCGGCCAAAAGTTCGATTACTTCGTCTTGAATCAGGGTGGAATCGACATCAAAGACGACCAGGAATTTACTCACTAGGCAATTGTGCCAGAAACAGCGAAAGACCCCGGCCGAAACCGGGGTCTTTCGCCTAAAACACTTAGTGGTTAACCACAACGCCCTTCGGCACCACAGTGATGCCAGAGTCGGTGACCGTAAACCCGCGAGCAAGATCACGTTCGCGGCTGACACCAACGGAAGCCCCATCAGTGACCACAACGTTCTTGTCCAAAATGGCTCTGCGAACGGTGGCATCGGAACCAACCACCACGTTATCTAGCAACACGGAATCGGTTACCAGTGCACGCGATTGAACTAGCACGTTGGTTGAAAGCACGGAACGGTCCACAATTCCACCGGTAACAACTGCACCCAGCGAAACAATGCTGTCGTTGGTGCGGCCCTGATTGCCTTCGGAATCGTGCACAAACTTGGCAGGCGGTAGGTTTACCTGCTGAGTATGGATTGGCCATTCGGAGTTGTACAGGTTGAAAATCGGCATCACCGATATCAAGTCCATGTGCGAGTCGTAGTAGCTGTCGATTGTTCCGACGTCGCGCCAGTAGGCGTGATCGCGTTCGGTTGAACCCGGAATCTCGTTCTTTGTGAAATCGTAAACACCGGCGTCGCCCTTGCTAACAAAGTAAGGAACGATGTCGCCACCCATGTCGTGCTTGGAATCGGCTAGTTCACCGTCGTGTTCGATTGCCTCAATTAGGGCCTTAGCGTTGAAAACGTAGTTACCCATGGAGCAGAGCACCTCGTCGGGGGAATCCGGAAGCCCCTTAGGGTCGGCAGGCTTCTCGCGGAAGGCACCAATCTTGGTGGAATCTTTGTCGTCAACCTCGACCACACCGAACTGGTTAGCGATTGCCTTTGGCTGGCGAATCGCTGCCACAGTCACACCTCGACCACTGGCGATGTGCTCTTTGATCATCTGTTCAAAATCCATGCGGTAAATGTGGTCCGCACCAACCACCACAACGATGTCCGGCTTCTCATCGGAGAGAAGGTTCATGCTCTGCAAAATGGCATCCGCGCTACCGGTAAACCAGCGCTTGCCGAGGCGCTGCTGAGCCGGAACCGAGGCTACGTAAGAACCCAGCAGCGGAGACATGCGCCACAACATAGAGATGTGGCGGTCCAGCGAGTGGGATTTGTACTGGGTTAGAACAACGATTCGGCGCAGGCCAGAGTTGATCAAATTGGAAAGTGCGAAATCGACAAGGCGGTAGGAACCACCGAAGGGCACTGCAGGCTTGGCTCGATCCGCTGTTAGCGGCATCAAACGCTTGCCCTCGCCCCCGGCGAGAACCATTCCAAAAATACGTGGAGTGCTCATATGACGAATGTTATTGGACTTTTGTTACAGCCAGTAACATCGTGCTATGAGAGTTGACCTAATCACCAAGGAATATCCGCCTTTCATTTACGGTGGAGCGGGCGTACACGTCGCAGAACTCGTGAGAGTGTTGCGCAAACACATCGATGTGAAGGTTCTTGCCTTTGGTGAAGACCGTAATGAAATTGATACAAAGGCATACCGCCACTCGAGCGATTTCGATGGGGTCAACGCGGCAGTCCAGACCATGGCAACCGATCTTGCAATGGTCAGCGATGTAGCCGGAGCCGATCTGGTGCACTCTCACACCTGGTACGCCAACTTTGCCGGCCAGGTGGCCGGAAGCCTGCACGGAATTCCTCACCTGATTACGGCACACAGTCTTGAGCCGCTGCGCCCTTGGAAAGAAGAGCAGCTTGGCGGAGGTTACCGCCTGTCCTCCTGGATTGAGCGAACAGCCTACGAAGGCGCCACAGGCATCATCGCTGTATCAGCTGGCATGCGCGCCGACATTTTGCGGGCCTACCCTCAGCTGGATCCCGCTAAGGTTTCGGTTGTCCACAACGGAATCGACCTAGAGGCATTCCAGGCCGCCAACAATCCAGACTTGGTTCGCGCTAACGGAGTAAACCCAGACCAGCGAAGTGTTGTGTTCGTTGGTCGCATTACCCAGCAGAAGGGCCTTCCGTACTTGCTGAAGGCCGCCCGCGAGCTCCCCAGCGACGTTCAGCTAGTTCTCTGCGCTGGAGCCCCGGACACCCCTGAAATCCTTCAGACAGTCACCGACCTGGTGAACGAACTTCGCAAAGTGCGCGACAACGTAATTTGGGTGGAAAAACACCTGAGCCGCAGCGAACTCATTGCCATGCTCAGTGCGGCAACAGTGTTTGCCTGCCCAAGCATTTACGAACCGCTTGGAATCGTAAACCTGGAGGCAATGGCCTGCAGCACACCGGTAGTGGCAACCGCCACAGGAGGTATTCCAGAGGTCGTCATGCATGGCGAGACCGGCCTTTTGGTTCCGATTGAGCAGGTTCAAGACGGCAGCGGAAAGCCACTCGATGAGGCAAAGTTTGTTGGCGATTTAGCTGCAGCCCTGAACCAGGCACTTGAACACAGCGACTTGGCTGCGTTCGGAGCGGCGGGTCGCAAGCGTGTTGAAAACCACTTCTCGTGGGACAGCATCGCCCAGACCACGCTGGATGTCTATCGCAATGCTATTGCTAGCTTTTAGACCTGTTTCGCTACCTAGAGCCAACCCAAGAAACTTATAGGCTCTTTACATGTCTAAAGTCATCACCCTGAACAACGTCACAGTTACTCGGCAGCAAAAGCCAATCCTCAACAATGTGGACTGGGAAGTCGAAAGTAACCAACGCTGGGTGATCATCGGACCAAACGGCGCTGGCAAGACCACGCTGCTAAAGGTTGCCGCGGCCCAGTTGCACCCAAGTACCGGCCAGGCCAAAATCCTTGGTCAGACATTGGGCAAAGTCAATGTTTTTGAACTACGCACCAGACTGGGCTTTGCATCAAACGCTTTGGCATCGCATATCCCGAATTCAGAAAAAGTCCTCGATGTCGTGATGACCGCCAGCTACGGAATCACTGGTCGCTGGAACGAAAAATACGACGACGTAGATGAGCGCCGCGCACGCCGTGTGTTAGGGGAGTGGCAGCTTGCCGATTACTCAGAGCGCGCCTACGGAACCCTTAGCGACGGCGAGAAAAAGCGCACTCAAATCGCCCGGGCCATCATGCCAGACCCAGAGATTTTGCTTCTAGATGAGCCCGTGGCGAGCCTCGACCTAGCGGCACGCGAGCACACAGTCAGCTTGATCGGCGAATTCGCTAGCAGCCCTTACGCACCTGCCATGATCATGGTTACCCACCACCTCGAGGAAATCCCAGCCGGCTTCACCCACGCACTCATCTTGGTTGGTGGTCAGGTCTTCGCCGCAGGCGAGATTGCCTCAACTCTGACCTCCGAAAAGATCAGCGAGGCATTCGGCATAAAGGTGGTAGTTGACTACATCGATGGACGCTACCGCGCGCGCTCGGCACACCACTAAAAAAGAGCAAAACTCTGGCACGACCCGTTTTTCTCTGCTACTCTTATCCCTTAGTGCTGTTTTGCACACCACCCCAAGATTTGTTTTGAAGGAAGTTCCGTCATGAAGGCTGACATTCACCCAAACTACGCAACCATCGTGTTCCGTGACCTAGCTTCGGGCGAAGCATTCCTAACCCGCTCGACCATCACCAGCAACAAGACCATCGAATGGGAAGACGGCAACACCTACCCTGTGTACGATGTTGAAATCTCTTCCGCTTCGCACCCTTTCTACACCGGAAAGCAGCGCATCATGGATGCTGCAGGCCGTGTAGAGCGCTTCAACGCACGCTACAAAGGTTTCGGCGCATAAGGCAAGACTTATCGCGCTTGTCTTTGGCGCATAACGTACCCGTTACGCTCGGAGGCTTCGGCGCATAAGCAAGCAAGACTTGAAAACCCCCACCGATGGTGGGGGTTTTCGCTTTAAGCCGGTTTAGTTTGAAAGCTTGAGTGGCCAACCGCGCTGAATGGTGAAGTCGGGGTTCACACTCTGGCGCATGTAACTTTCGAAACTCTCGTCTTGGGCCAGACTCCAGGCTTTTTGCTGGTCGTGAAGCTCGGCGACGCTAAAGTCCAACTCCAATGAGTGCTTGCGAGCCAAAGCCTGAAGCACTCTGCCAGAGGCAACCGCATCGGCCGTGGCATTGTGAGCGTCGTCTAGTTTGACCTGATACAAACTGGCCACGGTTTCTAGGTTCCTCTTGCCTTTACGGTAGCGTTCGGTCTTTTTATCCAGCACCAGAGGATCCAAAATAGGCATACCGTCTAGGTCTAAAGGTTCCAAACCGTGCCTAAGGGCTTCGTAGTGCAGAATCGTGAAGTCGTATGGCGCGTTGTATGCAACCACTGGTATGCCACGGTTCAGGTAGTCGCGCAGAACTGAAATGACTTCTTCCACTACGTCTTTGGCGGGACGACCATTGCGGATAGCAACCTCGGTGGTAACACCGTGAACGTTCGATGCCGCAGTTGGGATTTCAATACCCGGATTGGCCAACCACTCTTCGAAGTTGGAAACCACTTTGCCGTTTTCGTCGAGTTCAGCAATGCAAGCGGTAACTATACGCGCGTCTGTCAGAACAAGCCCGGTGGTCTCGGTGTCGAAAACCACAATCTGCTTCGCCCATTGGGGAAGCGTTGGCTCTGGAAAATCGAAGGCTAGCTGCTCTGCTGAATCATTCACAAGGAAAGGTTAACGCCAGGGCAAGACATTTGCCGGCTTTGCACTAACAGCGACCCTAAACGAGCCCAACCCCTGCCGCCAACTCCAGGGCCGCTTCGGCTTTGTTGAGAGTGAATATGTGCAGACCAGGAGCACCCTGCGCCAGCAAATCACGACCCAACTGAATCGTGAAATCCATACCGATTTTGCGGGCGGTAGCTTCGTCGGCGGTCGAAAGTTTCTCGGCAAGGTAATCAGGAACCGCAGCACCAGACATCGCTGCCATTCTTAGCAATTGCTTGGCGTTTGAAACCGGCATTAGCCCAGGGATGATTGGCATTGTTGACCCGGCCTTGGCAGCCAGATCGACCATGCGTTGATAGTGGCTGGCCCCAAAAAATAGTTGAGTGATTCCGTAGCGGGCACCGGCTTGTTGTTTGAGGCTCAAAACCTTGGAATCGTGAAACAAGTCTGGCGATTCCGGATGTCCCTCTGGAAATGCCGCCACTCCGACTTCTAACGAAGTGAGCTCGTGAACCAAATCCACAACCTCTAAAGCGGTCTTCAGCTCACCCTGCGCCAGCGCATTTGGTTGGTCTTTTGGAGCATCGCCGCGCAATGCCAAAATGCTCTTCACGCCTACCTGTTCAAAATTCTTCACAGCGATGGCGGTACTCGCGCGACTGGCGCCCACGCAGGTTAGATGACCAACGGTTAGCACCTGGCTTGCCATGTGCTCCAAGACGGCTAGTGATTTATCTTGGCTTGATCCACCGGCGCCGTAGGTAACCGAAACAAAGTCTGCGTTGAGTTCCATGATCTTGTCGAAGGTCTGCCAAAGAGCTTCTTCGGAACCTTCACGAGGAGGAAAAAACTCGAACGAAAGCGACTTTTGACCGAGTTGCTTCCTTGCCTCAAGGACTGCAGAAACACTGCCGGTCTGGGCTGGGGTTAGGGGAGTGCGCTCGGCACCAAAGTTGGAAGACATCGGTACAAGTTTAACCTGCGGGTAGACTTGAAACTGTATGTTTACTCCCCATTCTCAGGCCCTGTTGAACGCTATCCGTACCCGTGTGGTGGTAGCCGACGGCGCTATGGGCACCATGATTCAGGACGCCAAGCCATCGCTGGATGACTTTCAGGGTTATGAAGGCTGTAACGAGGTCCTAAACGTTACTAGGCCGGACATTATCAAGGCCATTCACGCTAGGTACCTGGAATCGGGATCAGAGGCGATTGAGACCAATACCTTTGGTGCTAACTGGGCAAACTTGGCCGAATACAACATCGAGGACCGCATCGAGGAATTGGCTCTAGCCGGTGCCAAACTTGCACGGGAAATCGCCGACCAATACGGCACCGAGGAAAAACCTCGTTGGGTACTGGGATCAGTTGGCCCGGGAACCAAGCTACCAAGCCTTGGACACGCACCATTTGCCCACCTGAGGGACGCATACCAGCTTCAGGTGAAAGGAATGTTGGCCGGAGGCATCGATGCGGTTCTGATTGAAACCGCTCAAGACCTGTTGCAAGCCAAGAGCGCAGTTGTTGGTGCAAAGCGCGCCATGACAGCCAGCGGGATTCGCGTGCCAATTTTGGTTTCGGTAACTATCGAGACCACGGGAACCATGTTGATGGGTTCCGAAATCGGTGCCGCACTCACCGCGCTCAGCGCCTTGGGGATCGACGCCATTGGCCTTAACTGCGCCACCGGTCCAACCGAGATGAGCGAACACCTGAGGTACCTGGCAAAGTTCAGCACTTTGCCTCTGGTAGTCATGCCAAACGCCGGACTCCCTATTCTTGGCCCCGATGGCGCCCATTACCCACTGGAACCGAACGAACTTGCCACCGCGCAACTTCAGTTCGTGAACGAATACGGCGCAGGGCTCGTTGGTGGTTGCTGCGGCACGACGCCGGCCCATATTGCTGCACTGTCAACCGCAGTGTCTCAAAAGACTCCGCATCGCCCAACAACTGTGATCGATCCCGGGCTCGCTAGCTTGTATCAGCACCAGCCATTCGACCAGACCATGACCTATCTTTCGATTGGCGAGCGCACCAACGCCAACGGATCCAAGGCATTCCGCGATGCGATGTTGGCCCAGAACTGGGAAGAGTGCATCGAAATCGCCCGATCGCAAACCCGCGAAGGCGCACACGCTCTAGATGTCTGCGTGGATTACGTTGGCCGAGATGGCGTGGCAGATGCCCGCGAGCTTGTGTCACGCCTTGCCACGGCCACCACACTCCCGCTCGTGCTAGACAGCACCGAACCAGCCGTTCTAGAAGCTGGCCTCGAATGCCTGGGTGGTCGCGCCATGATCAACTCGGTGAACTACGAGGACGGCGATGGCCCGAAGAGTCGTTTTGCCCGTATCATGCCGATTGTCAAAGAGCACGGAGCGGCCGTAGTGGCCCTCACCATCGACGAAGAAGGCCAGGCTAGAACCGCGGACACCAAGTTTGCCATTGCCAAACGCCTGATCGAAGACCTCACCGGAAACTGGGGCATGAACCTGGTAGACATCACGGTTGATACCCTCACCTTCCCGATAGCCACCGGCCAAGATGAAACGCGCCGAGATGGAATCGAAACCATCGAAGCGATTCGCCGACTGCACTTGGCGTTCCCAGGGGTGCAGAGCACCCTGGGCATCAGCAACATTTCTTTCGGTCTTAGCCCAGCTGCTCGCCACGTTTTGAACAGCGTCTTCTTGGCCGAGTGCGTGAAAGCCGGCCTCACCTCGGCAATCGTGCACGCTGCCCGAATCATGCCGCTCAACCAGATTCCAAAGCATCAACTAGACGCAGCCATGGATCTGATCTACGATCGCCGCACCTACGATG
>CANBWO010000028.1 GCA_947373155.1 Microbacteriaceae bacterium | reverse complement strand
TTTAGCCAAACAGGTCTGGAATGGTGCTCTGGTATTGAGCGCGCAGGTCTGCAAGGTTGAAATCAGCGATGTCCTTGATGGCAAGCTGAGCGTCTGGTCCACGTCCATCGGTGACGCCGATTCTAAGCACCGGAATGCCTCGGGCTTCGCAGAGTCCAACAAACTTCACGTCGTCTTCACGGCCAACTGATACCAAAACGCGACCGGTTGATTCGCTGAACAGGGCTGCTGTTGCATCCACGCCATCGCGCTCCATGATCTCGGTGATCCAGATGCGAGCACCAACGCCAAAACGCAGAGTGCTTTCAACGATCGCCTGAGCCAAGCCGGCCTCAGAGAGATCGTGTGCGGAAGCCAACAGACCCTGCAAACTTGCGCCGTGCAGAAGATCGCCCAAAGCCTTTTCACCAGCCAAGTCCACCACCGGTGGCTTACCGCCTAGGTGATCGTGGATTACCTCAGACCAAACCGAACCATCGAGTTCATCGCGGGTGATTCCCAGAAGGTAGATGTTGTGACCTTCATCTTGCCAGCCGGCTGGCACGCGGCGAGCCACGTCATCGATGACACCGAGCACACCAACCACAGGGGTTGGGTGAATGGCCACATCGCCGGTCTGGTTGTAGAACGAAACGTTACCGCCGGTAACTGGAATGCCAAGTGCCAAACAGCCGTCGGCAAGGCCGGCAGTTGCCTGCTTGAACTGCCACATTACCTCTGGGTTTTCTGGCGAGCCAAAGTTGAGGCAGTTGGTTACTGCCAGCGGAGCAGCACCACTGGTGGCCACGTTGCGGTAGGCCTCGGCCAGAGCCAACTGTGCACCGGCATAAGGGTCTAGTTGACCGTAGCGACCGTTGGCATCGGTAGCGATTGCAACGCCTAGACCCGACTCCTCCGAAACGCGAACCATGCCCGAGTCATCTGGCATAGCCAAAGCGGTGTTGCCGCCCACGTAGTGGTCGTACTGGTCTGTGATCCAAGACTTACTGGCCTGGTTTGGGCTGGTGACAACCTGAACCAGCTGGGCAGCTAGCTCGGTTGCGTTGTCGTTGGCGCGTGCCAAACCGGCTGCCACAACGCTGTTTGCGTTTAGGGCATCGATCCAGTTTGGGTAGGCAACTGGGCGCTCGTAAACCGGTCCGTCGTGTGCAACGGTGCGCGGTGGAACGTTGACGATCTCTTCGTCGCCCCAGTTGATGTACAGGCGTGGCTCGTCGATTACCTCGCCTAGAACCGAGTACTCAACCTCCCACTTGTCCACGATTGCCTTGAAAGCCTTTAGGTCCTTTGGTGGCACGATTGCCATCATGCGCTCCTGAGACTCCGACATCAGAATCTCTTCCGGGGTCAAGGACTCGTCGCGCTTGAGCACGTCTTTCAACTGAACGCGCATACCGGCGTTTCCGTTCGATGCAAGCTCGCTGGTGGCACAGCTAAGGCCGGCACCACCTAGGTCCTGAATACCAGCAACCACATCGGCTGCATAAAGTTCGAGGCAGCACTCAATGAGCACCTTTTCGGCGAATGGGTCGCCCACCTGAACGGCTGGTCGGCGGCTTGGGCCAGTGGAATCGAAGGTCTCCGATGCCAGAACCGATACGCCACCGATGCCATCGGCGCCGGTGCGAGCACCGAACAAGATGACCAGGTCGCCAGGGTTTGATGCCTTGGCAAGCTTTAGGTCTTTGTGGCGAAGGGCTCCAACACTGAGTGCGTTCACCAGCGGGTTACCCTGGTAAACCTTGTCGAATACGGTCTCTCCACCAATGTTTGGTAGGCCAAGGCAGTTTCCGTAAAAACTAATGCCGCTGACTACACCGTGAACCACGCGAGCGGTGTCAGGGTTCTCGACAGCGCCAAAGCGCAACTGGTCCATGACTGCAATTGGACGAGCGCCCATGGTGAGGATGTCGCGAACGATTCCGCCAACTCCGGTAGCAGCGCCCTGGAACGGCTCGATGTAAGAAGGGTGGTTGTGGCTTTCTACCTTGAAGGTAACCGCCCAGCCCTCGCCAATGTCGACCACACCAGCGTTTTCACCCATTCCCACCATTAGGTGAGTCTTCATTTCATCGGTGACCTTCTCGCCGAACTGACGAAGGTAAATCTTTGAGCTCTTGTAGGAGCAATGCTCAGACCACATGACCGAGTACATGGCTAACTCGGCGCTGGTAGGTCGGCGACCAAGGATGTCCTTGATGCGGTCGTACTCGTCTTGCTTTAGGCCAAGCTCTTTCCAAGGCTGGTGCTTGTCTGGAGTTGCGGCGGCAACGGTCGTGGTGTCAACGCCAGACGCCATCGGGCCGGATTCAGGGGTGGTTAGTTCGCTCATGCGTTTACTACAGCTTTCAAAACAGATTCAAAGAATTTAAGGCCATCGATGCCGCTACGCATTGCGCTTGCGGTGTCCGGACCAAAGCCGGCTTCAACAGCGTGCTCCGGGTGAGGCATAAGGCCAACCACGTTGCCGCGCTCGTTTCGAAGCCCAGCGATGTCGTTTACCGAACCGTTTGGGTTGCCATCGAGGTAACGGAAGGCAACGAGACCTTCGCCTTCGAGGCGCTTTAGGGTCTCGGCGTCTGCGATGTAGCCGCCCTCACCGTTCTTTAGCGGAATGGTGATTTCTTGGTTTAGCTCAAACGCGTTGGTCCAAGCGCTGTCAACGTTTTCTACGCGTAGCTTCTGGTCGCGGCAGATAAAGTGCTGGGCTTCGTTGCGAATCAAACCACCTGGCAGCAGGTGCGACTCAACCAAAACCTGGAAGCCATTGCAAATACCAAGTACCGGAAGACCGCCATTTGCGGCCTTCACAATGGCTTGGGTAACTGGGGCCTGAGCAGCGATGGCACCGCAGCGCAGGTAGTCGCCATAGCTAAAACCACCTGGTAGAACAACTGCATCTACCTTGTGTAGGTTTTCGTCTGCGTGCCAAAGGGGTACAACGGTGGCACCGGCGATGCGGACAGCGCGGGCTGCATCGCGGTCGTCTAGGGTGCCAGGAAAAGTGACAACACCGATCTTCATGCGAGTCGGCCTTAGTTCTCTACGTGGATCTTGACCACGTCTTCGATTACGCCGTTACTTAGGAACGAATCCGCAATCTTCTGGGCTTCTGCCAGCTCGGCTTCGGTTGGAACACCTGCGGTGTGAAGCTCAATGCGCTTACCAATGCGAACATTCAAAATGTTTGCGTGACCCTGGCGGTGCAGTGCGTTTGCAACTGCCTTACCCTGTGGGTCTAGTAGGTCGGCTTTTGGCATTACCTCAACGATGATTTTTGGCACAGATGGCTCCCGAAATTTGGGCCTGATGTCAGCCTTTAAGGCGGGAAACAGGCAATTGGCACGCCCAAGCGACAGTGGCGGACTCTTCTATTTTAGTCGGCAGGTTAGCGGGAGCGAAGTTCAACATTCGGCAGGTCAGGCGCGGGAATCCATCCGCCCACCCGATCAGGAAAAATGGCTCCGAATCTATCGTGCGAGGACCGGACATCGCTGGATTCTTCTGAACCACGGGCATTCCACAGTCTGCGCATTTCCACGATCTCAGAGTGGCTACGACCAATAAAGTTCCACCACATCACCAGGTGCTCATCAAAGGGTGCGCCTCCTATGAGCAGGGCCTGGGTGCCTGCTCGCACCGCGGAAATCATGACCCCGGCATCGCCGACCGGCAAGAAAATCATTTGCCCGGCTTCTACGTGACGGCCGTCGACTGTGAGTGACCCCGTGAGCGGAATAATGGCGTGTTCAAAGTGGTGATCCAAAGGGATCATTACGGTTTCAAGGCCATCGATGCCAAGTTGCACACCGACCAGCGGCGAATAAACCTTGGCCGGTGAGCTGGCACCATGAAAAGTGCCAACAAAAACCTTGGCGCTGAATCCTCGGCCCGCCACCTTGGGCAGATTGGCATGGTGTTCAAAAGTTGGTTCAATTCCGCGATGAGAATCGGGAAGGGCAATCCAAAGTTGCACAGCATGCATCAGATTGGCCTGATCTGCCGGAAGCACTTGGTTAGAAAGGCCCAGCTCGCTGTGAGCAATTCCTCGACCCGCGGTCATCAGGTTGAACTCGCCAGCGCGCAGAGTCTGAACCGACCCAATCGAGTCCCGATGTTCTACCAGGCCATCTAGTAGCCAGGTGGCAGTCTGTAATCCGGTGTGAGGGTGAGCGGCGACCACCATGGAATCGTGTGCATTGGTGGGCCCAAAATGGTCCAAAAATACCCAGGCGCCCACTTTGCGAAGACCAGCCTGGGGCAGGAGTCTTTGAACCTCAACTCCGGTGCGCGTGGTCAGGCGAATCGGTCTCGGCGAAACAATCTGAGCTTTAGGGTGATCCACGGTTTTAGGTTACGCCCATTGGCAGATTTCTAAGTCTCGCCAGCGACGCTGACACGGTGTCAGTTCAAAAAAATAACGGTTGCATAACGTAGCAGACATGAAACTTCGATTCGGTTTTGCAACGGTCATTTCAACTGCCCTGGCTCTAACGCTGGGCTGCGGGTTAGCTGCGAGCGATGCCGCTCACGCAGCAGTCAAGCCAAAGCCAAACCCAACCGCCACACTGGGAGCCTTGAAATCCGGCGGCGCCAAGGGGCAGGTCCTTACTACCAATCAGGCTCTAAGCATCGCGGATGGCCAGCAGGTAACTGTGACTGGCAAGGGGTACCAAACCAATGTGGGCATCTATGTGACCTACTGCGTTATGCCTGCGGCAGGTCAGCGCCCAGATTTGTGCGGTCCTTTCGACATAACAGGGGCAAGCAACGCATCGACCTGGATCTCATCGAACCCACCGATTTATGCCAAGCCACTGGTTCGCCCCTTTGGAAAAGGGGGAACTTTTAAGGTGCAGTTGGCAATCACAAAGATGATCGGTGATCAGGACTGCACGGTAGTGCGCTGCGCCATAACCACCCGAGCCGACCACACGTTAGGTTCGGTCAGATCTGCCGATGTCTTTATCCCCGTCACTATTCGCCCCTAGTTTTGCGCCCACAAGGCCAAATCAAGCGCCCAACAAGGCGCCAACCAAAATAGAAGAAAGAACAAAATGAAGAAAACCCTCATTGCATTGGTCGCCACCGCTATCGCGGCTTCGATTGCGCTTCCGGCTCACGCTGCCGGACTAACCGTTTCGGTTGCTCCAACCCAAAACCTAGACCGCGCTGCAACCAGCGTTGGTGTGAGCCTAGACGGTATTCCTGCCGGCGAGGGCGTTTATGTGATGTACTGCGCCAAGTCGGTCAGTGCGTCGGTTCGTCCGAGCAGCTGCTACGGCACCGGCATTTGGGCAAGCACCGATGCCAACATGCTAAAGCAGGGTGCGGTTGCCACCACGGGCACCTTGAACCTACCTGTTGCCATCACCTTCACTCCAAAGGGCGGCGCGTCGGTCAATTGTGAGACCGCAGGCTGTGGCGTATTCGTTCGCCGCGACCACATGGGCCCAACCGACAACTCGCTAGACACTTTTGTCCCAGTGTCTTTTGTGCCTTTGGTTGCTCCAAATGTTACTGCGGTAGCCGAGATGGGTCGCGTATTGGTAACCGTTGAGGGCTACAAGGGTCAGAGCCTGTCGGTTGCCTTCGGATCCCGCATTCTCACCAAGAACATTGCAACCGACAACGCTAAGTTCTACATCGGTAATGCCAAGGCAAAGAAGGTAAACCTAGTGGTCTCTGCAGGAAGCACATCGGTGTTCACTCAGCAGCTAAAGCTAGTCAAGTAGCCTAAACGGCTTAACCCAAGGGCCCTGGTCGCCGCTTCTTTAGTTGGAGCGAGCGGCTAGGGCTCCCTTAATTCCGGCCACGGTAAACCGCTCCAAAGCCGCAGCTTCGCTCGCAAAATCTGAGCCGTCATCGATGCGCTTAGCGGCGGCGGCCACCGATGCGTAAATCAAGTTCGCGGTGGCGGTGACATCGCTGATGCCAAGTTGGGTAATCGGGCTCACTAACGAGAACATAAAGTGGCCGTGCATGGCCCTTAGCATTCCTCGAGATTCTTCGGGAAGCGATTCGATGCTGATTTGGCGAACCACTCTGTGTTCGGCGCTAGCCAGGTGCGCCAGCGAATAGTGCATCCAGATTCGAATGCGCTCCATGGGATCTGGGAAGTGTTTGATTTTTTCATCGATGGCATTTGACAGGTCTGCCATTTCGTTAATCACCAGCTCGGCCAGCACATGTTCCTTAGATGCAAAATACTGGTAGATAGCCGGACGAGAAAGGCCGGTTTCCTTTGCCAAACTTCCCATGGAAATCGAATCGGCACCGTGCGTGGCTACCAACGTGGCAGCAACCTCAAGGATTAGCTCTTGGCGCTCATCGCGGTTACCTTTTTTGACCATGGTTAGAACTAAGCGATTTCGGAGCTTAAACGTTCCACAAGTTCCGAATATTTTCTGGCAGTTCGCTGAACCACTTCTTCTGGCAGGGTTGGCGGTACGCCCTGCTGGTCCCAATTGTCTAGCAACCAGTTGCGCACAATCTGCTTATCAAAGCTGTCTTTTCGCTCGCCGCGATCCCAGGCGGCTTTGCTCCAGTAACGCGAGCTATCTGGAGTGAGAACTTCGTCTCCCAAAGTGATTTGGCCGGTGGCAGGGTCGATTCCAAACTCGAACTTGGTGTCGGCAAGAATCAGACCGGCTTGCTCAGCAAGTTGAGACGCCCTGGCAAACACGGCAAGAGATAGCTCGCGGAGCGCGTTTGCGGTTGACTCACCCACAAGCTCAACAGTCTGTTCAAAGGTGATATTTTCGTCGTGTTCGCCCATCGGTGCTTTATAAGCGGGCGTGAAAATTGGCTCAGGTAGTTTGCCACCAAAGGCGAGTCCCTCTGGAAGCGAAATGCCACAAACGGTTGAGCTCGCCTGGTATTCCAGCCAGCCGCTGCCACTGATGTAACCGCGAACCACGCACTCGATTGGGAACATATCCAGCTTTTTGCAAATGGTTCCACGACCATCAACTTCGGCCGGCACGGGAATCTCGTGCGAAACGTGGTTAGGAACCTCGATGCGGTCGAACCACCAGTTGGTGAGCTGAGTGAGGTACTTTCCCTTGCTTGGGATAGCTGGGTCTAGAACGTGGTCGAAAGCGCTTACGCGATCGGATGCCACCACCAAAATCAGGTGGGCTAGAGCAGGGTCAACCGGTTCATATAGGTCGCGAACCTTGCCGCTGTAGACGTGATTCCAGCCTGGAATCTGAACTGCCGAACTTGATTTTTCTGCTGCTGTCATTAGTTGGCTACCTTCTTGGCGATGTCGGTTCGGAAGTGCGAGCCCTCAAGCTTGATGTGCTCAATCGCCTCGTAGGCGTGCTTTCGAGCATGCGCAAAGTCCTTACCCGCGGCAACCACGCTCAATACGCGCCCGCCGGTGGCCATGATTGTGCCGTCCTCGGCCAATGCGGTAGCCGCGTGGCAAATTTCTATGCCTTCCACGGCAAGTGCGTGGTGCAGCCCGTGAATGGGCCGGTTTGGTGCTGCGCTGTCTGGGTAGCCCTCGCTCGCTAAAACCACGGTGATGGCAACTTCGTCGCTGAAGGTTGGCTCTGGCGAGGTCTCAAGGTTTCCGGTTGCCGCTGCTCTGAGAAGAAGCGCCAACGGAGTTACCAGGCGGCGCAAAACCACCTGGGTTTCCGGGTCTCCAAAGCGGGCGTTGAACTCAATCACTCGGATTCCACGGGCGGTCAAAATAAGTCCGCAGTAAAGAAGACCAACAAAGGGCTCGCCCAGTTTTTGCATTTCATCGATGGTGGGTTGCGCAACAGTGCGCTGAACTTCTTCCACGAACCCAGCCGGCAACCAAGGAAGTGGGCTGTAGGCGCCCATGCCTCCCGTGTTCGGGCCTTTGTCGTCGTTGTATGCGCGCTTGAAATCCTGAGCTGGAGTAAGTGGCATCACGGTTCGGCCATCGGCCAAGAAAAATAGCGAGACCTCTTGGCCGTCTAGGAACTCCTCCACCAGGATTCCCATGTCGATGAACTTGCGTGCGTGCTCGAGCGCGGCTTCGCGATCGCTGGTCACAATAACGCCCTTGCCGGCGGCCAGGCCATCGGCTTTCACAACGTATGGTGCACCAAAGTCATCGAGTGCAGCGGCAACTTCTTCTATGGTTCGGCATTCGTGTGCCATGCCGGTCGGGATATCGGCCGCTGCCATTACCTCTTTGGCGAAACTCTTGGAACCCTCAAGCTGGGCGGCTTTCTGGGAAGGTCCAAAAACAGCGATGTTGGCCGCGCGCAGTGCGTCACTAACACCTGCAACCAGTGGTGCTTCTGGGCCGATGATTGCCAGTTCAATGCCGTGCTCAACCGCGTACTGGGTCACGGCGATTGGGTCGTTGGCGTTTAGCACCGCGCAGTGCACCTCTTGGGCAATACCGGCATTGCCAGGAGCAACGATGATATTGGCTGCCGGAGTGCCAGTACGGATAAGACCTTTAACGATGGCGTGCTCGCGGGCGCCCGAACCCAAAACCAGAATCTTCACGCCTCAAGTTTAACCCTTGAGGCTAAGCGGATACGGGCAGCCTCAACTGGAACCGGGCACCCTTTGTGCTCGGCAGGCACAGCAAAGTTCCGCCGTGGGCCTCGGCCAGAGCCCTGGAAATCGACAAACCTAGACCGCTTCCGCCCTTGGACCTCGCCCTATCGGTGTCGAGTCTTACAAAGCGGCCAAAGATATTTTCCCTTTGGTCAGCGGGCACTCCTGGGCCGTCATCGGTGACTAAAACTGTAATGAACTGCTCAGAGGTTTCTACCGCAACGTCAATTTGTGATTTGGTCCAGCGCTTTGCGTTAGTCAGCAGATTGTTAATCACCTGCTGAATCCGCACGGGGTCGGCGTCTATCATGGTGGTTCCTTCGGCGCCTGACAAAACGCTTTCGAATTCGCAGGTTCTTGCAAATCCGGCAACGGTTTCGCGGATCAGTTGCTTTACATCGATGCTTTCTTTGTGCACCTCATGCTTGGCAAGTTCTTGAACGTCTAGCTGGGCGGCCAATGTCAGATCGCCCACAATTCGGCTGGCACGCCGGCCATCTCGCACCACGGTCATCATGGTTTCCTCCGCCAATGCGCGCTGAGCGCCGGCAGAACGTTTGGTCAGACTGAGGTCGCGGATTAGGTTGTCCGCCGCAGCCACCATAGACGAAATTGGGCTACGCAGCTCGTGGGCCACATCGGCGCAAAGTTGTCTCAGGCGATTCTCGGCTGCCTGTGTCCGGGTAAGCGAATCCTCCAGCGAATCCAGCATGAGGTCGAAGGCAACCGCGGTTCTACCCAACTCGGTGTTCGGGTCATTGACTTCTAGCCGGCCTCCGCGACCACCCTCCGCGATGTTGGTTGCCAAGCTGGTCATATCATCAAGCGGCCTAAGTGCAACTTGCATTGCTCGGCGCAATGCCAAAGCCACCAGCAGCATCACGAGTAGAGTTGCGGGAATACCGATTTGCAGAATCTGAATAAACAAAGCGGTCTGGTCCGGTTTGAGAGCGGACACAGTCACAGTCACCCCGGTCTTTGGCAAAACCGCAATAACCGTTATGTAACGGCCATCGTTGTCGGTAGTTTTTACAACATAGGTGCCGGCTAACTTGGAGTAGATGTCCTCGCCGTCTTTGGTGATCACCACACTGAAACCCGGAACGCTCAGGCGGTCGGCAAGTTTGTCGGTCGAAAGCGTTGTTTCTAAGCGCGCGGCTTTGCTGAGAATCTGGTTGATTTGGGCGCGTTGGTTTTGGTGCAGGAGTGGACCAAGCGCCAAGGCGATGGTGGTGGTCACCACTACTGCTGCCAACGCGACGGCCGCTAAGGCGGTGAAAATTACGCGAGACCGTAGCGACCTAAACATGTTTTGAGGCTACTACTTGATTAGGTAGCCAACACCGCGCTTGGTGGCGATGAGTTCATCGATGCCACCTGCAGTTAGTTTTTTGCGCAGGCTGCTCATGTGTACCTCGACCAGGTTTGGTTCGTAGGCTTCGTAGCCCCAGACCTGAGTTAGCAAGAAGTTCTTGGTAAGAACACGACCCTTGGCGTTCGCCAGTTCTGCCAGAAGTCGGAATTCGGTCTTGGTTAGACCAAGTGATTTTTCATCGATGGTTGCGGAGTAGTCTTCTTCCACAAGTTCTAGCCCACCGATTCGAATCGGAACGCTGAGAGAACCAGTTCTGCGGAGCACCGCACGGACTCTAAGCAGCAACTCCCCGATAAGAATTGGCTTAGCTACGTAGTCGTCGGCTCCCAGGTTTAGCCCAGCTAGTTTGTCTTGGGTGGAATCCAGTGCGCTCATAAAGATAACCGGAATGCCCAGATCCTTGATGGCGGTTTTGCCAATGCTGAGGCCGTCGACCCCGGGAAGCATAATGTCAAGTAAAACCAGCTCAGGGCGGGTTGCCTCGATCATCTTTAGCGCCTGATTGCCGTCGGTCTCCACCCTGGTGCTGTAGCCGGCCGCACGAAGTGCCACTGAGATCTCGGTTGCCAAACCCACTTCGTCGTCTACCACCAAAATACGCGGTTTAGTTTTTCCGCTTGCTGCCTGAGCCATTTCTTGTCCTCTTTGCCTGAACCTAGGCTTTGATTTCGTCTTTCTTGGTAAGGCTCAGGTAAATCACCGAAGCCAGAATCAGCGCCAAGAAAATGTAGCTTGTGTTGTTTGGGCCGAGCCCGAGACCGCCATCCTTGGGAGCCTGAGAGAGCAGATCTCCGAGCGATGCACCCAGCGGACGGGTAAGAATGTAGGCAATCCAGAATGCGGTGATTTCGCCAATCACCTTGGTGCGCCAAAGGATCACCGCAAGCAAAATACCCGCAGCAAAAATCACTAGGGAAAGGGCGTATCCGAGGTTGAACGACTCGGCGAACTGGTCGCCGGCGCTGGTTCCCAGGGCAAAGGTGAACAGGATCGCAGCCCAGTAGTAGGCCTCACGCTTTGTGGTTGTGATGCTCTTCATGGCTAGCGACTTCTCTTGGCGGTGCCACAGCGCAAATACGCCAATCAGGATCACTCCAAAGACCAATGTGGTGACCCAGAGTTCTACGCCGAGTCCGTCGTGCAAGTTGTCGGTGATCAGGGTTCCCGCGACCGAAACAAAAACGATAGTCAGCCAATAAACCCAGGGGATGTATTTGCGGGCTCGAAACTGGACCACAAGCATGATCACGAGTGCACTGCCCATCAATGCCGAAATCACCTGCAAGCCCTGGGTATCGGTCAGGTTGAATGCCGTGGCAAGGTTGCCGTTAAGAAAGTCGGCGAAGGTCTCGCCCACGGTGGTGGCAAGCACCTTGATAATCCAGAAAAAGGCCGTTACGGCCGGGACTTTGACGGCCATTTGGCGCGGGGTAAGGGTCATGCGTTCAAGTTCATGACATGAAACTGAGAGTTACCTGAAGGTGATTGGTTCCGTGGCACTCGATGGCAAGGCCTCGAACCCACCAGAATGGAACAATGGCAAGGCGGCGTATTTCACTCATCGATGGCATGACTGCCGTAGAGCAGGTTCTTGCCAATGCCGAACTCAAGCAGGGTGGCTCGGTTTTCACAATGGCGGTTCGTTTTTTACTAGAAGACCTTGCCGAGCGCGTGCCCGGAAACACTGTTGAGGTGCGGGTACCACCGCTTGGTGCAACGCAGTGCGTTCAGGGTCCAGCTCACAGGCGAGGCACACCTCCGAATGTGGTGGAGATGAATGCCACGACTTGGTTTGAACTCGCCGTGGGGCAGCTGAGCATCCAGTCGGCGCTCGCAGACGCCAAGGTGATTGCCAGTGGAGTGCGCGCTTTGGAGTTCGCCGAAGCCCTGCCACTGATTCGCGGTAAGGATCACTTACTTGGCTCTTGAACTTACCTTTAGCAATGAGTTGATCTATTGGCGTGGGCCTGCGCCTTTCTATTTTGTTCCGGTGCCAGAGGCCGAAAGCGCGCTCATCAAGGCCAATGCGGCCGCGGTTTCCTATGGCTGGGGAGTAATCCCGGCACTTTGCCGATCCGGCGAGGCCGAATGGAGCACATCGCTGTTTCCTAAAAATGGCGGCTATCTGGTTCCAGTGAAAAAAGTGGTTTGGGATTTGCTTGATTTGGAACTGGGCAAACCTATGGAAATCGAACTTACAATCGACGTATGAGCCAAGAAACCCGCGACCTAAAGATTCGACGAGCACCAAAGTACCTGCCGTTCATCCTCTTTGGAGCGGTACTCGGTGTGGTTTTGGGTCTGATTTTGTTCTTTTCCACAAGCCAGCCAACCGCTAATGATTCGCCCTCGATCTTGGGACTACTTATTGTGATACCTGCCGCTTTGGGTGCGGGTGTTGGTCTGTTGATTGCAGCCAGGCTGGACAGCCGCTCGGTGGCAAAGTCGCGGCAAGTTCAAGCCGCTAAACTTGACGAGTAAAGCCCACCGATTTCTTCTTTTGGGCACTGAATCAGATTCGAGGTTGGCGTGCTTCGTGGCGATGGATTTCTAAATCACGATCTGCTACCGGATGAAAAAGGTCCGCAGGATCAGTGTGGTGTATTCGGAGTCTGGGCACCCGGCGAAGAAGTAGCCAAGTTAGCTTTCTTTGCCCTCTATGCGCTGCAACACCGCGGCCAGGAATCGGCAGGTATTGCCACCTCTAACGGTAAAAAGATTTTGGTTTACAAAGACATGGGTCTGGTTTCACAGGTCTTCAGCGAATCTGCTCTAGAGAGCCTGATCGGCCACATTGCAATCGGGCACAACCGTTACTCAACCACCGGAGCCTCCAGCTGGCGAAACGCCCAGCCAACCCTGGGCCGAACCAGCAGCGGAACCGTGGCGCTAGCGCACAACGGAAACCTAACCAACACCGCAGATTTGCTTGAGCTTTTGGCTAAGCGCTACCCGGGTCAGTCCAGCAACGAAATCACGGGCGGAAACACCACAGACACCGCCGTGCTAACCGCTCTGATGGCGGGCGATCTGGACCACACTTTAGAAGCTACCGCGCTTGAACTATTGCCCCAGGTCAAGGGTGCCTTCTGTTTGGCATTCATGGATGAAACCACCCTCTACGCCGCTCGCGACCCACAGGGTGTTCGCCCGCTGGTGCTTGGTCGTTTGGAGCGCGGTTGGGTTGTGGCATCTGAAACCGCGGCCCTCGATATTGTTGGCGCCAGCTTTGTTCGCGAAGTTGAACCGGGCGAGCTCATCGCGATTGATGAAAACGGCCTTCGCTCCACACGTTTTGCAGAAACCAAGCGTGCCGGTTGCGTATTTGAATACGTTTACCTAGCCCGCCCGGACACCACCATCAATGGCCGCCAGGTTTACGAGGCACGTGTTGAAATGGGCCGCACCCTTGCCCGCGAATACCCGGTTGAAGCCGACCTAGTGATTCCCACCCCGGAATCTGGAACCCCTGCAGCTATTGGCTATTCACAGGAATCTGGCATTCCATTCGGCCACGGACTTGTGAAGAACGCCTATGTGGGCCGTACTTTCATTCAGCCTTCGCAAACCATTCGCCAGCGCGGTATCCGCCTCAAGCTAAACCCGCTCAAAGAGGTAATCCGCGGCAAGCGCATCATTGTCATTGATGACTCGATTGTGCGCGGAAACACCCAGCGAGCCCTGGTTGCCATGCTTCGCGAGGCCGGTGCAGCCGAGATTCACATCCGTATTTCAGCGCCGCCAATTACCTGGCCATGTTTCTACGGAATCGACTTTGCTACCCGCGCCGAACTGGTGGCCAGCGGTGTTGGAGTAGAAGACGTGCGCGCCTCGATTGGAGCAGACAGCCTGGGGTATTTGACCAAGGATGGAATGATTACGGCAACCCATCAGGTTGAATCCGAGCTCTGCACCGCTTGCTTCACCGGAACCTACCCTATTGAGTTGCCAGCTGCCGAGCGCTTGGGCAAGAACCTGTTGGAGCGCCCAACCGGCAGCGACTCAGACGATACTTTGGCCGGTGCTGGTAAGAACACCGAAGACCCAGCCGCTTGCGAGCCAGGTCCGGACAGCGAACTAGACGCCTTGGTGCGCGCCCAACAGGAGACCCTGAATGACTAACGCCTATGCGGCCAGTGGTGTAGACACCGAAGCCGGCGACCTAGCCGTAGAACTTATGAAGAAGGCCGTTTCGGCAACCCACAACAACTTAGTGGTGGGCGGCCTTGGTGGCTTTGCGGGCATGATGGATGTCTCGTTCCTCAAGTCCTACAATCGCCCTCTTCTTGCCACCAGCACCGATGGCGTTGGTACCAAAGTGGCAATCGCTCAGGCTATCGACAAGCACGACACAATTGGCCAGGACCTGGTTGGCATGGTGGTCGACGACATCGTGGTGACCGGTGCCAAGAGCCTGTTCATGACCGACTACATTGCCTGCGGCAAAGTGGTGCCGCAACGAATCGCTGATATTGTGCGCGGAATCGCCGAGGCCTGTTCGGCAGTAGACGTTGCACTGATTGGCGGGGAAACCGCCGAGCACCCCGGATTGCTTCACCCAGACGAATACGACGTGGCCGGTGCCGCTACCGGAGTGGTCGACGCCGACAAGCTTTTGAGCGCCGGGCGCGTTCAGACCGGAGACGTTGTTCTAGGTCTTGAGGCCAGCGGATTCCACAGCAACGGCTATAGCCTGGTCCGCAAAATCGTTGCCGACAGCAAGTTGGATTACACCAAGACTGTTTCTGAGTTTGGGTCGGATCGCTCTTTGGGCGAGGTTCTGCTAACGCCAACTCGCCTCTACACCCGCGTCTTGAACCAACTGCTTGAAAGCGAGTTGGGCCAATACGTTCATGCCATGAGCCACATCACCGGTGGTGGAATCGCAGCCAACCTTTCGCGAATCCTGCCGGAGACTGTGACTCTGGATGTCGACCGCTCAACCTGGAAGCCACTGGACATGTTCAGCGTGCTGGCGGGCTGGGGCGGGTACGACCTTAAGGATCTTGAGAGCACCTGGAACTTAGGGCTCGGGTTCGCGGTTGTGGTCAAGGGTGGTTTTGCCGAGGCCATCAGCGCTCAGCTAAATGCAGCCGGAGTCAAGACCTGGCAGCTGGGAATCATTGAGAGCACAGCCTGCGACTTAGACGCCATGGGTTACACATATCAGGCCAAGGGCGTTCGCGGCGGCGGAGTTCGCTTGTTGGGTAACTACGCCCAGTAACTTTTTCCAAATAAAAAGCGGGTGCCCGAAGGCACCCGCTTTCATTTTTACTGGCTAGTGCGCCTTCATCCAACGAACCATATTGTTTAGGGTTTCGTCCATCTCTGCGCAGTCGGCTGGGTAGCGATTGATGTGAGCATGAGGAACACCGGCCTGCATCAAAACTTCTACATCAACGCCGGCAACGGCTAGTTGCTGGCCGTACTTTTCCCCCGAAGCTCGAAGGCCGTCGTACTCGCAGTTAATAATCTGAGCCGGCGCCAAACCCCTCTGGCTTGGCGCATCGCCCGCGAACCACCAGTTGGCTTGTTCGGCGCCGGGTTTCACGTGCGCTGCATTGTGGCGATTCACCACATCGTGGTTCAAGAATATGATGCCCGGTTCCTCGTTCACCGCGCGCAGAACATCTGCCGGGTATTGCGGCAACACCTTGTGCAGGTCGGGGCAGTTCAAAAGCTGGCCCGCAAGCAGATTCTGGCCAGAGTCTCGATCGTGCACCGCAACCGAGGCAGCCAAGGCGCCACCCGCGCTAATACCACCGATGAAAATTCGCGATGAGTCGATGTGGAGCTTGCCCGAGTTGGCCGCCAGCCAACGCAGTGACGCGATTCCATCATTCTGTGGAGCAGGGAAAAACTGAGTCTCGGTGCAGAGTGCATAGTCCACAGTCAAAACCGCAAAGTCGCCCCGATGCGCTAATTCGCGAGCCACGATGTTTGCCTCGTTCATTTCAATGTCGCCAAAACGGAAACCACCACCGTGGAACCAGATCAGTGCGGGCAAGAAATCTTGATTTCCCAAAGGGCGATAAAGGCGAGCCTTGATTTCTCCGAGCGGACCGGGGATGGCAAAATCTGTGGTTTCGATTGCAGGCGAAATGTACTCGCTGAGCGGTGCCTCAAAGGCTAGAAAGCGAGCGCGCTCAGGTAAAGATTTATCTTCCAACAAATGCATTCGGTCTTTGAAGAGCGGGCTTAGTGGCATTTTGAATTCCTAATAATCAGTTGGGTAAACGAGCCCGATTTGAGAGCGGATGTGGTCGATCAGTTCCATGATCTGCACCGACTGTGACAAAGGAAGGGTTGGTGATTGAAGTTGGTTTGCCGCAACCATGCGTTCAAGTTCCAAGGCCTGGAACTGCATTCCTCGGCCCACCGGGTCCACCGTGAACTCCGAAACCAACTCTAGGTTCTGGTCGTAACGCTTGTAGCCAACCTGAGTAAAGAACGGCACATCGATGTCGATGCGGCCGTGCGTTCCCAAAATAGTGGCAAAAATAGCGCCCGCGGAATCCATGGCGCAGTGTAAAAGCGCCTGCTGCCCCGTTGCGTAATCAAAGACCATCGACACGTTCGCATCCACATTGGTTGCGGTCATGCTGGCGCTGGCAAAAACCTTTTCTGGAATGCCCAGCAGGTCAACTGCGAATGAGATCGGATAGATTCCGATGTCGAGCAAGGCACCGCCGCCTAGTTG
>CANBWO010000027.1 GCA_947373155.1 Microbacteriaceae bacterium | reverse complement strand
GGGCTTTTTTGTTTCTCGGGTGAGTAACGGGACTTGAACCCGCGACCCCCTGGACCACAACCAGGTGCTCTACCAGCTGAGCTATACCCACCATGTGCTGTGCCTAGGCACAACAACCTGTAGATTCTATCAGTATTTGGCCCGGCAACCTAGCCCAGCCTTGGCTCCAAGAGCCAAAGGGGTCAAGCCTGAGTGGCCTTAGCAGCTGCCGCCTGGGCTTCTTCGGAGGTTGGTCCCGGGAGCGCAACGAATACTGCCTCGCGGTAATACTTGAGCTCAGTGATTGACTCTATGATGTCTGCCAAAGCGCGGTGGTTGCCGCTTTTCTTTGGCATCTGGAAGTAAACGCGCGGATACCAACGCCGGCTCAGCTCCTTGATGCTGCTCACATCGATGTTGCGATAGTGCAGGTGCTGGTCTAGTTCCGGCATGTAGCGATTGAGGAACATGCGATCGGTTCCGATTGTGTTTCCGGCTAGTGGGGCATCTTTGGCGTCTGGCACAAAGCGCTTCACGTATTCCAAAACCACTTGTTCGGCCTCTGCTAGGTCGAGTCCGTTGTCTAGTTCATTGATGAGCCCGCTAGCGGTGTGCATGTTGCGCACAAAGTCGTTCATGTTGGCGAGCGAATCTGCGCGAGGCTTAATCACTACCTCTAGCCCGGCATCTAAGACTTCTAGCTGGTCGTTAGTAATAACAACCGCGACCTCGACCAGGCAGTCTTTTTCTGGGTCAAGACCCGTCATCTCGCAGTCGATCCAAACAAGGTTTGAAGAAATATCAATCACAACCAAAAACTAGGGGAGGCCACCGACATTCCGGCAGCCTCCCTAGTTTACTTTGAAGTGTTGTTGCTAGGCCGATGCCCCAGCTTTAGCTGCCAGCTTGGCGGCCTTGCGCTCGCCTCTGCCGGCTGCTAGCCAGTAGAGAACAGGAACAATAACCAGGGTCAGTACGGTGGAGGAGAACAAACCACCGATTACCACCACGGCCAATGGCTTGCTAATGAATCCGCCACCGCCACCAATGCCCAAGGCCATCGGGGTAAGAGCAAAGATGGTTGCCAGAGCGGTCATAAGAATCGGGCGCAAACGCTGACGTGCACCGTTGAAAATCGATTCCTTCACCGACATACCGGTTTCGCGGTATTGGTTCATGAGGTCAATCAACACAATCGCGTTCGTGACCACGATTCCAACCAGCAACAGCATTCCGATAAGCGCTGGAACACCTAGAGCGGTGTCGGTTACCAAGAGAGCTACGAAGGCGCCGGTGGCAGCGAAAGGAATCGAAGTCAGTAGCAGGATCGGCTGTAACAGGCTTCGGAATGTGGCAACCATAACCAGGTACACAATCGCAACCGCGGCTAGGAGTGCTAGACCAAGCTGCGAGAACGAATCGGCCTGGTCCTTGCTCACGCCACCGAGGCTGTAAGAGGTTCCCGCAGGCATGTTTACCTTGGTCAACTTCTTAGTAACTTCCATGGTGATTGCACCAGTGTTGTCGCCAACTGGCTTCAACGAAACCGAGGCGGTGCGGCTTCCCTTTTCGCTGGTCACGCTGGTTGGAACCAGAACTTCCTTGATGCTTGCAATCTTGGAAAGCGCCACAGCACCTGACATCGATGGAATCTGAATCTTGCGGATTGCAGCCACTGTCTTAGGAGTGTCGGTCTTGACCACGTAAATAGGAGTCGAAACGTTTTGGATGTTCAACTTGCCGATTGACGAAGGAGTTAGCGCCGAGGCAACGATTCCGCTGACCACAACTTCGGTGAGACCCAGCTTGGCGGCCTTCATGCGGTCCACCTTGACCTCGAGGGTGCGCTGAGCGGTAGATAGCGAGTTTGTGATCTCTGACACGTTCTTGGTGCCCTTGACCGCTGCTGCAATAACAGCGATGCCAGCCTTCAGGTTGGTGTCGTTAGTTGCGGTCACCTTTACATCGATGGTTCCGCTGGATCCAAAGCTTCCGCCCTGCTGAATCTTCACGGTACCCATGCTGCTATCGGCTGCTGCTGCATCTAGAACTCGCTTCTGAAGCGCAAGTTGGTCGATTCCCTCTTTGGTGGTGATCTGAATCTGGATTCCGCCGGCACTCGCGCCAAAAGCCACGCGACCATCGCCGTTGGAACCGATCGAGGTCTGCACAACCTTGACGTCCTTTTCTGCCAGCAAGATCTTCTCGAACTTGGCGGCTGCGACATCCTTCTGGTGAAGGCTGAAGCTAGGTGGCACGTCTTGGGTAAACGAAACGGTGTTGGAATCGCTGTTGCCAATGAAGTTGGTCTTTAGTAGCGGCACCAATCCAAAGGTGAGCAGCAGAACCATAACTGCGGCCACCAAGGTCCAAGCCGGGTGAGCCTGAGTGGTGCGCAAAATCGGCAGGTAGCCGCGCTGTAGCCAGCTCTTGCGCTCTTTCTCTTCCTCGGCGTCGCGGGCTGCATCGATGCCTGCGCGCTCGGTTTCTTCATCGGTGCTTTCAGACTTATTGGAAGCCTTGAGGAACCAGAATGCCAACACCGGAACGATGGTCAAAGAGACCAACAGAGATGCCACGAGTGCAATAGCAAAGGTGAATGCGAACGGACGGAACAGCTGTCCTACAAGCCCGCCAACCAGGGCGATAGGCAAGAACACTGCAACCGTGGTGATGGTTGCTGCGGTAACCGCTCCGGCTACCTCTCGAACAGCATTCTGAATGGCCTGAATCTTGGTCTCGCCGTAGCTGAGGTGACGGTTGATGTTCTCGATCACAACAATCGAGTCATCTACCACTCGACCAATAGCAATAGTCAAGGCGCTAAGGGTGAACAGGTTCAGCGAGTAGCCGGTGGCATTCAGGCCAATGAAGGTAATCAAAACCGAAGTCGGGATGCTGATTGCGGTAACTAGCGTGCTGCGAACCGAAAGTAAGAACAGCAAAATCACAACGATGGCAAAGCCAAGACCCAAGAGGCCTTCGCGGTTTAGATCGTTGAGCGACTTCTCTACGTATGGTGCCTGGTCGAAAGTGGTGGTGATTTTTACATCGCCAAGTTTTTTGGTTAGGTCCGGGATCAGAGTTTGAACTGCGTGGCTTACCGAAACTGTGTTGCCGTCTGCGGTCTTGGTAAGCGAAATGCTTAGTGCAGCCTTGCCGTTTACGCGTGCAATCGAAGCATCCGGTGCGTTAACCAGTTCAACCTTTGCAACCTGACCAACGGTAAGTACCTTGATGCTGGTGCTCACTGTTGGGGTAGGGGTTGGGATGCTAGGAATGCCAGATACGCCCGAGGCGCTTCCTGTACCGGCAGCTGAACCGGTTCCTGTGCCCGAGCCGGCTGCTGCACCTGCACCCGAGCCAGCACCAGCGCCGCTTGAAGCGCCTGGGAAACCAGAGGCGCCAGAGGCACTTGCCCCGGAGCCAAACAGTGCAGCCAGCGATGAGCTTGAGCCGTAGCTGGTGCTAGTACTTGTGGTAATCAGAGGCAGGCTCTTGAATGCTGCCAAGGACTCAACCGGAGTGCCAACCTGAACGCTTAGCTGACCAGCGGCATCATTGATGGTTCCCGCCGGGATTACGAATCCGTTTGCCTGCAATGCAGAAACAATCGACTGCTGGGTGAGGCCGTTTGCGGTCAGAACCTTCTGGTTCAAGGTCAAGTTGATTCGCTTAGTGCTGATTCCGCTTATGGTGACATCGCGTACGCCCGCGATTGGAGTCAACATCGGGGTGGCAACATCGGAAATGATCTTGCTGAGGGCGGTGTTATCGCCCGAGTTAGCTGAAACACCCAAAACGACGATTGGAATGCTGTCTAGGCTTCCTGAAATCTGTTGCGGGGTTACACCACTTGGAAGCGTGGTAAGCCCGGCAAGCGCCGCTGCAACTCGCTCTTTCACCTGTGCGGTGGTAGTTCCGAATTCGAAAGATACGCGAACAACGCTGAGGTTGGACTGCGAGGTGGTGCTGGTGGAGGACACGCCGTCTAGGTTGCGAACCGCGTTTTCGATAGGCACACTTACCTGGCTATCGACCACGGTTGGCGAAGCACCCGGGTACGCGGTAACGATGGCTGCCTGCGGTACCTCGATGGAAGGGAAAAGCTCCTGTCGAAGCGATCCAAGGGAGATGAAGCCAAAGATGGCAACAATCACGGTGATCAGTGCAACTACCGATCGGTTGGCGAGCGATAGGCGAGATAGAGCGTGCAAGGTTCCTCCGGAAGAATTTAGTTACCTAGGTAAACATAGCCTAAGTAGGCGGTGTGCGAAACTGTTTCCATGTCACAACTTGCGCTGGTGTTGCTATTGGGCCTGGTTGGCCCACTTTTGGCGCTACCCAGGCGCTTTGCAATTCCGGTTGCCGTGGGGGAGTTATTGATAGGTGTAGTTTTCGGTCAATCCGCTCTTGGACTAATTAAGCCAAACCTGCCAAGTCTTGAACTTATTTCTCAAATCGGGTTCGCGTTGGTCATGATGATTACCGCCAGTCACATTGATTTGACTCGTTTCTTCTCTAAAAAGGACTTATTCCGAGCAGGCCGAAATGTTTTGATTTCTGCTGCGATGGCGTTGGCGCTGAGTGCTCTCATTGTGAATCTCCTGCACCTGCCGGCCCTGTTCGGTTTGGTATTCGTGCTTTTGGTGTCAAGTTCGGCGGCCATTTTTCTGCCGGCAGTTCAGCAAAATGAAGGATTTACGGCTCCGGGATC
Source organism: Microbacteriaceae bacterium (assembly GCA_947373155.1). Lineage (GTDB taxonomy): Bacteria > Actinomycetota > Actinomycetes > Actinomycetales > Microbacteriaceae > Rhodoluna. The sequence continues at coordinate 13,706 of CANBWO010000027.1, read as the reverse complement.
GGTCTTGCTTCAGGTGACACTTGCCGACCTCCTAGCCATCTTGCTGCTGCCGCTGGTAGAAGACCCTTCGGCTTTTGCAAGAGAAGCCATTGGCGTTGGGGTAATGACGCTTGCGGCATTGGTCATATTCATGGCGCTGCGCTGGGTCAATAAAAACGGGCTTTGGAAACAGATGCGCGACGTCTCGGCAGATCGCCACTTTGGCCTCGAGCTTCGAGTGAGCCTGATCCTCCTGCTCGCACTAATCGGTTTGGCGCAAAGCCTCACTGTGACCATCATGCTTTGCGGTTTTGGATTAGGTTTAGCCATCGCGGCAAATGGCACGCCGCACCGCTTGGCCAAGCAACTATTTGCGGTTTCAGAGGGCTTTTTTGCCCCGGTGTTTTTTGTGCTCCTGGGAGCCAACATCGATGTAAGAGCGGCGTTTTCAGACCCTGGTCTAATCGTGCTCGCTTTGAGCCTGGGCGCAGGTGCAGTATTTACCCACCTGGTGCTTGGATTCATCGGTGTACCTTGGACGTTGGCCGCCCTGTCGGGTGCCCAGCTGGGGGTGCCGGCTGCGGCTGTGAGTATCGGATTGGCAAGCGGCTTGCTTTCGGCCGGTCAGGGAGCGGCGGTAATGTGCGGTGCCCTAATCACAATCGTGGTGGCCGCAATTGCAGCGGCGCGGATAACCGATTCCTCGATTACCCGCGCCCACTAAGGTTTTTGCTCTGAGGCTGGCTAGGCCAGTTCGAACTGCCCGCCCTCGATCTGACCCTGAGCACGGTAACGGTCTAGCTTGCTTCTGGTGTCCATGATGTCGAGGTTGCGCATGGTCAGCTGGCCAATTCGGTCAGTTGGGCCAAAGGCTGCGTCTTCGGTACGCTCCATCGAAAGCTTCTCTGGGTGGTAGCTAAAGCCTTCGCCCTCGGTATTCACAATGGTGTAGTCGTCTCCGCGACGCAGTCTTAGGGTTACGGTGCCGGTTACCACCGATGCCACCCACTTGGTTAGAGACTCGCGAAGCATCAGCGTTTGTGGGTCTAGCCAGCGGCCTTCGTAAAGTAGGCGGCCCATACGGCGACCCTCGGCGTGATAGTTCGCGATGGTGTCTTCGTTGTGAATAGCCGACACCAGTCGTTCGTATGCAATGAACAACAACGCCATTCCAGGAGCTTCGTAAATACCGCGGCTCTTGGCCTCAATGATTCGGTTCTCGATTTGGTCGCTCATACCTAGTCCGTGGCGACCGCCAATTTCGTTGGCCTTGTACATCAATGCCACCGCATCAAGTTCAACACCATTGATAGCAACCGGGCGGCCCTGACGGAAAGTGACCTTTACGTCTTCCGAATCAATCTGAACCAATGGATCCCAGAACTTGACACCCATGATTGGCTCAACGTTCTCGTAAGAGGCATCGAGGAATTCAAGGGTCTTGGCTTCGTGGGTGGCACCCAGCATGTTGGCATCGGTGGAATATGCCTTTTCGGCAGATGCGCGATAAGGCAGCTTACGCTCCAAAAGCCACTCGGACATCTCTTGGCGTCCACCAAGTTCATTCACAAAGTCGGCGTCTAGCCAAGGCTTGTAAACACGAAGGTTTGGGTTGGCAAGTAGGCCGTAGCGGTAAAATCGCTCGATGTCGTTGCCTTTATAAGTGGAGCCATCGCCCCAGATCTCTACGCCGTCTTCTCGCATGGCGCGAACCAACAAGGTGCCGGTAACTACACGGCCCAGGGGAGTGGTGTTGAAGTATGCCTTGCCACCCGTGCGCAGGTGAAAAGCGCCGCAGGCGATAGCCGCAAAGCCTTCTTCTACTAGCGAGACGCGGCAATCAACCAAGCGACCTGCTTCTGCGCCGTACTCTCCGGCACGTGCCGGAATGGCATCGATGTCGGTCTCATCTGGCTGGCCGAGGTTTGCGGTGTAAGCGTATGGAATGGCGCCCTTTTCGCGCATCCAGGCAACTGCAACCGAGGTATCAAGACCACCGGAAAACGCAATGCCGACTTTTTCACCGACAGGAAGGGAAGCTAGAACTTTAGACACCCGCCAAGTTTACCAATGCGGGCAGCGATGATGGTTTCGCGGGCAAAGCAAAAGGCGGAACCCCGATTGGGATTCCGCCTTTTGACAGCAATAACTAGTGGGTTGCTAGGTTTGCCTTGATTAGGTGCGGGGTGAAGCTGAACAGGTTGGGGTCGCTTGGGTCGATGGTTAGCTCTACCCAGTGGTTGAAGCCCGAACCAAAGGTCTGAACGCGAGTGAAGTTCTCCACAAGCGATCCCTTGTCCTTCTGCACAAGCTTGCCGGCAGTCTCGTTCATTGGCATGTCAACCTGGTACCAGTGCTCGTCGCCGTTCTGAAGCAACACTGGCTTCTTGAACTTGAGTGCACCGGTTAGCAGAGCCAACTTGTCGGCATCGTAGGCAGCTGTGAACTCGTTGTTAGGCGAAGCCTGACCAGCCGAGTAGCCTTCCCAGTCCATGTTTGCCTGAACAACCACGATGACACCGTTCGAGCCATCGGTGATTGCCTTTTCAAAGCCCTGAGCGATCCAAGCCTGGTTGGCGGCATCACGAGAGGCATACTCGGTGGCGTCGCCATCGGTGGCTAGGTCGTTGTAAGTCTTGTAAGGAGCGGTGACTGCTGCGTTGTTAGCCGAGCCAGGGATGTGAGGAATGATGTAGGTGATCTTCTTGTAGGTGAACATCTGAAGCTCTGGGTAAACCGGGTTGTGAGTTACCTTTACGCCAGCCAACTTGCCGGTGCCAAGGGTGATGTAGTTGCCCTTTGCATCCTGGAAGTAGGTGCTGCGAACTAGTTCCAAGCGGTTTAGCGGGTTATAGGCACCCTTCACTGGACGGTCGCAGTCAACCCATTCGTTGTCACCAATGCTGTAGAAGATTGGCTTGCTGAACTTGTCGAAGAAGTCGGTCTTTACTCGGGCGTAGTTTTCGTCGGTGCATTTGTCACCCTTACCGCTCATGGTGTCGCCATCGAAAGTAACTAGGTCTACACCCGAAGTGTTGATTGCGTTGACCACGTTAGGGGTCTGTGCTTGACCAGCTGCGTCGTATGGCATGTCACCGATAAGCGCTACTGAGTACTTGTTTGGGTCTACTACCGGAACCGGGGTAGCGGTCACGGTGGTGGTCACGGTCTTTGTGACGGTTGGCTTTGGGGTTGGCTTCTTGGTGGCAGCAAATGCCGAGAAGTTTGCGGTGCTTCCGGCACCAACAAGGATCGCGGCTACAACAGCGCCGGCAACAGCAGTACGAATGTTCATGATTTTGTTCATGGCACTTACTGTCGGTGCCGATTATTAACTGTGAGTTACCTGAAAGCGATGGTTGGGCGAACTGCCGGCTAAGACTAAGTGCAGATCTAAAGTGTTTTGCTGTTAGCCCAGCGATGGGTGAGTTCAACGGCAGCACAGGCAAGCATTGAAATGCCCAGCGGCGCAACCAACTGACTCAACGTAAGCCAGCCAAAGCCAAAGAACTGAGCCACAAAAGGCACGCAGAAGACAACTGCGAAGAGCAGGTAGCTGGCCGCCACAATCGCGGTTCGCCACTTATCAAAAGGCCTGCTCAGAGTAACTATCACCCAAAGACCGGTAATAGCAAGCAGCAGTGAGACGCTGGTTTGCGAGGTTTGCAACAGACCTCCCGTTGGCATTATTGCGCTTAGCCAAATCACAGAGCCGCCAATAATCAACCCCGAAGGAACAGTGAAGCGAAGGGTTCTACCCAAGAACCCCGGTAGGTAGCGCTGTTTGTTGGGTAAAAGTGCAAGTGCAAATGACGGTAGACCAATAGTGAATCCATCGATGGCAGAAAGCTGGCGAGGAAGATAGGGGAATCGCCAGAGCAGAAGCCCAAAGGTGACAGCCAGGGTCATAGCCCAGGTGGTTTTAGTGAGGAACAGGCGAGCTATGCGCTCGATATTTGCGATTACCTTTCTGCCCTCGGCGACCACACCGGGGAGAGACGAAAACTTGCCATCTAGCAAAATGATTCTTGCCACCGCTTTGGTGGCCGCGCTACCTGATCCCATGGCAATGCCCAGGTCGGCGCGTTTCAACGCCAGTGCATCGTTCACGCCATCGCCCGTCATTGCAACCACGTGTCCTTTACTCTGCAGGGCGATAACCATGTTGCGCTTTTGCTCCGGAGTCACTCGCCCAAATACAAAGTGTGATTCCAACACCCTGGCCAGTTCATCGATGTCTTCCGGCAAGTCACGCCCATCGAATGCTTTGGACTCAGCAGCCGGCCCTAAATCAGCCAGCCCGGCAAGTCGAGCCACCGCGGCCACAGTGCTCGGGTTATCTCCCGAGATAACGCGAATCGAAACACCCTGTTCGTCGAAATACCTCAAGGTGTCGTGGGCATCCGGGCGAATAGCCTCATCGATGGTGAGCAAAACCACCGGCACTAAGTCTTGGGGAAGGTGATCTGTGAGCGCTTGGCTTGCCACCGATTGGGCGAGTATCAAAACCCGGTGCCCCAAATCGGCAAGTCCCTGTGCCTTCGCAAGCGCCGCGGCGTGATTCGGGTTGGTGCCTGTCAACACCATTTCCGGAGCCCCAAGAATCCAGGATTCCAACTTTGAACCCATCTCAAATGTGAAACCAGACCATTTGAGCACCGATGAAAACGGCACTTCGGAGCTCACAGCCAAGGCAGTTGTGATTTTAAAGTGCGGGCGCAGACTCTTGGTTGTGGCGTTGGCATCGGCATTTGCTCCAAAATGCGCCAGCACGTTCTGCCAGTCAAGAGTGCCCGAGGGGTTTAGCTCGATCGCCTGTCCAAACTGAACCTCGCCCTTGGTCAGCGTGCCGGTCTTGTCGAAGCAAATCACATCTACGCGGGCCAGGCTTTCCACCGCCGGTAGTTCCTGAACCAAAACGTTTTGCCTTGCAAGTTTGATTGCAGCAATGGCAAAAGCAACGCTTGTAATAAGCACCAGACCTTGCGGCACCATGCTCACAATGCTGGCGATTGAGCTGACCAAAACCTCAACGGTGGTTTTGCCGCTGGTCACCGAGTGCCAACCGCCAAGCGCTTGGATTTGCCCCCAGACCACAATGGCAACAATCGGCAGCAGTGCAATGGAAATCCAAAAGATCACGGTCCTCAGCGCATTTCGCAGTTCTGAGTTCACGAGCGAGAATCGTCTGGCTTCAAGGGTGATTTTGCTGGCGTAGGTTTCAAAGCCAATTTTCACCACGCGAGCCGTTCCTTTGCCCGCAACAATGCCTGAACCAGACAGCACGCTATCGTGAGGCTTCTTTGTTACCGGGTCCGCTTCGCCGGTCAGTAAAGACTCATCGGCTTCAAGACCCATGGCATCGATGATCACCGCATCGGCCACCACCTGATCGCCAGCCCGAAGTTCCAGGAGGTCGTCGGCAACCACATCGGTGATTTTTATCTGAGTGATTTCACCGTTTCGGCGAACTCTGGCCATTGGTGCGTTTAGTAGGGCCAGTTTGTCTAGCGCGCGCTTGGATCTGAATTCCTGGCCCACACCTATAAAAACGTTCACCAGCACTGTGATGCCAAACAGGGCATCTTTCCACTGGCCCAGAATCAGCAGGATCAGAAACGACCCACCCACAATGCCGTTGAACAAGGTAAAAACGTTGGCACGGATTATGTTCACCAGCGAGCGACTCGCTTCAAACTGTTGCGAGTTGGTTAGGCCCAGCTGTTGGCGTTGCAGCACCTCGGCTGCTGTTAGCCCGTTGGCACGGTATTCGGCTTGGGGCAAAGGGGCAAGTTGCTTGCGAGCCTGGCTTAGAGCGAGTTCCTGTTTGGCGGCCTTCAGGCTGCCGCGATCCTCGTTGTTAGCTGCCATGACCTAAGGCTACATTTACCCGGTCACGTGCAGGACATGGTTGAGAACTTAGTTTGCTTTCTTGCGCCTCAGGTTCGACGAAACAATGCTGGCAATCGCGGAAACTGCTATTGAAGCCACAATGACAATCAGCGATGTGTTGCTGCTGATTTCCGGGGCCCACTCAATGTGCTTGCCACCATTGATGAACGAAATTTCGTTCAAATGCATCGCGTGAGCGACTAGCTTGAATCCAATAAATCCAAGGATGAAGGCGATTCCGTACTTGAGATACTCGAGTTTGTCTAGCAAGCCGCCCAGCAAAAAATAAAGCTGACGAAGCCCCATCAGGGCAAAAACGTTTGCAGCAAAAACTAGGAATGGGTCTGTTGTGATTCCAAAAATTGCGGGTATGGAGTCGAAGGCAAACATAACGTCTGTAAGAGCAATTGCGGCAAAAACAACAATCATGGGAGTAAACATTTTTTTGCCATTGACCAGCGTGCGAACCTTAGCTCCGTCATAACCGTCTGAAACCTGGATGCGCTTGCGCAACAAAGAGATCAACTTGCTTTCAGACTCTTCTTCGTCGGCATGCGTTCTAAACGCCTGGTGGTAGGCGGTGTAAAGAAGGAACGCTCCAAACAGGTAGAAAATCCAACTGAACTGGCCAATAAGAGCGGCGCCTACAGCAATGAAGATTCCTCGCAAAACAAGGGCCAGAACCACGCCCACCATTAGAACTTCTTGCTGGTATTTCCTAGGTACTGCAAAACGGGTCATGATGATGACGAAAACAAAGAGGTTGTCGATGCTCAGGCTGTACTCGGTTAACCAGCCAGCAAAGAACTCGGTTGCTTTGGTTGCCCCAAAAAGCAACCAGATGATCAGACCAAAAACACCTGCCAAGCTGGCATAAAAGGTAATCCAGAGAGCAGATTCTTTGTTGCCAGGGATGTGCGGCCTCTTGAAAATGATCAGCAAATCAGCGAGCAAGATAGCCGTGATCACAGTCATCGAGATGATTTCGAACCAGAAATAGTTGTTTTCGCTCATAAGTGTTTCCAGTTTATTTGCGGTTGCGCTTGAACGCTCCGGTTGCCCACAAAGCCCAAAGTATTAGCAAGGGTTGAAACACCAGGCGGATGCCCCTTGCTGCGTCGGTGTTCAAACCAAAGGCATCGGTTTGAGTTAGAAACTGGGAGATGTTGCCCGGGAAAATTGCTAGGAAGAATGCTGCTGTTGCCCAGCCCACGGCAACGCGATAATTCCGCGATGCTAAAAGAAGCAGGCCCAGGGCTATTTCAACCACGCCGGACGCCAAAACCACGAAGTCGGCGTCCATTGGCAACCAGTTTGGAACCTGAGCCTGGAACTCGTGCCTAAGAAAAGTCAGGTGGCCGGTACCTGCGAACATCAAGCCAAGACCTAAAAGGATGCGCGCAAGAGTCCGAAGAATGGTCATAACTGCAAGTTAGCACATCGGGGCATTTAGACTTATTGCCGTTACACCACGCCTCCGTAGCTCAGTGGATAGAGCAAGAGCCTTCTAATCTCTTGGTCGTAGGTTCGATTCCTACCGGGGGCGCTCACGTTATCGACACCAGTGGTGGATTCGGCCACCCTGTCGTCATAGCTTGCCGCCACGCTCGGGCCTCGCTACCGGGGGCTCTCACTTTATCTGGCTTCGCCACGCACCTCCTTTATTAGACTGACATCACTGAAATAGAGATGTTTCGGGATCAACTGTCAAGGAGGACAAGATGGGTTCCAGAATGCACGGTAGAACCGTGATTATCACCGGTGGTGCATCGGGTATCGGTTTGGGTATTGCAAAGGGATTAGCGGCCGAGGGCGCCAATGTGGTCATCGCTGATTTGAATCTTGAGATGGCACAAAAGGCCACCGATGAAATCATCGATGCTGGCGGACACGCTCTTGCCACCCAGGTGGATGTGACTAACCGATCGTCCGTTCAGGCTGGGATTCAGCAAGCGGTGCAGGCATTTGGCAAACTTGACTGCTATTTCAACAATGCCGGTTTCAACAAGCCCATGAAGTTCTTAGACGTAACCGAAGAGAACTTTGACGCAATCATGCGCGTAAATGCTTTGGCGGTTTTCATCGGCACACAAGAGGCGGCTAAACAATATATTCGTCAGGGATCGGGCGGCAAAGTTGTGAACACCGCATCCATCGCAGGCCGCACTGGATTCTCAAGTTTTGCACCCTACAGCGCGTCTAAGGCCGCCGTCATCTCGATTACGCAGGCTGGCGCTCGAGCCCTTGCCGAGCACCACATCACCGTGAATGCGTTCTCGCCGGGAGTGGTGGAGACCCCGCTTTGGAAAAAGCTCGACAAAGACCTCGAAGAAATCGGCGAAGGCGATTCGGGCTTCGATTCCATGGCAGCGGGCATTCTCTTGGGCCGCGCAGCACAACCGGAAGACATTGTTCCAACCGCCTTGTTCCTGGCCAGCAGCGATTCAGACTACGTAACCGGTCAGACCATGGCCATTGATGGCGGAATGATTCTGGTCTAAACCTGATTGGGTATCTAAATCGGTTTGCTTCAGACACTAGGCAAGCCACTACAACAATGATGTTTAGTAGGAGTTCCAAATGAGTGCCAGATACAGAAACTTTCAACCGGCAGACACCGACGGCCTTCTTGCGCTGTGGGACCAGGCTCGTGGGTCGGGATTTGAGCCCGTTTATTCCTTGGCGGAAGTACTCGCCTCGTGCAACCAAGACCATGCGATTGTGGCTTACGAGGCCAATGAGATTATCGGTGTGGCCGTTGGGCGAGTAGCTCACGAACAGGGCTGGGTAGTTCTTTTGGTTGTAGATGAAGCACATCGCAGCCTTGGAATCGGTGGGCGCCTGCTGGGCGAACTAGAAATTGATATGGCCAGATCGGGCATCACCAAGTTGTCTATGTTGGTGGTAAACGACGGCAACAGTCGAGTGCTGGAAAAAGTTGGCTTTGTAGACCTCAAGCACCTTAAGTACTTTGAGCGCGAGGTTTCAGTTAGCGAGCGCGAGCGCGAACTGTTGCAAAACCTTGGTGGCCGTGTTTTAGCACGTGACCTCTGGGGAAAAATCGCGGGCATGAAAAACGAGAAAGAAATGCTGGAGCGCCGATTGGTTCTTCCGCTTTCAGATGCCAAGTTGGCAGAGGCGTTTGGAGTGGAACCGCCTAAGGCGATTGTGCTTTTCGGCCCTCCGGGAACCGGTAAGACCACCTTTGCTAAAGCGGTTGCATCCAGGTTGGATTGGCCTTTCATCGAGGTATTTCCATCGCGGTTAGCTGGTGACCCAAACGGCGTTGCCGGTGGGTTGCGCGAGGTATTCACCGAGGTGAATGAACTAGAAAACGTGGTTGTATTCATCGATGAGGTGGAAGAGATTGCCTCGAAGCGCAAGGGTGACCCTCCGTCGCCAACTCAGGGTGTTACAAACGAGTTGCTCAAGCTGATTCCAAACTTTAGGGAAAAACCCGGTCACCTTTTGGTGGTGGCCACCAACTACATTCGTGCCCTAGATGACGCGTTCCTGCGCCACGGCCGGTTCGACTACGTGATCCCTATTGGCCTGCCAGACGCGGAAGCCAGGCGGTCGATCTGGACCCGCTACATTCCGAGCTTGGCGCTGGCAAAGATTGACCTAAACGAACTGGTGACTCGATCCGCTGGATTCTCCCCGGCGGACATCGAGTACGCGGCCCGCAAGGCATCGCAGCGCGCACTCGAGCAGTCGGTTTACGAAAGCCAAGTTGCCACTCGCGAGACTTCAACTACAACTACAGAACACTACCTGTGGGCGATTGGCGACACCCGCAGAACCGTCAGCGACGAAGTGATCGACGAGTTCGAGCAAGACATCGAGCGCCTTGGTCGGCTCTAGGGGCTTCCAGGTATTCAAATGAGCACTGTCCTCCTTCGCGGCTACGACGTCAACTACATAGAACGCAATCCCCGCGGTTCACGGTTGATTGTTCTATTGCACGGGTTTGGCGCCAGCACCTACAGTTGGCTGCCGGTAATAGAAGGGCTTGCGGAATTCGGTCACGTGGTGGCTTACGACAGGCCTGGGTTTGGTCAAACCGAACGACCAATGAGATGGGCGGGAACGAACCCGTATTCCATGGCCGGGCAGATGCAACTGCTGGACGCGATCATTACGCACTTTGGCGAAGAACGAGAAGTGGTTCTGGTTGGCCATTCTGCTGGTGGTCAACTCGCCGCACATTACTTATTCAATGGCGCTAAAAATGTTTCCCATTTGGTTTTGGAATCACCCGCAATTCTCACAGCGGGGCCACCAAGGCTAGTGAGCGTTTTCCTGCGCCTACCGATCTTTAGAAAACTTGGCCCTAGGTTGGTGGGTGGCTTTGCCAAGGTTGGGCACAAGATACTTTTCGATAGCTTCTACGACAAAAGTAAGCTCACCGAGTCCGTGATTCACGGGTACGAAAGACCCATGGACAACCCGGATTGGAAAGAGGGCTTCTGGGAGTTCCTGAAAGCCGATAAACACACCGATGTTGCTAAGCGCCTGGGTCAGATTACTGTTCCAACGTTTGTAATAACCGGCCAGTTCGACACCATCGTGAAAGTTGAAGATTCGATGCGGGTGGCCGAACGGATTCCAGGACACAAGATCTATTTGGTTCCTGCTGCGGGTCATCTTTCGCACGAGGAACAGCCGCAGGATTTTCTGCGCGTAGTGGGCAACTGGCTTCGAAAGTCAGCCAGCTAGGTTTTGGAAACTAGCCGAGCTTAAGGCCTAAGAAATCAGCGATGGATTCAACCACCAACATGTGGTCTTCACGTTGCGGAAGCCCCGAAACCGTAACCGTTCCCACCATTCCAGTGCCACGAGCCCTGATGGGAAAGCAACCACCGTGAGCGGTGTAATCGCGCGGGTCGAGGGCCATCATGGCAACCACATCGTTGCCCGCTTTGGTTTGAAGCCCAAGGGCATAGCTGCTCTGTTCCAGCAGATTCACCAGGTTGCGCTTGCGCCTTGCCCAGTCCGCGTTCGCGGGGGAGGTTCCTGGCAGGGCTGCAAAAAATAGGCAGTCGTCACCCTTGCGAATATCAATAACGATGGGCAACGAGCGCTCTTGAGCATGATTGAGAACTGCCTGACCAAGCGAGACTGCGGTTGCTTGGTCGAACGAGTCAAACTGCAAGAGACTCTCTTGGTTGGCTATTGCGTCAAGTTGGTGCTGGACATCGTTGTTCATGGCTTTAGCCTATGGCAAAGGCCCCACCCCATAGAGGGAAGCGCCTTGCCTTGTGACTAAGAGTATCTTTTGTCTTTCTTGCACTCTAAGAGAAGCCAGTTGAAGCCATGATATTCTGCTTTGGCTAAAACACCTTCGTTAGCAAGATTTCGAGGAATGACAGCCAAGGCGTGACCGTTTGGTGCGATGCAGTCGGCGATCACAACAAAATTTCCTGCGTTGGTGTTCTTGAAAGTTGGCTCCTGGTGAAAGAGTGGAAAACTCACGTCGTACACCACCTCCCCGTATTTAGCGGAGAGGGTTTTGGTCGCATTTTGCGCGTCAAGAAGGGATTTTCCATTTTGAGGTTGAGCTTGCTCAACTATGCGTTGCGTTGTACAACTTGTCAAAGCACTCGAAATGAACAGGAAACCAATTACTTTGCGGACAATCTTTTTGCGGTTGTTATTCGACACGGCAATAAATTCCACCGTCAGGGTTGAACGCCGTGAGGTAGGGGCTGTAAACAGAATTAACGTAGGTTCCGTAATGGTGAATGCGGTAGTTGAAAGTAGTTCCGGTCGGGTATGCTGCAAAAATCTGGCCGGCTAATAAGCTTGGCGAGGCACATGTGACTGCCAGGCTAACCGTCGTTGCAGAACTAATGCTAAGCCCCGCGGCAACCCCACTTCGGCTCCATCCCAGGTCTACACTGATGCTCCTCGTAGCACTCTGCTGGCTCGTTATGCTGCAGCTGGAACCTGAGGTTCCCACTTGGCAATAGGTAAGCCGATCCGAATAATGTACAGTTCCGCTGGATGATGTTTTATTGACAATTTCGTAAACGTCAATGACAGGCCCAACTGCAGGCGAGATTGTGGTCTGATGCGAGTTTGACGATGCAAGTGCAGTTCCAGGTGACGCAGCAAGGGCAACTGAGACAGCCATGAGCGCAACTGCCAATGAATACCTTGTAACTAATTTCATTTTTCCCCCAAAAAACTCGAATGTTGTCGACACATTACACCGAAATAAAACCTTATGCAAGGTCCCCTAATCGTTCTATTTGAGTAGTGAACCCATTTGTTTGGCAATCATCTTTGCCGCGTAGATCGGGTTTATGCGAGTAATGCGATCCAACATGGTGGCATCGGAACCGATGGTCACGCGCGGTTTATTGGCCTCGATGGCATCCACCATTTTGGCAGCCGCAACTGTGGGCAGAGTCATCTTGAATTTTGGTGCGTCTGCCGATGCATCAGCCGGCATATCTATTCCCGAGTTACCAGCTATGTTGGTGGCGATAGCACCTGGGAAAACCACTGTGACACCCACGTTGGTGCCCATGAGTTCGCTGAAAAGGCCCTCGGTGAAGAGCATCACAGCGGCTTTCGATGCTCCATAAACGCTCTGACCTGGAACCGGGGCATACGCGCCCATCGATGACACGTTGAGAATGTGGGCAACCGGTCTGGTCAGTAATCCTGGTAGGAAGGCTTTGACCATCATCAATGGGCCTGTGAAGTTGACCGCCATGACTCTGGCGGCTGCAGCAAGTTCCAGGTCGATCACTTTCACAAAGGGCTGAATGATGCCCGCGTTATTGATTAGGGCGTCAACCGCACCGAGTTTTTGGCTGATTAGCTCAGGCAGCGCAGCAACAGACTGGGCATCTGTGATGTCTACGGTAAAACATTCCACAGTGCCACCAAGTTTTGCGGCTAGGGTTTGGGCCTCAGTCAGCGCTTCTGCACGCATGTCTACCGCGGCAACTTTTGCCCCGCGCCGAACCAGCTCCAGGGTGAGTTCGCGCCCCATTCCGTTGCCGGCTCCTGTTACCACTACTACTTTTCCGTTGACCTTCATTTTTACCCCATTACATCGTTGGATTGGTGCAATTTCAGACTAGACCTGTGGTGAGTGATTTTGTGGGGATTAGTAAAAATGTTTGGACACGAATGAAAATTATTTGAAAAATGAACAATGTCAGTGGCAGAGGTCACACTTTAGGCGAGTTGCAAGTTTGAAGAAATATTTTGTCTAGTATTTAGGAAAGTTGCGTAAAAGCAACGACAAGTCGATTGGGGCAGTCATTGCTTGAGTTAGCACTAGGTGCGCAGTGGGTTCCCACTCGGGTCGAAGTTCTAGAGTCCCAGATCATTCGAGTCTGGGTTCGAATGACCACTACCTCGCAAGAGATTGAATGCATGTGTGATGAACATGGTCTCACCAACGGTCAGAAAAGGTTAGCAATCGCTCTGTGGAGCAGCGAATTCCTAGATCGTGAATTCGTTCACGATGGAGACGTGGTTTTGATTCGTAACGCCGGATCGAACGAATCTTTCAAGATCTTTGATCAGGAATAACACCCAGGCCGATCAGCAGCTCTTCTGGCGAAACATGAAGCGCCTTGCACAAGATTGGAACAACGGCAACCGATGGCACCTGGATGCCACGAAAGTACTTGCTAAGAGTTCCTTTGTTAATGCCGCTGGCATTCTGCAAATCATCCAGCGATTTCAGGCCAATGGCCTGCATTCGATTAGACAACCAAAGCATCCCAGATTCAGGGTCAACGGACAGCATGGACTTAAGAGCCATAAGCAGTCGATCCCCCGATCATTCGTTTGTGTGTAAACAAAGTCTA
>CANBWO010000026.1 GCA_947373155.1 Microbacteriaceae bacterium | reverse complement strand
GTACTGAAGGAACACGACCCGGAAAACGCGATCGTGTTTGCGCGCAGTGCGACCGTTGGGGGCCAGACCATGCCGGTGCACTGGGGTGGCGACAACACCAGCAGTTTCGAATCGATGGCCGAGAGCCTTCGGGGAGGGCTCAGTCTGGGGCTAAGTGGCTTCGGCTACTGGAGTCATGACATCGGTGGCTTTGAGGGAAACCCTGATCCAGCGGTATTCAAGCGCTGGCTGGCCTTTGGCTTGCTAAGTTCGCACAGTAGGCTCCACGGAAACGAGTCAGTTCGTGTGCCGTGGGCTTTCGACGAAGAGGCCGTTGAAGTTACACGCAAATTTGTCCAGCTCAAGCAAAAACTGATGCCCTACATTTTGCGCACGGCAAAAGATGCCAACCAAAACGGCACCCCCATGATGCGTGCCATGTTGCTCGAGTTCCCTCAGGACCGCACCTGCTGGTTCCTAGACCAGCAGTACATGTTTGGCCCAGAGCTCCTGGTAGCGCCGGTTTTCAATGCGCACGGAGCGGTGGAGTTTTACCTACCCGCGGGCGAATGGATCAACCACTGGACAGGCGAAAGCGTTACTGGTGGACGGTGGGTCACCGAGCAACACGGGTTCGACTCGCTGCCGCTTTATGTGCGCGCCGGCTCTAACCCTTTTGCCTAAAGCATTCCAAAAGTTATCGAGGTAACAAATGAGCAGCCTGCTGACAAATCATATTTTCGCGGCCGATCCATCGGCGCACGTTTTCAACGACCGGCTGTACCTATATGTGTCGTACGACGAGCCCTATACCAACACTCACGACTCAATGAATTGCTATCACTCGATGAGCACCGATGATCTGGTTCACTGGGTCGACCACGGTCGTATTTTGCACTTGGATCAGGTGGACTGGGCCGTGAGCCACATGTGGGCCATCGATGCCAACTTCTGGCAGGGAAAGTACTACCTGGTCTTCTGCGCCATTGAGCGTGAAACCAGCACTTTCAAAACCGGCCTGGCGGTAAGCGACCGACCCGAAGGTCCATTTACAAATTTGGGAACCATCAGTGGCGTGGAATGGGGTCAAGACCCTTCGCTTTTCATCGATGGCGATGTGCCGTACCTGGTTTGGGGTGGCCGCGGAGCGATCTTGATTGGCGAATTGAACCCGGATCTCAGTAGCATCAAGCCCGAAACCATTCGGAATCTGAGTGAACAGATTGGCGGGTACGAGGGTCCGTTTTTGCACAAGGCGAACGATCTTTACTACCTGACCTATCCGGCTTTGGATAACGAAAAATGGCCGCAGCGAATGTGTCATGCGGTTGCTAAAACTCCGCTTGGTCCATACACCGACCTTGGGGTTTTCATCGATGAATACCCGGGTAACAGCGGAACGATTCACGGGTCGGTGGTGCAGTTCAGGGGGGAGTGGCTGGCTTTTTATCACTCTGGCTGGGTCTCTGGTACCCCAACATCGCGATCCCTCATGATGGATCGAATTGAATATCAGCGCGATGGGAAAATCACTCCGATAATTCCGGCGGAGTCAGTAATCGCGCGAGAAGTTCCTGGTTCCACCCACCTGCTGGTCAACCTAGATGCCGCGGCAGCGCAGCAAGCCGGAGGCAAGCTATACGGAACCCACACCGCCTCAGGGCAGGGCAGCACCGGCCACGGATTTGTAACCGGGCTCACTCAGCAGGAGTATGGCGTTGGCGTCTTGTTTCAAGTCGGTTTACCTAGAGAGTATGAGGTCTGGGTGCGTTATCGCTCAACCGCAGAGCACGTTGCGCGTGTGGTTGCGGGACGGCACCTTTTTTACGACGGAAATCAGAATCAGAGCTACGACCAGTACATAAATCGTGGTACCAAGTTCGAGTCGACCAATGGTGATTGGGTTGACCTGTTGATTGGCTCGCACTTCTTTGAATTTGGTGACCACCTGATTCGGCTGAGCAACAGCCACAATCTGCCAAGTGGGCAAACCGGACTCGAGGTGGATTCCTTCAAGCTGGTTCCATTAGGTTAGCGATATCCCAAAAGCTACACCTTTCATTTCGAATAGGCGTAGTCTGAGGATGAGGGGAAGCAATGCAGGTTCTCTCGCCGGAAGTTGCCAAAGGGCGGTGTTGCAAATGCGCAACAGTTTCAAATGTGTTGCCTTGCTAATGGCAACAGGTCTATTTGTTTCTGGGTGTGCAAGCACGGTGCCGGAGCCAACAAAATCCGCAACTCACGACAAGTTAGTGGATCATGCAGCAAGGGCTGCTCTTCCCACAGATATCCAACAATCAGGCAAACTCCGCGTGGGAATTGACACCACTTACGCTCCAAATGAATATCAAGATTCGGCAGGTAACCCGGTTGGCTGGGAAGTCGAACTGATGCATGCCATTGCCCAAAAATTGGGTGTGAGAGTTGAGTACCACCAAGTGGTCTTTGATTCAATAATTCCTGGCGTTCAACAATCAAAATTTGATCTTGGCCTATCTTCTTTCTTCGACACCACCGACCGGCGGAAGTTAGTTGACATGGTCGATTACTACAGCGCCGGAATCCTCTGGGTGCAAAAGGCAAACTCCACTTCAGTCTTTCCAGACAAGGCATGTGGCTTAGCCATCGGTGTTCAAGCCGGCACATTTGAGTCAGACATTGACCTTCCTAATAAATCCAAGGAATGCCAAAGGCAGAAACAAGATCCAATCACTGTTTTGGAATATTCAAACCAATCGGATGCCAACGATGCAGTCGAGTTGGGGCGGGCAAGTGCTTTTGTGGCCGATTCGCCAGTTTCTCTATTTGCAATAAAAGAGTCTCTTGGTGGTTTGGTGCAAGCAGGCACCGTTTACTCAACTTTGGATTATGCGATGCCCACAAAACAGAAGAGTTCACTTTCCAAAGCATTGCGCCTGGCAATCCAGTCCGCTATAGACGACGGAACTTACGGTCGAATCCTTCATTCCTGGGGAGTCTCGGCGGGTGCTATTGCCGAGTCGAAAATCAACGGAGTTGTTAGGTAGTCATGGTTTCGATAATTGAACACCTTACGGCTAAGAAAATAATCCGCCAGGAGCAGATTCAACAAGTCAGCGATGGGAGTCCAAGCGAAGACCAAATTGCGCAACGCTTACTCGACTCAGGCGTAATTACTAACCTTGAGCTTGCTCAAGCAAAAGCAGCTAAGGGAAACCTGCCGTTTGTGCGCATAAAAGACTTTCCGGTCAACCGCACAACCATTTCCCTGGTTCCTGCGGATATGTGCCGAAACAACCTTTTGATACCACTCGAGCAAAAGGGCAATGAGCTAACCGTGGCATTAGCGGAACCTGCCAACATTACTGCGATCGATGATGTTCGCGCATTTACAAAAATGATTATTCGACCAGTTGTGGCTGCCAGCGACGAGATTCTCGGTGCCATCAACATGTATCTGCGCTCCGATGCAGAATTGCACTCGCTTAGTAACGAAATTGAACTTGGGCATCGGACCGAATCGACCCAAAAACCAGACGAATCGGTTCAGGAAAATGCGCCGATTGTGCGCTTTGTGAACCTGCTAATTTCCCAAGCTATTCAGGACCGTGCGTCAGACATTCACATCGAACCGGGTGAAAAATACCTTAGGGTTCGGTTCCGCATCGATGGTGTGCTTCATGAAATTCAGCGCGACCCAACCAGTATTCAGGCAGAGATCCTGTCTCGCATCAAAGTTATGAGCGACATGGATATCTCTGAGCGTCGGCTCCCTCAAGATGGTCGAATGACTTTCACCGCCGGAAACGAGACCCGCGATTTGCGTGTTGCTAGCCTTCCCACTGTGTGGGGCGAAAAACTGGTTTTACGCATTTTGGATAGTCGAACTACCAATATGAGCTTTGAAGAACTGGGTTTGGAGCCTGCAAACCTAAAATCTTTTGAGGCTTCTGTGAGGCGGCCGTGGGGAATGACACTGGTAACAGGCCCCACCGGGTCTGG
This sequence comes from Microbacteriaceae bacterium, assembly GCA_947373155.1. GTDB lineage: Bacteria > Actinomycetota > Actinomycetes > Actinomycetales > Microbacteriaceae > Rhodoluna. The sequence continues at coordinate 15,502 of CANBWO010000026.1, read as the reverse complement.
CAAAACCACAACGCTATACGCCAGTTTGGCGGTCGTTTCCGGGCCCGAGGTCAACGTGATTACGGTGGAAGATCCAATCGAATACCGCATGGATGGCATAAATCAGATGCAGGTCAATTCAAAGGCAAACCTCACTTTTGCCACCGCTCTGCGTTCGATTCTGCGAGCCGACCCTAACATCTTGATGGTTGGAGAAATTCGCGACCGGGAGACCGCTCAAATCGCGATTGAGGCCGCTCTTACCGGGCACCTTGTTCTGTCAACCCTCCACACTAATGATGCGCCAAGTGCAGTTACTAGGCTTTTAGAGCTTGGGATCGAGCCATTCTTGATCGCCTCTTCTTTGGAATGCGTCATGGCGCAAAGGCTTGCCAGAAGGCTTTGCGAGGAGTGCAAGGTTGAATTCGAGCCAAATCTTGGTCACCTCAAGGCTGCGGGATTTGCCGCTACTGAAAAAGATTTAGAAAGTACTTTTTTTACCTCGGTTGGTTGCGCCCGATGTTCCCACACCGGCTATCGTGGCCGGCTAGCTATTCAAGAAGTCATGACGGTTTCAGAGGGAATTGAGCAACTGATTTTGAGCCGTGAAACTAGCAGTGAGATCAAGGCTATAGCCGTGGCCGAGGGCATGTCAACGCTTAGAGACGACGGTTTCATAAAAATCAAGGCAGGAATTACGAGTATCGAAGAAGTTCTCAGAGTGGTGGCATAGCTCATGGAGCAATTCATCGATGGAGTTCAAAATACGCCGATTGGTCAAGTATTTTCGAGTTTGGTAAGCCTTAGGGCTTCGGATCTTCACCTGATTTCGAATTCGATACCCAAAATTAGGGTCGATGGTGAGCTAATCGATTTACCCGATTCAGGCATCTGGTCATCCGGCGACATCGAAAAGGCCATTTTTAACCTGATTTCCTCGCAAATGCGCGAGCGGTTTGAGCGCGACCTGGAACTTGACTTTTCAGTGGGGTTCACTGACCTTCTAAGGTTTCGAGTGAACGTGTATTCGCAAAAGGGCCTATTGGCGGCAGCGGTTCGAGTTATTTCAGGGGAAATCTTGAGTCTTGAGCAACTCGGTCTGCCAAAAAAACTTGCCGAGTTCACCCAGATGCCTAGAGGACTGGTATTGGTTACCGGCCCAACTGGTTCGGGAAAATCAACCACCCTCGCGTCCATGATTGACCTCATAAATCGAACCCGTGAAGAGCACATCATCACAATCGAGGATCCAATTGAGTTTGTACACACGAATGATAGGTCGGTTGTGGAACAGCGCGAGATCGGTCTAGACACTCACAGTTTTGCCGATGCCTTGAAGCACGTTCTGCGGCAAGACCCGGATGTCATTCTGATCGGAGAAATGCGCGACTTCGAAACCATATCTTCTGCTTTGACCGCGGCAGAAACTGGGCACTTGGTTTTCGCTACCCTGCACACCCAGGACGCACCTCAGACCATCGATCGAATCATCGATGTATTCCCGCCATTGCAACAGGACCAAGTGCGAATCCAACTGTCTCTAACTCTGAAGGGGATTGTCTCGCAGGTACTACTGCCACACATAAGCGGCAAAGGTCGAGTTGCAGCAACTGAGGTCATGGTGGTTACGCCGGCAATAGCCAACTTGATCCGGGAAAACAAGGCGTTTCAGATTCCGTCGATTCTCATGGCTAACGCAGAAGAGGGTATGCAATCCTTGGACCAAAGTTTGGCTTATCTGGTTGAGTCTCGAAAAGTTAGTTTAGAGGCGGCGTTCCAACGAGCCCACGACCAGCAGGGATTTATGGCTCTGGTTGGAAGCGAGAACGGTTTTCAGGGTCGGCAAACTGCCTATCGAGCTCAGGACAATTCCAAAAGGGGTGCCTAGTTAGGCGGGGGTGCTATGGCAAAGTTAGTTGATTACGGGTACTCCGCCAGGAACGATTCTGGTCGCGTTGTTACTGGGCGACTCACGTCGGAATCGCAAAGCACAGTGTTGGCCTCACTCAAGAGCCGCGGTTTGACACCCATAAAGATCTTCGAAGTTTCTGCACGCTCCGGCCTTTCAGCCCAGGTACTGTTGCCCAAACTTCCCAGGCGAGTCACGTCTAAGGACCTGGCTGTCACGTCTAAGCAGCTGGCAACAATGGTGGCCGCGGGCCTGCCCCTAGCCAAGGCCTTGGCGATTTTGGTGAATCAAACAGAAAACCGGACTTTAGCGAGGGCTCTTGCCGAGGTGCGGCTTGACGTTCAGTCTGGCGTACCACTTTCTTCTTCGCTAGAGCGTCACTCAAACATCTTTCCAGTCATCATGACCAGTTTGGTTGCAGCAGGAGAAGCTGGTGGATTCATAGATGACGCGTTGGAGTCCGTTGCCGTTTTCTTCAAATCCGATGCCAAACTCAAGGCATCTATCAAGTCGGCTATGACTTACCCGATGGCAGTTCTAGTGATTGCTTTGCTCGGTGTGATAGCCATGATGATATTTGTGGTCCCGATTTTTGACAACATGTTCAAAAACTTGGGGGGTGCGCTTCCTTGGCCAACTCAGGTACTTGTGAACATTTCACCGTATGTGACTTGGGCCGCTCCATTCCTGGTTGTTGGAGCGGTGGCACTGAGCTTTTGGTGGCGGAAAAATAAAGATTTGGTTTGGTTGCGTCGAGCTGTGGACCCGGTCAAACTTTCAATTCCTGTTTTTGGCTCTTTGTTCCGCAAAATTGCCGTCGCCCGTTTTGCTAGAAATTTTGCGAGCATGATTCGCGCAGGAGTGCCAATCCTGCAGGCTCTAGGTGTAGTTGGCAAAACATCAGGTAACTTCGTGGTCGAGCAGGCGATACGTCGGGTCCAAGAGTCGGTTCGCCTTGGAACCACCGTCTCGCAGCCCATGTCTAACGAGCGCGTGTTCCCCAGCATGGTTTCAGAAATGATTTCCGTGGGCGAGGACTCCGGATCTTTAGAGGTAATGCTTACGCAGCTAGCCGACTTTTACGACTCCGAAATCGAGGCCACGACGCTGCAACTAACCGCACTTATCGAGCCGATGATGATCGCATTTATTGGAGCAATCATCGGTTCTATGATCATCACTTTGTATCTCCCACTATTCACTATTTTCAATGTGATCAGGTAAGGAAACACCTAATGAGCAATGCATTTAGAAAAACCAGGGCCAAAATCATCAGTGACCGAGGCTTCTCTTTGGTAGAACTCCTGGTGGTGGTTCTGATAATCGGAATTCTCTCGGGCATCGCCATTCCAATTTTTCTGAATCAACAGAACCAAGCTAAGGATGCGGCCGCAAAGTCGGATCTGTCCAATGCCAAAGTGGCGATGGTTTCCTATTCGGTATCAAATTCTGGTGCCTACGCAACTACCACTACTCAACTCATCCCCTACGGACTAGTGCAATCCACAGGTGTAACGGTAAATATAAAGGCGAACCCCACGGGTCTTTTTTGTATCAGTGCCCTTTCGGCCTCAGGTTCGACTTTTCACGTAACCGATGCCGCCGGTGTCGCTGCGGGAGTCTGCCCTTAGCGGCTTTGGACATGTTTAAGCAGAAAATGTTGTCGGACCGAGGAGTGAGTCTGGTGGAGGTGGTGGTTGCGATGTTCGTATTGGCACTCTTGTCACTCGCTTTGATTCCTGCGCTCATTGCATCTATCAAGCAATCAGCCAGTAACAGTATTTTGTCTTCAGCCACTCATATTCTTTCGGCAAGGTTAGACCAGGCGCGTGGGCAGTCCTCCACCTGCTCGGCTGTCACAGCACTTGCAAACGCAACTATTCCAGACGTAAAAGACTCCAGCGGTGTTTACCTGCGCGTCTCGCAACATGCCGGCAGTTGCCCTACTAGTTACCCTGGGACCGTTGCCTACTCGGTTTCGGTCCTAAGGGTTGATACCCAAGTATCGCTGGTCTCTGCGATCACAAAAATATATGTGCAGAGTGACAATTAGCATGCAAAATCAAAGGCAGTCAATCAGCGGAAAATCAGACTCTGGGATGAGCCTGGTTGAGCTGCTTGTCTACCTCGGGCTCCTACTAGTTGTAGTAGTGATTTTGAGTGGCTTGCTAATAAACCTCTTGAATGTCCAGAATCGGGTGGTCAATGCGGCCAGTGCTTCACAGCAAGCTCAACTGATTGCCCAGACTCTGGAAACAGGTGTTAGAAATGCCACCGCTATTAAGCTTGAGCAAGTCAGTTCCACCGAACAAATGGTCACATTGCGTTCGGCGCAAAGTGCGTCAAACTTGAGCTGGGTGTGCATGGCCTTTTATTTCAACGCGGCTAATGGCGGAAGCGTGAGGTACCAAAGGTCCCCGTCGGCTATTACCATACCTAGCGCCGGCCAGCTTGGCCAGTGGACTCTCTTGGGGCAAGGCATAAGCGCTAGCCCTCAAGGAAACCTTTTCACTCTAGTTGGCACAAGGTTGAGTTTCAATTTTGCCTCTAGGGTTCAAAACTCACCAAGCACAGTTATCAACTCGCAAATTTCGGCTAGAGGCGGAGCGTTGGTGAGTGCACCATGTTTCTAGGTAGTCAAAACCGCCTGTTTGGTTTGATAACAAGGCAGAAACCAGACCATGGCTCTGTCTTAGTAGCCGTGATTGGAGTGATGGCGGCCGCGCTACTGATTTCGGTGGTTATCGCGGCGGTTTTGTCTTCGGCTTTCACCTTCTCTTCCAGCACCCGTGCCGGTATCCAGGCTCAGGCGGCTGCCGAAGGCGGAATTGCAGCGGCCTTAGCGGGCGTTAACACCAACGGGAACTGCGAAGCAAATTCAGGCGTCTACCAAAGTTCCGTTCCGCCTATTTACAGGGCCACTGTGTGGCGCTCCAATGACGGCGTAACTTGGAGCATCGGCTGCCCAATCTCTTCTACAACCAAAATCCGAATTATTGCTTCTGGTTCAGCGCAGTCACCCGGCGCATTAAACGCCAGCGCAAATAACCAAATATTCGTGGAGGCAATCTATGGTTACGGTGCCGCGAGTGCGGGAGGCAACACCCCGGGTTTAGCCATGTATTCCTATTCAATTGGCCAGCTCGACACGTATCAACTGTTATCACCGGGCGGACAGGGCAGCGATGTGGGTATCCGCACAGGTAACTTCGCATGTACCGGCCCTACCATCATCGATGGAACTGTTAAGGTACAACAAGGCGGGGCGAACCTAACCAATACATGTGTTATCAATTACTCGTTGTTCACTTCGGGTTCTGTGCAACTGAGCACTTATTCACGAGTGTTAGGTAACGTCACATCTAGCGGAGGCGGAGTAACTCTTTCTAACAGCACCACTTTGATTGCCGGGGACATATTCGCAAATGGCGCTGTAAGTACTAACGGCGGGGTAGGTGGGTCTATTGAGGCAGTGGCCGGGGTCGCGGTTGTGCAGGGTGCAACAGTCTCGGGCAGTATTCGCGCAGGTTCCAACGTGTCGATTTCGGCACCTGTTGGAGGGAATGTAACCACTCCCGGCAACCTAACTATGGTGTCAACTGCTCGAGTGGGCGGCAACATTTTGGTTGGGGGAACGCTCAGTTTCGGGCACCTAAATGGCGCTGCAGCTGCCGCTGCACTTAAGTCACAGGGCTTGGTGACCGGCACTATCTCTTATGGGCAAGCGGGATTACAAGCTCCAGTTGCCAAGCCCGCGCCTATCGTTCCAGACTGGATAGATGTCAGTTACTCATTTGCGGACTGGCAGGCCAGTGGATTTTCTACAGAGTTAGGTTGGCCAAGTGCGCTTGGTTGCCGCTTGGGAGATTCCAGTAGCACTTCGCCATCCGGGGTTTTGTACCCTTTTTACCAGCAGCTCAAGTCGCTAAGTCAACCAACGGTAATAGATGCCCGGGGCTGTGCCTCTGTGGACGGAAATGTGAGTTTACCCTTGCGCACCGATCTGGCATTTATCGCCAATGCATTTAGTTTTGACACACTAAATGTGACCGCAGCGGACTCTGGCATACATCACATCTGGTTCATAATTCCCGATGCCCAACCAAGTGTTGCCGGTCCGCAGTGCACAAAAAAGGGTGGCACATTTGCTATTAATTCCACTTCCACAATCGGAACTGGAGTTGAGGCATTTGCTTACGCATCGTGTTCTATTGCCATAAACAATGGCACGGTTTGGCAAGGGCAACTGTATTCGGGTGACATGTCCGGTGGCGGTGGTCTTAGGGAACTCCACTACATTCCCATGGGAATTCCAGGCTCTTCAATCGGCGGGGGCGTAATTCCGCCGTCTATGTTCCAGACCGGCGCCTTGATCTCCATGCGCAACAGAACCGACAGCGGGCAGTGATGGCAAACCAAATTAAATGCGGCGCAAATGGGTGTCGCCTAGGCAGCAGGAGGCAATAGTGGCGACACGTATTGTGGGGATAAATATCGGATTTTCGACAATTAGGGCCGCTCAGGTTCGCCTTGCACAGGGCAAGCGGCCGCTTGTAGAAAAAATACACGAGACACCTATTCCCCCTGGGATGGTGGAATTCGGAGACATAAAAGATCAGATCGGCTTCACTCAGCTGCTGAAAACTTTTTGGGTTGAGGCTGGGTTCGATACCAGGCGCGTAGTCATGGCAGCGGGAAGTCTGCATGTCTTTTCAAGAGAATTAACGGTCCCCAAGATGAGCATGCAGCGAGTTAGGGAGTCCTTGCCGTTTCTAATGCAGGGCGTATTACCGGTACCGACCGATGAACTTTACATCGATTTCTATCCCTCTCAAGAGCTGGCTGACGAAACCGGCCCAACCATTCGAGGTCTGGCCGTGGCGGCAGAAAGGTCGCATGTCGACACACTCGTTGCTTGCATGTCGAATGCCAAGCTCAAACCGGTCGGAGTTGATTTCATACCTTTCGCGCTCACCAGGGCACGTTTCAACCTGGGCAACTCCGGTGGAACGGTGGCTCTGGTAGACGTGGGGGCTGGAGCCACGAATATCATCATTGCCAGCGATATTGTGCCGCTTTTTGTGCGTATCATCACAAGCGGTGGTCAGGATATAGACCGTGCTTTAGTTCTGGGATTGAATCTAACGCCAGAGGAAGCTGCCAAAACAAAATTGCGCTTGACTCAAAAACCATCGGATTCCCCAGATAATAGCCAAGATCTGGCTGCCTGGAAGATAATGCAGAGTGCCATGCAGGACTTTGTCAGCGGTGTGAAAAATACGATTGATTATTTCGAACAGGCGCATCCCGATTTGGCAGGCAAGGTGTCTCAAGTTCTACTCACGGGCGGTGGGTCGCAGCTTGCTGGCATTGGTCCGGCACTTGAAGCGGTTCTCCACGTTCCCGTGACTCTAGACGGTGGCCTAACGGGTGTTGAACTACTAGCGGGGCTTGAAATCCCCGACGAGAAGATGTCACAGATGGCAATTGCCATTGGTTTAGCGATGGGGGTGTCCAAATAATGGCTAAATCCTCGAATCAACTGCCCAGAGTTGGAATGTCACCAAGGGCGGATTTTCTTCCGCCTAAAGTACGAGAGCTTCATGAGGCTCGGTGGAATCGACACAAGTTGGCAATTGCAACTGTCATAGTTTCTGCTCTTTGCGCGGTTGGCTACGCGGTAGCGCTCAACTCATACGACAACAGTCAAGTCAACCTAGTTGCCCACCAAAACGAAACTCAAAAAATTCTCAATAGTCAAAAAAAATACGCAGATATACTCTCACTCACCAACGAATCAAACCGCCTAGATTCGGCAATGTCGGTCGTAGCACAAAGGGACGTGGCTTGGCAACCACTGCTTGGTTTGATTAAGAAGTCATTACCGATTGGTGGCAACTTGATTTCGTTTTCGCTCTCAGGAACAGGAGCAATTGAATCCGCAATCGGCAGCGACCCAATTTCCAAGCAGCCAACAGCAGTGTCGGCTTCAATCGCTATCCAGAGTCCCACTTTCCAAGGGCTAGAGTTTTTCCTGCTAGACGCAAGGCAGTGGCCCGGGTATCAAAGCGGGTCAATCACCGGAGTGCAAAATAAAAACTCCGTTTACATGGGTGTAGTGAACGTGAACCTTGGGCTTAAAGTGCTCTCAAATAGGGCTCAGGTTGATTCGGAGCCCGCGAAAGGGGGGAACAAGTGAGGACCAAGAGCCTATGGACAATTGGTGGTGTCTTACTGATGATCGCTATTGCCGTGACAACCGCATTCACTGGAATAATCCCAACTTATACAGCAGCGCAGCAGCTTGACCTGATGGCGCAGAACGTAGCCGCTCAAAATATAACTCAGCAGTCTTTTCTAAATGGCTTACAACGGCAGTCAACCAATAGGGAGGGCCTATCTATTGCTCTTAGCAAGAAGCAAGGATTGATTCCTTCGGGATTGCAAGCTGTTGAGTACATGCATGAAGTAAACGCTTTGGCTGTTGAATCTAACGTGACTCTTGAGCAGTTGACAATAGGCCAACCACACTCGATCTTATTTGCGGCGGGTAACAATGGCGCTCCAAATGCAAATCAGGGAGCCTCGGCCTTGAGTCGGGGTTCGCTGTTTATCTCAGACATTTCAATTTCTATAAGTGGCACCATTACACAGATAGCCAACTTCACTGAATTGTTGCGAACTTCCAAACGCTATACGCAAGTGAGTTCGGTGGTGATGCCAGACAACGGTCAATCAGGTGGCAACACCATTTTGGTAGACCTAAAAGCTCAGATATTCATGTTGAAAGCCAAGTAGGTTATAAAGTTCAATCAGAATCTAAATTGATTGGTAAAGAGGGAAAAATGGCTCAGAAAGAGCAGCAGTCTCAAAAGAACGTTAAGAAGGCACCTGCCAAGAACCTAAAGGAAAAGCGCGCCGAAAAGGCCACCAAGGCAGATTCCAAGAAGAAGTACGACTAAGTCGATTTCCAAAAAGGGCATCTCCGTTATTGGAGGTGCCCTTTTTGTTTGGCCAACTTATGGGATTAAGTCGGCCGAGACAATAAACGCCTTAGTTGTAGCGCCAATGTTGTTGAACGGATAACAAGTAGTCAAAGTGAGCACAGCTCTATTGGTATGCACTATCACGGTGCGATCGGTTCTAAGCACTATTCGAAAAGACCTAATCACGCAGGTGAAAGTCCCGGCGCTAGTTTTCACCAGTATCGATTGACCGCGCTTTAACTCTCCCAAGCGGTTAAACACCGTTGTCCTGTGCCCCGAAAGCACGGTGTTGTCCTTTTGCCCAGGGAGGACACTTTGAACATAGTGTCCAACACCTTTGGCCAACTGGGTTGCGGTAGTCCCTTGGTAAATCGGCCAACTCAAGCTCAAGCTAGGCAAAGTCACGGTGCCAACTCTTGCGCCTAGGTGCGGGGTTTTGGGGTAAACGGCAAAGGCCGGATTTTGGCTAGCAGTGGATGTCGGAGCAGCCTCGGAAGGTACAGGCAATTGGTTTGTGTTCGAGATTGCCTGAACCTGTGAAGGCAGCGGCTCGCGAACTGCAAAGTATGCATAGGCGCTCAAGCCCAACCCGGCTAGGGCCAATGCCGTGCCTACAATTTTGGCAATGCGATTGAGCCACGCAGGACCCACCTTTCGGTGGGTTCCTGCGCCAGTTGAATCGTTCGTTTTAGGTGCGCTTTCTGCTGAACAGAACTACTGCGGCACCTGCAATTACCAGTGCCAAACCGACGAACAGAATGCTCAGCCATGGAGTCTCAGTGTTAGGCAGAACTCCTCCCGTAGTGGTTGAAGGCGAAGGCGCGACTGTTACGGTTTCCGTTGGGGTAGGAGTGGCCGTCGGCGTCTCGGTTGGCGTCACGGTAGGAGTCGCCGAAGCACTAGGCGTGGCAGTTGGAGTCGGCGTTGCCGTAGGCGTTGGTGCTTCGGTTGGTGTGGCACTAGCTGTTGGCGTTGGTGTGGCAGTTACCGTTGGTGTCGCACTAGGAGTCACCGTGGCCGTTGGCACCACTGTGGGCGTCGGGGTTACCGCCGCTGCGCAGACATCATTGTGATTGTGTTTGTGTCTAGTGTTACGGCGCCGTTTTCGGCCAGGAGCTGTCCGTTAAAAGTGGCGCCATTGGTTGCGGTAATGCTGGTCAACGCCATAACGTGACCGGTGAAATTGCTGGCGGTGCCAAAGGTAGCCGACGAACCTACCTGCCAAAAGACGTGACAGGCTTGTGCCCCGTTCACGAGGCTAACGGTGCTTCCGCTTGAAGTACTTAGTGCGGAACCAGCCTGAAAAATGAACACGGCATCCGGATTGTTTTGCCCATCAAGAGTCAATGTTCCTGTAAGCGCGAGGGTTGAACCAGAGGTGTAGACGCCAGAGACCAGTGTTTGACCTCCCAAGTCAGCGGTTACTGCGGCGGTAGAGGCTCGGCCCGAAGCATCGGAGTATGCGCTGGCCAAAGCTGTTTTAGCCAGTGTCACAGCAGCGGTTCCGCTGGCTGTTGTGGTACCCGTGTTTGTAATTCCAGAACCTGCAAGAACTGCAAAGGTTGAAGCCGAACCCAGATTTACCTGAGCTTGGGCCGCGTTCGAGATTGTTGGGATTATCAGTGCCAGTGCCGCTACGCCTGCTAGAGTCGCCGTGCCTAGGGGAATATAGACCCTAGGTTGCTTGAAGTTGAGTTTGGATTTGATAGTAGCCATTTCGGCCCACTTAGTAGGTGCCAAAGTAGCGCCTACCCGAAGGCTACGCCTATTGTTCCCCCGTATGTAACTTTCTCCAAAACTCAAACAATAATCGCATGATCGGTTTTAGGGAGCCGGAGACATTACCCAAAGCACCTCAACTGATTCATCACTCGGGTTTCGCCAGGTGTGGGCGTCTCTTCCCCTGAAAGTCATTGCATCGCCGGTGTTGAGCATGTGGTGTTCTGGGCCAAGGATCATCTCCAGCTGACCACGAAGCACATATACGAATTCCACCTCGCAATTGAGCGCGTAGAGTTCGTCGCCCCCAGAACCACCGGGCGCAATCACGGAATGCAAGACCTCGATGCTGGTCTGGTTTCCAGAAGACAGTAAATATTCTTTGGCGTCTGTGCCACCAAAGTTGATTTGAGCACCGTCGCCCGCACGCACTATTGCGCTGGCTGGTGCATCAAATAGTTCTCCAACTTTTAGTCCCAATGCCTCGCAAACAGCAACCAGTGAGGCCACCGATGGCGATACCTGGTCGCGCTCGAGCTTGCTCACGAAACCCTCGGTTAGGCCAGCAGCGGCAGCAACCTGGCCCAATGTCAGCCCGCGGGCCAACCTGGTGGCTCTAATTCGACCCCCGATTGGAAGATCAGATTTAGCAGCGGATGCCGCTTTTTTAGCAATTGCCATTATTCCCCCGTTTGCATGGCCACCGCGCGAACCGGTGCGCCATCGATGCCAATGAATTTCATGGGCAAGAGCGACACTATAGGGTTCGCAAAATCAATCGCCTCAAGGTTGGTGAGGTTTTCGCAGATCACTCCACCGGCCTTTGCAATTAGGTGGTGCACCGGGAAGCCCACGCCGGGGTGGGTTTCATCTGGCGTTTCATCGATGTTGATTGCGTCTAGTCCAAAGGTTAGAACTCCGAGCCCCAATAGGTCCTTCACCAGATCTGCATCTAAGTATGGATTCTCGAAGTATTCATCGGTTCCGTAGAACCGACTCCAACCGGTCTTGAACAGGGCGATGTCTCCTGCAACTAGCTGGTCTAGTTGGCTGCCTAGCACGTCCGCGGTGATTGCTTGGCGAGCCCACAGTTGTCCGCAATCCAGAACAACACCGCGACCCACAAACAGGTTTAGGGCGAGCTCATCGATGCGTTTGGTGGTGTTGTCAAAGTGGTACGGAGCATCTACGTGGGTACCGGATTGGCTACCCATGCTGATGCTCATCAGGTTGAAGCCGTCTTGGGAAATAGTGGAGTGCTGCTCTAGGTGCGGCACCGGGTCACCCGGATAAACCTGGGTCTCAGGGGTGACTGGATGCGAGAGGTCAACGACACGAACTATCTTCATAAGAAAAAACTATTGCCTGTAGGTCAAGATGGGAATAGCATTCCCATAAGTGTTGCAAAGAAGCCATTATTGAGAGGATCCGTATGAGCACTGTAGCTCAGAATTCCAAGCCAAAAATTACCGAAATCGAAGGGTTTGGAATCGATACGATTCCCGATGCCGATCGCACTTCCACCCCGTGGGATCTATTCCGAATCCAGTTCGGTGGAGCAAACACTTTTGCCACCGTTTTGCTAGGTACTTTCCCAATCGCGTTTGGATTGTCTTTCTGGCAGGGCGTGGGTTCGGTAGTGCTAGGTGTGCTGGTGGGCACCCTGTTCCTTATGCCCATGGGTATTTTTGGACCTCGCACCGGAACTAATAATGCCGTGTCCTCGGGAGCTCACCTCGGTGTTCGAGGTCGTATCGCTGGTTCGTTCCTATCGCTGCTAACAGCAATCGCTTTTTACTCAATCTCTGTTTGGGTGGGCGGCGACGCACTAGTTGGCGCGTTCGTCAAGCTATTTGGCGCCACCGATTCGCAGGGGCTAAGAATCTTCCTTTACGCGCTCATCGGTTTGATTGTGGTCGTTGTTGTGGTCTTTGGTTACCAGTTCATGCTGTTCGTCAACCGCATCGCGGTTTGGCTGAACACCGCACTTATGTTGCTGGCAATCGTGGCATTCGCCGGTGTGTTCCACGCCGACTTTGCTGGCACCCCAGACAACCTGTTGCTTGGCGGTTTCTGGCCAACCTTCATCTTGTCGGCTTTGATCGCAATGTCTAACCCAATCTCCTTCGGTGCGTTCCTGGGAGACTGGGCTCGATACATTCCTAATGGCACCTCGAACGCAAAGTTGATGCTGGCTACCCTTGGTGCCCAGGCTATGACTCTTATTCCGTTCATCTTTGGTGTTGCAACCATGACTTTGGTTACCGGCGGAGACTACGTAGTTGGCCTAATCGGTGCCGCGCCAAACTGGTACGCCTACATCATCATTGTGGTCGCATTCATCGGTGGTCTATCCACTGGAACCACCTCGCTTTATGGAACGGGCCTTGACTTCTCATCGGTGTTCCCAAAGCTAAGCCGTGTAAAGGCAACCATCGCCATCGGTTCGGTCGCATTCATCTTTATTGTTGTCGGTCGTTTGTTCACAGACCTACTGGGTGCAGTGAACGGCTTCGTGGGTGCAATCGTTGTGACCACAACCCCATGGATGATCATCATGGCAATTGGTTTCTGGAACCGCAGAGGTTGGTACGCCAACGAAGACCTACAGGTCTTCAACCGCGGTAAGACCGGCGGACGCTACTGGTTCAGCAACGGAATCAACTGGCGTGCAATGGCTGCCTGGATCATCGCTGCGGTTCTTGGTTTGCAGTTCGGCTACTACCCACCGGTAATCGTTGGTCAGTGGAGTGGTGTTGCCGGCGGAATCGACCTGAGCTTGGTGGTTTCGATTGTTTCGGCAGCGGTGCTTTACATCGCAGCGCTTTTGATTTGGCCAGAGCCTGACTACGCGTTTGGCCCTAAGGGTCCTCGCATTGGTCGCTCGGCTAAGCGCGAAATCCCAGAAGTTAAGTAGGTAAAAGTTTGTCCAAACCAGTGCCCCGGGTTAACTCGGGCAACATCATCGGTCAGGTAGATGCGTCGATAGTCCCTCGGTTCGCCGGGTTGGCTACCTTTGCTCGCTTGCCACGCATCGATGAGGTTGCCAAGGCTGACATCGCGGTTGTAGGTATTCCGTTCGATGCCGGAACCTCGTTCCGCCCGGGCGCACGGTTTGGACCCTCTCACATTCGCGAGTCTTCGCGTTTGCTACGCCCATACAATCCGGCACAGGATGCCAGCCCGTTTGCTCTTGCTCAGGTGGTTGATGCGGGCGATATCCCTGTGAACCCGTTCAGCATTGATGAAGCGGTAGATCAGATTGAAGCGGGCATGGATGAACTGCTTGCCGGCGGAACCAAGGCTGTGACTCTGGGCGGCGACCACACCATTGCCTTCCCAATCCTCAAGTCTTTACACAAGATTCACGGACCTATTGCCGTGATTCACTTTGATGCTCACCTCGACACCTGGGACACCTACTTTGGCGCTCCCATCACGCACGGAACCCCGTTTCGGCGTGCCAGCGAAGCCGGTTACCTAGACCTCGAGTCCTGCCTTCACGTTGGTATTCGCGGTCCGCTCTATTCCAAAACCGACCTATCCGATGACAAGGCACTTGGCTTCCAGATCTTGTCCAGCATCGATGCCGACGAAAAGGGAATTCCTGAGATGATTCAGCGAATGCTGGCTCGGGTTGGCGATGCACCGGTTTACGTTTCAATCGACATCGATGTTCTTGACCCGGCATTTGCGCCTGGAACCGGAACGCCCGAAATGGGTGGCCTAAATAGCCGCGAGCTTTTGGCCATTATTCGAGCCCTGGATTCGGTCAATCTGGTTGGTGCCGACATTGTTGAGGTTTCTCCGCAGTACGACCACGCACAGATCACCGGGTTGGCCGCCGCGAACCTGGCCTATGAACTAATAACCCTGATGGCAAGGAAGCAAAAGTGACCCAGGTTCAGGCAGTTCTAGGAGCGGCAGCAAAAATCGTCGATGATTTTGGTAACCACCGAACAGCGGACTATTTCGCGGGTTTTGTCGCAGACGCATCCTTCATGTTTTACACCCACAGCGAGCGACTCAACTCCCGAGCCGATTATGAAAAGCTTTGGGCTAAGTGGGAAACCGAAGACGGCTTCAAGGTGCACGGTTGCCGATCCACAAACCAGTTGGTGCAAATGATTGGCGATGAGGCTGCTGTTTTCAGTCACCTGGTTTCGAGCGATATCGAGTTTGCAGGTGAAGTTTCTACCGTTGCCGAGCGAGAGACGATTGTTTTTGCACTGGTTGATAATGTTTGGTTGGCAGTTCACGAACACCTATCGCCCGAAACCGCTGCCTAAATCACCTCGCGGCGAAAGGAAGGCAGGCTTGCAATGTTGACTCATAGCTACGACAGCGCCAAAAGCGAGCCGGAGTGGCGCGAGTGGATTCAACAAGGTGGCAAGTTTGGCATTCTGGCGGTGGGAGCCAGCCAAGCCGGGAACGCGCCAATTCTGGTGCCAACTCATTTCACTCTAAACGGCGATGAGATTGTGTTTCACTTGCACAAAATCAACGATGCACTCGAGGCGCTGGAGACCGCAACCGAGGTTTCGTTTTCGGTTTACGGTGACTACGCCTACGTGCCCGGCCCTTGGAGGGCTAAGCCAGATGGCGATGCCGCTGCTGGGGTACCCACCAGCTACTATTCGGCAGTCACCTTTGTTTGCAAGCCCAGTTTGATAACGGCTCCCGAGGGCGTGGCGCAGATTATCAAAGAACAAATGCTAGACGTTCAACCCGAGGGCGGAACTGCCGTTGTGGATGCAGACCTGGCTCCATTTGGGCCAATGCTTGGGGTGGTTACGGGAGTGAGACTTCAGATCCGGCAGGTTAATGCCAAGTTCAAATACGACGACCACAAGCCCCAGGAACATCGACTTCGAATCATCGACCTGCTTTTGGAGCGCAACCAAGGCGT
>CANBWO010000025.1 GCA_947373155.1 Microbacteriaceae bacterium | reverse complement strand
GACAACAAAAACTGCAGCATGGGCGAACAGTGCAAGTGTGGCGATGGCTGCAAGTGCTAGTTGCGCTAAAGAAAAGGTCCGCTTCGGCGGGCCTTTTTTGCGCTGTCAGATATTCTGGTGCGGCTTCTAGGTGACTAACCTATTATTAGGTGCGCAACATCGGGGTTGAGAAGAAGGAAGCACAATGCCAACAACCAATTCAGACCCGCAGGACTTCAATCAGGGATGGATTGTTCGCCAGCCCATGGGCCCCTTCCAGCCATTCTTAGGTGGGCCATCCGGGGTCAAGCCGGTGAGCCTTCCCCACGATGCGCTTCGCGATACCGAGCGGACCGAAAACGCCCCTTCTGCCGGCGGCTCGGGTTATTACCCAAGTGGCGCCTTTACCTACGTGAAAACCTTCGATGCCCCCGCCGAATGGTTGGGCAAGTGGATTGCGGTTCAGTTCGATGGGGTTGCCTCAAACTCGTTGGTCTATTTGAACGGTGCACTGGTCACTGGGCGGCCATACGCTTACTCGCGTTTCGTAGCAGATCTAACCCAGCACCTTAGATACGGGCAATCCAACGAGCTTCGGGTAGAGGTTCGAGTGCACAAGGATTCTCGTTGGTACACGGGAGCTGGAATCTATCGCGAGGTTCAGCTGCTAGTGGCAGATCAGGTGCACTTTGCTCCGGACAGCCTGGCAATCACTACTGCAGAATTGTCAACTGAAATCGCGGTGGTAGACATTGCCATCGATGTAAAAAACGACAGCCGCCTGGTTGCCACGCGAAATGTGCAGATGCAGATTTTGGGGCCGGATGGCACGCTCTTGGAGACACGTCATGCGCCAATCACCGCGCTGGCAGGTGAAGCAGGCACCGTTCGCCAAAGATTCTTAGTGCAAAGCCCCTTGCCTTGGACCCCGGAAACCCCGCACCTTTACAAGCTCCTCGTTGGCGCATCAGAAAACCAAGTAATCGGCGACACCCTGGAGCAGGCGTTTGGCATCAGGACTGTAACTGTTGATCCGGTTAGAGGTCTACGAGTCAACGGAAACATGGTCAAGTTGCGCGGTGCTTGTATTCACTCGGATAACGGCCCGCTAGGTGCTGTGTCGCTCCTTGCCGCCGAGGTGCGAAAGATTGCCAAGTTGAAAGAAGCTGGTTTCAACGCGGTTCGTATCTCTCACAATCCCGCAAGCCGCGCACTGTTGAATGCCTGTGATCAGGTTGGCATGTATGTGATGAACGAGGCTTTCGATCAGTGGACAGTCGAGAAATCGGAGTTCGATTACGCTCGAAACTTTGCAGATTGGTGGGAGCGCGACATCGAATCCATGGTTTGGGGTTCGCGTAATCACGCCAGCGTGATCATGTATTCCATTGGCAATGAGATTCCCGAGTTGGGTACTCCCGCGGGTCGGGTATGGAACCGCAGGCTGGCCGACAAGGTGCGTTCGCTAGACGCGAGTCGCCCGGTTACCAATGGGGTCAATACTTTGTTAGCCATCGATGTTGAGGCCCTACTTGCTAAGGCTGGCGGCCTGAATGCATTGATGGGGGAAATGGCTGACCCGAGCGAGGGATTCAGCAAAATCGCGGTGTCCGAATCGGTAAGCGGCGCAATCGAGGAAGTTGCCGATGCCCTAGAGGTAATGGGCTACAACTACGCTGAGACCCGTTATTCGCTTGATTTACTTGAGCACCCGGACCGCGTTGTTGTGGGCTCGGAAACATTTCCCACCGGTATTGCTACCAACTGGGCCTTGGTTAACCAATACGATCACGTGATTGGTGACTTCACGTGGACCGGCTGGGATTACCTTGGCGAGGCCGGCATTGGAGCCAATGCCTATGAAGGGCAAACGGAGTTCTCCGGGGGTCTTGGGCGGGAGTATCCGTTTCTGATCGCCTATTGCGGCGACATCGACATAACTGGCTATCGGCGCCCGGCGTCTTACTACCGAGAGATTGTTTTTGGTTTGAGGGCAAATCCTTACATTGCGGTTCAGAAGGCAGAGTTCTCTGGCGTGAAGCTGGCTTCTAACTCGCCTTGGGCATGGCCCGATGCGGTAGCCAGCTGGTCCTGGGCCGGCAACCATGGAAAGCTACTCAACGTGGATGTCTATTCATCAGCCACCGAGGTAGAGCTCTTTCTAAACGGCATATCCCTTGGGCGCTCGCCAGTTGGTGAGCGAATGACCAACGTGGCAAGTTTCAATATTGAATGGGCACCCGGAGTCCTAGAAGCAGTTAGTTACCTCAACGGAGCGGAGCAGGGTAGGGCGGTTCTGGAATCCTCCACACAACCGGCTCGTTTGCAGGTAAGCCTGGACAAAACTCAACTTTCGGCCACTGGCCTGGACCTTGCCTTTGTTGAAATCGAACTAGTTGACCAAAACGGACACCTTGATTTTCAGGCCAGCGCGCAAGTGACCGTTGAGGTTTCTGGCTCGGGAGTGTTGGCTGGATTCGCCAGTGCAAAGCCGAACCCAACCGAGCGATTGGATTCGGCAACCGTGACCACATTTGACGGCAGGGCGCTCGCCGTTGTGCGGGCAACCGGTGCTGGCTCACTCTTGGTTACGGTGAACGCACCCGGTTACCCGCAACAGCAGTTCGAGATCACCGCTAGTTAGTCGTCGTTGCCTTCTGCGCTACCGAAATTGACGGTAGTCAGATTTGCTGCAGGGTTAGCGGTGGTGACCGGTGTGCTGATCACGTTTGAGGTAGCAGTCGACGCGGCAGGGGCACTCGCGGTAACTGTGCTTGGCAACAGCGATGAGGTGACAATCGCCGAGGCTATGGCGGTGGCGATTCCAAGGGCAATAACTTTGTAGGAGTACTTGCGCTCTGGGGTTTCGTCGTAGATGACTTGATCGTTCATTTGGTACTCCTTGCCTTTGGGGCTTTCTGCCCTGTAACAAGGTGACCACTTAGGGCTGACCTTTCGCTGGGTGTTGGCTGGGAGTAACCTGAAGGAAATCTGAATGGTGTCTAACGAGAAACTTCAGATACCCCCGCTAGTGTGAAGCCATGGCTGGCGTTGAGGTGCAAAGGCGCTCGTTTCTCGCAGGTGCGGTCACGGGCGCGCTTAGTCTGTTGCTCCCAGGTGATCCCAGTTTTGCCGCAACCGCGAGCAAAGTGATCTGGAATCTACCTACCTCCAAGGTCCAGCGCTTTGCTTGGACGGTTGACGATGGAGTTAGTTCTCGTGCGGTAACCGAATACCTAAAGTTTGCCGAGCAAGAAAACCTTAAGTTCACTTTCTTTGTCACTTCCTGTTACGAAACTTGGCATCAAAACAAGGCGAAGATCCAAGCTGGGCTTCAATCCGGCCGCATCCAACTGGGTAACCATAGCCACACGCACAAAAACTGGGCTCACCTAACGGACAAACTTATTCGCCAAGACCTAATGGGTTGCCATAACCGCATGTTGGATTTGTTTGGCTACGACATGAGACCCTATTTCAGGCCGCCCTATGGTCTTTTCAACGATCAGGTACTGTCCGTTGCCGCGGCCGAGGGTTACAGCAAGCCAATCATGTGGAACGGAAGTCTTGCCGATTCAGGTAGCACTAATGAGGCCGCTCTTAGGCGTAATGCCAACACCTGGATTGGTCCAGGCCGGATTGTGATTGATCACGCCAATGGCACCTTTACCGCAGATCATTTCAGCGATGTTCTGAATGTGGTTCGCGCCCGTAAGTTGTCGACGGTGACTTTGCGCGAAGTCTTTGGGTAGTAACCTGCATCCATGAGTGATTTGAATCAAGTGGGAACCACCGATGGCTGGCGCTGCTGGCTCTGCGACCAGCCTGTCGACCCAAACGCATCGGTGAATTCCGATCTTGGGCCCAGCGTAGATACCTACTTTGCCGCCAAAGCCAGAAAGGGGGCAGCGGCACCAGAGCGATTAGCTCACCGCTCATGCAACACCATGAAGGGAAAGCACGACCCCGAAGTGGTTTGGCCGAGTCATCTTATTGTGGGCGACCCCGCGCCAATATTTGCCACCGTTGATCGACTAGCTCGAAAAGGTGGGCGAGAAGCGGTTGGCAGATTTCAAACTCACGCCGATGCCAATCAGGCCAGCGAATGGCTGCTCGACAGGTTGTCGCGGCTGGCTCCAAGCATGACTTTCGCCACGCAAATAACTGCTGGCGGTGGTCAGTTTTTGTTGGCTCTAAAGACGCTCTAGCCGTTTCCGATTACGAAACCAATAAGAGAAAACACAACGATGGCCCCTCCGGTGGGAAGTGATGCCATTAATTCGACTCCTTGGTCTGCAGTGGTTGCGACCAGGAACGGGTAAATACCAACAAAAAGTCCAACGCAGAATCCGCCAAGCGCAAAAGCTCGCAACCAGCTTTGCCAGTCAACCTGTGCGCTGTGTCGTATTGAGCTCAATTTTTACCCCATGTTAGAAATAGCCAACTTTTCTAAGTTAGCGCAAATCTAAATTGGAATTTAGTACTCGCCCTTGATTACAAAGAAGGTACCGCGGATTTCGCCGGCAAGTTTCGACTTCTGGCGGGCAAATTTGAACTTGGAGGCCAACTCTTCGGGAACATCCATGCCCATCGAAAGCTTGAACCCTACGGCGCGCTTCTTGGCGTCTTCTAGGTTGTAAAGAACGTTCACGGAAAGACCACTCTGGTAAAACACGTAGGTCCAGCGGACGCCCTCCACCATAAGTTCAGTGGTTTCTAAGGGCTTTGAAGAAATGGTGATGTCGCGTTCGCTTAGAACTCGGTTCACATAATCGATCAGTGCCGGAGTCTGTTCAGCTGGCGAAACCACGAACTCGGCCTTGTATTTGTTGTGAAAGTAACGTGCTTCGTTGGCTCTGAGACCAGCTAGTGCATCTGCCACCGGAGAGGATTCCAAGCCAACGGTTGATACGTTCACGAAATCTACGACATAAGACATGTTTTTCCTTCTTAAAGGGCCTCTGTGAGACCGAGTCCAATCCTAATGCGCGCCCATCGGTGAATAAATTTGTTCACTTTGTGGTTGTAACTTGGGATAGCAGTACCTGCAGAAAAGCAATATCAAAGGAGTTATTTTGGACAACGCAGCCAAGTGCCCAGTGCCGCACGGAAGCCTCACCGAATCGGGTAAGAGTGCAACCAGTTGGTGGCCAAATGCTCTGAATCTAGACATTTTGCACCAGCACGACACCAAGACCAACCCGCTTGGTCCAGACTTTAGCTACCGCGAAGCCCTGAAGGAACTCGACTTTGACGCACTCAAAGCCGACCTCACAACTCTCATGACCGAAAGCCAGTCTTGGTGGCCAGCCGACTGGGGCCACTATGGCGGACTCATGATTCGTATGGCCTGGCACTCGGCTGGAACCTACCGCACCGCAGACGGACGCGGCGGGGCCGGAACTGGCAACCAGCGTTTTGCGCCTCTGAACTCTTGGCCGGACAACGGAAACCTAGACAAGGCTCGTCGCCTACTGTGGCCAATCAAAAAGAAGTACGGCAACAAGATCAGTTGGGCCGACCTAATGATTCTTGCAGGCAACGTTGCCTATGAGTCCATGGGGCTAAAGACCTTTGGTTTCTCTTACGGACGCGAAGACATTTGGGCTCCTGAGAAAGATATTTACTGGGGCTCCGAAAAAGAATGGTTGGCTGCCAGCGATAACCGCTACGACTCCGTAGAAAAGCCAGACACCCTAGAGAATCCGCTTGCCGCCGTGCAGATGGGCCTCATTTACGTAAACCCTGAGGGTGTCAACGGTAAGTCGGACCCGCTTAAGACCGCAGGCCAGATGCGCGAAACCTTTGCCCGCATGGCCATGAACGACGAAGAAACCGTTGCGCTTACGGCAGGCGGTCACACCGTTGGAAAGGCACACGGAAACGGCAATGCCGCGAACCTTGGACCAGAGCCAGAGGGCGCTGGCATTGAAGAGCAGGGACTTGGATGGATGAACCACCGCTCCCGCGGGGTTGGTCGCGATACCGTAACCAGCGGAATCGAAGGTGCTTGGACCACTAACCCGACCAAGTGGGATGGCGGCTACTTTGAAATGCTGTTCGGGCACGAGTGGGAGTTGACCAAGTCTCCAGCTGGCGCATCCCAGTGGAAGCCAGTGGCCATCGATGAAAAGGACATGCCGGCCGATGTGGAAGACCCATCGCAGCGCCGTATGCCTCTGATGACCGATGCCGACATGGCACTTATCAAGGATCCTGCTTACCTAGAGATTTCTAAGAAGTTCCACCAGAACCCAGAGTACTTCTCGGAAGTATTCGCACGCGCCTGGTTCAAATTGACCCACCGCGACCTAGGCTCCAAGGCACGCTACATCGGACCAGAGATTCCTGCCGAGGACCTAATTTGGCAGGACCCGATTCCTGCGGGCAAGACTGACTACGACGTATCAGCAGTTAAAGCACAGATTGCGGCCGCCGGTATCTCAACAGCCGACCTGGTTGCAACCGCCTGGGACAGCGCCCGTACTTTCCGTGGCTCAGATCTTCGCGGCGGCGCAAATGGTGCTCGCATTCGTTTGGCCCCGCAGAACACTTGGGTGGGCAACGAGCCTGAACGCCTTGCCCGCGTTCTTGCTGTTCTTGAGCCAATTGCGCAAAGCCACGGAATCAGCGTTGCCGATGCAATCGTGCTTGCCGGAAACCTGGGTGTGGAGCAAGCAGCTGCGGCAGCCGGCACCAATATTGAGGTTCCATTTACCTCGGGCCGTGGCGACGCTACCCAGGAGCAAACCGACGCGGAATCATTCGCGGTACTAGAGCCAATCCACGATGCGTTCCGCAACTGGGTGAAACAGGATTACCTGGTAAGCCCCGAGGAACTGATGCTGGATCGCGCGCAGCTGATGGGCCTGACCGCACCGGAAATGACCATATTGTTGGGTGGACTTCGTGTAATCGGCGCTAACTATGCGGGCGCTACAGAGGGTGTTTTCACTAAGCGTGTCGGTGCGTTGACCAACGACTTCTTTGTGAACCTGACCGACATGACCTATGTGTGGGAGCCAGCGGGTGGGAACCACTACCGAATCCGCAACCGAGTAAACGGCCAGGTGGACTTCACCGCTACCCGAGTGGACCTAGTCTTTGGGTCCAACTCGATTCTTCGTTCCTATGCAGAACTTTATGCTCAGGATGACAACCAGCAGAAGTTTGTGCGCGACTTTGTTGCTGCTTGGGTAAAGGTTATGAACGCCGACCTAGTTGGCTAATAGATTCAAAAGTAAAAGGCGCAGGGCATCTGCCCTGCGCCTTTTACTTTGCCTTTGATTCTTAAGCGGGTATTTCCTTGGTGTTCTTGCTAAGGAGTGTGCCTAGCAGCAGGAAGGCAGTTGGGATTGCAAGAGCGAAACCAATTCCAACCCACTGACCAACCGCGCCAAGCGCTGGTCCCACGGTAAAAATGGAGCCGTAGGCAACCAGAATCAACATGCTTACTCGAGCGGATGATCGAGGGGAATCCGAACTCATGGAATTGATTGAAAGCGGGAATCCGTTGGCCATGCCTGCGGCCCAGATAAAAATGGCCAGGTAAGGCAAGTGCAGGGTGTCGTTCAGCATGAACATAACAATTCCCAGTGCGGCGGTAAAACCTGAAAGTTGAATGGTTCGGTGTCTTCCCAGCCGGTCAACAATAAATCCGCCAATCGCTCTTGCCCCTGTAACTGTGATCCAGAAGAGTCCAAGCGCTGCCGCTGCAGCCGACGCCGAATAACCAGATGAGCTCAGAGAAATTGGAACCCAGGTTCCTGCGGTGGATTCCGCCATCACAAATGAAAAACCCACCAGGGCAACCAGTTGGGTGCGGCGCTCAGTCCAAACGATTCGCGAGTTTTTGGCTTGTTCGCGCTTGGCTTCAGGTGTGGTGAGTGTGAACTGTCGCTTTGGAAAAGCCAGACCCGCCCAAATGGAGGGCACCGCGACAATAACGGCCACAATCAAATAGTTGGTGGTCAGGTTCACTTGGTTTGCAGCCAGCACGCTGGCAAGCAGGGCAGCTAGCATCATGCCAACTCCAAAAATGGAGTGAATGGCTGGGATAAGGCTGCGGGAGCTTTGTCGGTCAACCGAGTTGGCCTCGAAGTTACCGATAAAGTCTTCGACTCCCATGGGGAATCCCATGATGACTAGCAATACAGCGGAGGCCCAGACGTTTCCAGCTGGAACTGCAAAGGCCAAACCAACTAGCCCGGCGACTGCGATACCAAACCCAAACACCGTGATGCGCATCGAGCCAAAGAGCCTGGAAAGGTAATCGGAAAAGGCAAGACCCACGATTCCGCCCACCGGATAAAGCAAAACCAAAAGGCCCATTTGCGCTGTGTCCAGGTGCAATTGTGATTGGACTTCGGGGCCGCGGCTCTGCCAGGTGGACCACAGCATGGCACGCGTGAAAAACACGGTTGCGGCGGCAATAAAAAGGATGCGAATCGACGATGATTTGGTCACCAAGTCAGGGTAACACCCAAGATGAGCACTTCTATTGATGAGAAGATTTTTTCGATTCGCAGGGAATGTCAAGGGCTCTTTACTTGCTAACTAATGTCATGACCCAAACCAGCCCTGCCTACGCGCCCGAAAAAGCAACCCGAAAGGCTTGGCTGGCACTAGCCGTGGTTTTAGCGGGCATGTTTATGGCCCTGATTGACTCAACCATTGTCAACGTGGCTCTGCCCTCGATTCGCACCAGTCTGAGCGCAGACGAGTCAACGCTCTCGTGGATTGTGTCGGGCTACATGCTTACCTTCGGTCTCGCACTTATTCCAGCAGGCCGACTCGGAGACCGCCTTGGCCACAAATGGGTTTTCATCGTTGGTTTGGTACTTTTCACACTTGCGAGTGCCTACTGTGGCATCGCACAAAATAGCTTTGACATCATTGTTGGCCGTTTGTTGCAGGGTCTAGCCGCAGGTATTTATGTACCAGCCGTTGGTTCGTTCATTCAACTTTTGTTCAAGGGTCGCGAGCGCGGAAAGGCGTTCGCAATCATGGGTTCGGTAATCGGTGTATCGGCTGCAATCGGTCAGCTTGCCGGTGGACTCATCATCCAGGCTCTTGGTGAAGCCGAGGGGTGGCGCTGGGTTTTCTATGTAAACGTGCCACTTGGTGTGGCAACCGCGATTTTCGCACTGAGACTTTTGCCAAGTGGAGACGCCCACGCCGACAACTCCAACCGAATGGACTGGATGGGCGTGATTTTGCTGAGTGCCGGTTTGACCGCGATCCTGATTCCGCTAATCCAAGGTCAGCAAGACGGTTGGCCAAGCTGGATCTGGTGGACCATGGCCTCGGGCATAGTTGGTGTGGTTTTGTTTGCGCTCTGGGAGGTTTACTTCACCAAACGAGGCGGTTCTCCTCTGGTTCCACCACGGCTATTCCACCACGTGAGCTTCACATTTGGCACCATCTTGGCCATGGTCTATTTTGCAGCGATGGTCTCCATTTTCTTCACTCTGTCTTTGCTTTGGCAGGGAGGACTTGGCCACACGGCTTTGGAATCCGGCTTGATGATTTTGCCGTTCGCCATTGGTACCGCTGTGTTTTCCTCGCAGAGCTCCAAGTGGGCTGCAAAGCTGGGACGAAACGTGCTCGTTCTAGGAGCGGCAATGCTTGCCACCGGTCTTGGCATTACCTGGTTCCTGCTTTCCAGCATTGGAGGTTCCGATCTGAACTCCTGGATTCTGTTGCCATCTCTGCTACTAGCCGGGGCTGGTAACGGAACCTTCTTGGCGCCGAACGTGCAGTTCATTGTTGCCACGGTCGATAACTCCGAGGCCGGGGCCGCCAGCGGTGTGGTTCAGACTGTGCAGCGTTTGGGCTCGGCTATTGGCGTGGCAGTGATTGGTTCGATCTTGTTTAGTTCGATCAAATTTGGTCCCACCACCACTCAAGAACAGGTGGCCTCGATGTTCATGGAGGGCGCAACCAACGCCATGTTGATGTCCACCATCTTTGCTGTTGCCTCGCTTGCGCTGGTGTTTGCTTTGCCTAACCGCATTCAGCTACACGGTGCGCCTGTGGTAGCTTCCGCAGACTAACTCGGCAACTGCCAGAAAAAGCGAGTACCTTTTGCCAAGAATCAATAAACGCCAAACTGCCACGCTTTCGCTGATTGCGTCACTCGGTCCGTTCCAGTTCGACATGTACCTGCCGGCTTTGCCCGCTCTGATGTTGTTCATGCACACCACCGACACCATGGTTCAGCTGACCATTACCGCCAGCCTTTTTGGAATGGCTGCGGGTCAACTTTTGGTGGGTCCGCTCATCGATGCCCTTGGTCGGCGCAAGCCTTTGATTATTGCTCTTTCGGTCTTTGTGCTGGCTTCAATTGCGTGCCTAAGCGCCACAAACGTGCTCTGGATGATTGTCGCTCGGTTCGTGCTGGGTTTCTCGGCTGCCTCAGGCTTCGTGATAAACAATGCGTTTATCCGGGACGTTGCGAACGGACAAAACGCATCGCGGCTCTATTCAACTCAGGCCGCTATTTCTAGCTTGGCTCCCGTTGTTGCGCCACTGATTGGTGGTCAGCTCCTGCTTTTGGGCGACTGGCACGTGGTGTTCATTTTCCTCGCCATTCTTGGTGCCGCGGTCTTGATCATGGCGATGTACTTGATGCCCGAATCCCTGCCGCTGGAAAACCGCAGCGCGCTAAGTTTTGGCGCCACTTTTGCGTCTTGGGGTTCGGTGCTCAAGGACCGTCGGTTTGTCGCAATCGGACTCGTCGGCGGGCTGCTATTCGGGCAGGTTTGCGTATTTATCTCCGGCGCACCTTTCGCCCTCGAAGGTGAGTTCAAACTAAGCGCTACTGAATACACCTTTGCCTTTGCAACCGTGACAATAGTCATGTTCTCGGCTAACTCGATCAACCGTTACCTCTTGCAGAAAGTGGCCAGCATAAAAATGTTGCGCTACGGCTTGAGCCAGGCTCTTTTTTCCGCGCTCTATTTGACCGTGGTGAACCTCTTGGGGATCCATCAGCTTGCGGTCACACTAATCGGCTTTGCGCTTGCCATATCGGCTATGGGTTTCTGCATGGCTAACCTGATGGGCTTGGCCATGAGGGATCATGGCGAACGAGCGGGAACTGCCGCTGGGCTGATTGGTTTCTCCAACTCGATAGTTGGCGCAATTGCCGCACCACTGACCAGTATTTTCTTTGGTCTAACCGTGGTTGGAGTAACAAGCTTTATGAGCCTGTTCCTGCTAGCCGCTGCGGTTCTTGGTTTCGTGGCGCTCAGAAAAGAAATGCCTGGAGCCCACTAGCGACCTGCCTCAAAAGACCGTAGTTATTTCTTGATGCGCCCGATGCCCAGAGCGTGAATCAGGGGAAAAGCCGAAACCACAAACAATAAGGTGGCCATGGTTTGGTTGCGGTCAAATAGCAGAACTCCGCCAATCAGCAGGGCTAAAAATAACACCGATGAAGTGGTGCGGCGAGTCGAAGAATCCAGCATCCGCACCCGACTTTCAAGCTCTGGGTTGCGAATCACAAGTTCACCACGCTCAGCTCTTGTAACCAGGGCATCGATGCGCTGGGGCAGCCGGGCCAGAGTGTTCAATGCCGAAAGCGCTTCTTTACCGAATCCGCGAAGGGTGTTTGCGCCGGCGCGGTTCAGCAGGGTTCGGGCAAATGGATCAACCGCATCCCACATGTTGAAGTCCCGGTTCAGCGAACTGGTCACACCGGAAATAAGTGACACGGCACGAGCCAAGAACAAAAAGTTGTTTGGAAGCTGGAACGGCAGGGTTCTAACGATCTCGCTGAATCTGAGGGCAAACTCTTTAATTTCGTTGGGATCCACCTGAACCAAATCGGCAACGCCAACGCCACCGTATCTACTGAATAGTTCATTGATGGCCTGTTCCAGAATCACAGTGTCGGCGCTAGGTAACAGCACGCCAAGGCGTTCACAAGCAGCCACCCAGCCGCGGGCATCTCTGGACGCGATGGCAAATATGAAGCGCTGCAGGTTAACCCTGAGTTCGTCGCTGATTTCGCCCATCATGCCAAAGTCGATGTAAGTGAGAGCGAAGTCCACACCGGTGCCTGGCGGGTTAGGGGTGACAAAAATGTTGCCCGGGTGTGGGTCGGCATGAAAAAATCCGGTCACGAAAAACTGCTCAAAAGTGACGCGAGCTAGTTCGGCGGCTACCGCGTTCGGGTCGATACCGGCGGCTTGTAGCGATTCGACATCGGAGACCTTGATGGCCGTCACATCGTTCAGGGTTAGAACTCGCCTTGCGCTGCGTTCCCAAACAATCTGAGGAGTCGACACCCGATCATCGTTGGCAAAATCCGCGGCAAAGCGCTCCAGGTTAGCGGCCTCGTGGCGGTAGTCGATTTCCTCCAGCGTGGTTTTGGCAAACTCAACCACCAGCGCAGGGGCATCGGTGCGCTTTGAAACCAGTTTGACTCTCGATAACCAGCCGCCGATTCGATGCAGAGCGCGTAGGTCAACGTCTACGATCTCCTCGATTCCAGGGCGCAGCACCTTGATGATCACCTGCTGAAGGCCCAGGTCGGAGGCTAGGCCTTGGGAAAGCTGGGCACGATAGGCCTGGCCAAGTGATGCTGCGGCAATGGGGTCTTGATCAATGCTGGCGAATGCCACCGAAGTCTGTAGGCCAAGTTCTTGTTCAATTAGCTGTTGAATCTGTGCGAATGGAACAGGGGCAACCTTGTCTTGCAGCCCCTCGAGTTCCCTGGTGATCTGTGGTGGCAGGATGTCCAGGCGCGAGGACATAAATTGCCCCACCTTGATCATGAGTCCGCCGAGGTCGAGGGCCAAAAAGTAGAACTTGCGTGCGAGTTTCTGCGCGCGCGCGATGCGGGTGCGCTCTGCGATTTTAGACAAACCAAAACGGGGTAGTACAAGTTCGAACCACCAGGTTTGGGCAAGGGCTAGGCCAGCGAACCTAAGGATGCGTCTGTATCGGGACTTTAGTGCCGCGTTCGTCGAGGCGCCCGAGGTCAGCACAGCGGTGGTGCTCATGTTTAGTCTTGAGCCAAAATCTTGTGTAGTTGATGGCGGGCATCCTGCAGAACTTTTGTTGCAAGTTCTTGCTGTTGGCGTGTACCGGTCTGGGCTAAATCGCTAATCACGGGGGCCAGCTTAGACGCGGCCTTCAAAAAGTGTGGGTCGAACCCTAGCCAGCTCGGGGCGCCGTTTGGCTTCTCGGCAGCGGGTGAATCGCCATCTGGCTGTTCGGCGTCGGCCGTTGCGGCTTGGTCAATGGTTGCCCTGCCTTGCTCAGTAATCGAGTAAACCTTGCGGTCGTCCTTGGCCTCGGCGTTGATTAGTCCGTTGGCTTCCAGACTGGCCAGCACCGGATGGACCTGTGCAGAGGTTGCGGTGAAAGCACCGGCACTGGCAACCGAAAGAGCATTGATGAGCTGCTGAGCGTTCTTTGCTCCGCCCGAGAGTGAGGCCAATATTGCAAGCTCGAGTTGGTCTGAAGTTGGGGCAGCCGGGCGGTTCTGGAAATCGGCACCGCGGTTTTTTACGAACTCCTTGAGCTCGCCAACTACCTGACGCAAATCAAAACTGTTTGAAGTCGAGTCCACGATGTTCCTTTGATTGGTTTGTTTTCGGTGCTTGAAACAGAAGCCAAAAACCAAGGAGTTTATTCCGAACGTTCGGCTTCCCACCAGTCCAAAACGCGAAGGGCATAGAACGTGAGCCATTTGGATTCTTGGCCAACGGCAACATCGGTCTCCACCCAGATACTGCCCTTTTGGTGGTGCTGATTTAGCCATCGCTGGTTACTGGTTTCGGCTGCCTTTACCGTGGCTACTGCATCGATGAGTCTGGCATCTGGTTTGGTTTCATCAAATAGGCAGGCTTCGCGGAAATAGTCCAGGGCGCGCAGTGTGGAATAACGCCACCGGAACGGATAGGTGAACTCAGTGACCCAATCTGCCAGCAACTCTTGGTTTTGCAAACCGAACATAAGTTTGCGTTCCAGCAGGTATTCCTCGGCGCGCTTTCGTGCTGCAGTAATCGCGGCGTCTTTTCCCACTATTTTTTCGTAGTTCAACAGGCCGACCAAGGCGTTCAAGGTGGAGTGGAACGAGGACCTGGTTGAGCCCTCAACCCACTCGCAGTTCCAGCCGCCATCGGCCAGTTGGTGTTCCAAAAACCACTCGGCATTTTTGGACATATCGAGCCCCAACCAAGCCCCGGTGGCAATGGTGAAAGCATTGATGCAAACATCCACCTCGCCGTCCCAATAGGGAAGGTCTTTGTATTCCCATTTGCAAATAGCTCTCAAACGCTCTGCAGTGTCGCCCAAAAGTTTGGCGTCAACACCCCATTCACGCAGGTCTTTCAGAGACCAGGTGGTTGCAATAAATGGCTGCCCAGATTCGTCGCCTTCGCGAACTAGCGCTCGTGGTTCGGCTCTAGTGGGAAAGTATGCCCCACCGGCCCACTGGCCATCCGGATCCTGAACGCTCAAAACCAAGGCGCCGTATCCTTCGGAACCGGTGCGGGCTTTGGTAGCCTGCCAAACCTCGGTTGGCGCGCCAACTAGGTCTCGCTCCACCTGCCATTTCAGCGATGGGTCGCTTTCAAGAAGCCAGTCTAAAGTTTGTTGTGAAGCTTTCATGGAATAAGACTAGGGGTCATAAATCGGCCTGCGGGGTCAAGAATCACCTAGGGTTTTAAACACCGAAAGACGAGGGCAAATGGAAAAGCTAAAAGCATTCTTGGCTCGCTTGCCGCACCCGCTGCGCTGGGCGCTCACCATGATTGTTGGTGCCATTTTCCTAATACTTGGCTTGATCATGCTGGTCACACCTGGGCCGGGTTTGGTCTTCTTATTTCTAGGTATCTCGGTTTTAGCCTTGGAGCTGGAATGGGCTCGTGAAATGAACCGTCAAGGACTTCAGGGTCTGGAGAAGATTCTCAACCGGCTCAAGGCAATCTTCAAGAGGCAATAAAGGCCTCCAACAAAACTAGAAACCCAGCGATGAAAGGCAGCTCCTGAATGGGATTCCCGATTGTTAATGGAATGCGCAGCATCGAGTTTGGGACCAAAGGACCGAACCGCGAAAAGTTGAATGCGCTGGTGCTTGATGGGACAAAACGTGCGACTGCCGGGCATTTTGAAAACGACTACCAGGTCCATGGCGAGCCGCTGGAGCATGTGGGCGAGAAGCTGGCGATGCTGGATAGCGAAGGCAATCACGTGGGAACGCTGGAGATCACTCGTGCGGAGCTAGTTCGCTTTGCCGATGTTACAGACGAGTTTGCAATCGCCGAGGGTGAGGGTGATTTCACGGGTGATGAGTTCAGAACCGGTTACCTGCCAGGTTGGCTAAACATGGGTTACCAAGTCAACGGTGACACGATCGTCAGCTGTGTTTATTTTGAGCTAGTGGAAGACCTTAGGTCGCTTTAGGCGAGTGAAATACAAGTAATTTCAAACACCTCGGATTACTACTATTAGTGCATGGATGAAACTAGCGCGGTAGTTGATTGCAACAGCAACCTGACTGAGTTCTGATCAAATGCCAGTCATACCAATGTTCCCGCTTGGGTCGGTTTTGCTGCCATCGATGCCTCTGTCCTTGAGAATATTTGAACAGCGGTACCTCAAGTTGCTTGGGGATCTAATCACTGAGGAAAACCCCGAGTTCGGAGTTGTGCTCATCGAACGAGGGCCCGAGGTGGGCGGTGGCGAAAAGCGGCTATCGGTGGGCACGCTTGCCTCTGTTGTGGATATCGGGACGCTAGACCAGTTTTATGGAATCGAGTCTTTCGGGTCTCAGCGTTTTCGCGTGAATGCCTGGCTGCCAGATAATCCTTATCCCATGGCCGACGTCGACTTCTTGCCGGACCTAATCTGGGATGATTCGCTAATGCCTGCGAGGGTTCACCTGGAAGCAAAAGTTCGAAAACTGCTGGCCTTTGCAAGCGAATTCGGCGACCTGCAATACGGGTCCGATATCCAGTTCAGCGACGACCTGATGGAAGCCTGCTGGCAGTTAGCCGGGGTTCTACCCGTGGGTGGATTAGACCAGGTAGACCTGCTGAGTTCTCAGTCAGCCGATGAACTAATCTCAAAAACTTATGAGCTTGTCTCCGCACTTGAAGAAACTTTGAAAGCAATGATGTCCCAGCCGTCAACTGATCAAGGGGAAATTTGAGTTCTAACTAAGGCATCTTGCTGATTCAGTTCGCCGATCCTGTTGGAATACGCTTTCGATATGTCAAAAGTTTTGATGTTCGCTTCGTGTGAAGCAATTGCGCAATCAGCCGAAGTCCTAGCGATTTCGTCAGTCTCCGTCGATGCTTTAGCCACACTTATGGTTGATGCCTACCAAGGCACTGTCGATTGGGACGAAGGTGATGACGCAGAAGTTGCGGCGCTTGAGATCAGAGCAACTATTGCTGGCGAATACGGTTCATTCATTGACTCGGCGTCTGGAATTGTCTTAGGTAAATTCGGCCAACCGGTCTCGGCTTTGTTTGCCTCGAACTTTGACGGCAGGGCAACAATTCTCTTTGTCTTTACCTCCAAGAGTGCTTCAGGTCTTGGATATGCCACAAAGCTAATCGGCAATGCAGCTCACGAAATGGCTCAAATGGGAATCAAAGAGGTATTTCTTTACGTATCACCTTCAAACCCAGCCCGCAGGCTCTACGAGCGTCTTGGCTTCTCTGAAAAGTAACTAAACCACTTTGCTCTGTTCGCGTAGCATTTTTCAGTATCAAGAACGCTGGCAGATACCGATAATGCCCCTGATTAAGATCAGGGGCATTTCTCATTTGCGCGGAGAATAATCCCTATTGCTGACTTCGAAGCAGATTTCAGGAATCCGTTTCTACGCCATCTTTCTACGCCAACTTAGGAAAGCGCGAACTCGGCGGCGGCGGCTGAATGTAAGGAAGTGGTTGGAAAGTAGGCCACGCTAAGGTCTTCTGGTTTCAAGAGAAGTTCAATCTCTGTGCAACCTGCAATCACGCCCTCAACGCCTTGTTCAGTGAACTCGGAAATCACGTCCATGAAGTAACTCCTAGAACTGGATTTGATGATTCCGCACACCAACTCTTCGTAAATCACTCGATGGATTTCATCCCGCTGTGTCTCCGTTGGCGTTATGACTTCGAGCCCGAAGTTATCGGTCAAACGACCTTTGTAAAAGTCTTTTTCCATTGTGTATTTTGTGCCAAGAAGCAGAACTTTTTTTAGGCCCTTATCGGCAACGGCTTGCCCAGTGGCATCTGCAATATGAAGAAAAGGTATTGAGATTTCTTTCTGAATGTAATCTGCCAGGGCGTGCATCGTGTTTGTGCACAAAACGACCGCCTCCGCACCGGCCTGCTCTAGATTTCTAGCGGCGTGTGCCAGCAAAGCACCTGCTTCATCCCATTTGCCCGATGACTGTAGGGACTCAACGTCAGAAAAGTTGAACGAGCGAATAATCAGGTCTGCTGAACTGGTGCCACCAAGTTGATTTCGAACAGCCTGGTTGATAAGTCGCTCATACTCGATGGACGACTCCCAGGACATTCCTCCAAGTAAGCCAAGTATTTTCATAGTTGAAGCCTAACGACGCTTTTTCAGTTCGGAGAGGGGGCTTCGATCGCTGCGCGATTCGGTAATCCGCGAGGCCCTTGAATCCGTCTGCATAAAATCCAGCAAATAAAAAAGACCCCTAGGTGGGGTCTGATTTATTGGCGGAGAATACGAGGAACGCACCAAGCGTCTACTCGCCAATGCTGGATGGGAAGTTGGATTCTTGGAATCGTTTCTACGCCATCTTTCTACGCCATGTTTGTGTTCAGGCAAAACTTGATGCCAGACAAAGTTTGTGGCGAGGAATTATCCTGAGCTGGTGAGCATTCAAGATCGTGAGCACCGAGAAATCTCGACTTCCATCGAACTATTTGCGTGGTTGGAGAAAAACCACTCATCATCGCCGGGGCTCTGGGTGGTCACTCACAAAAAGGCATCGGGCAAGCCGGCCCCCACATACGATGAAATCGTTCGGGCTGTGTTGTGCTTTGGTTGGATAGATAGCATCCCTGGCAAAGTAGACGATGTACGTTCAAAACTTTACATCTCGCCTAGAAAACCCAAAAGTGCTTGGTCTCAAGCTAACAAGCAGCGCATTGAAGAGCTAATGGCGAGCGGACTAATTCAGCCAGCTGGATTGAAGGTAGTTGACGTTGCCAAGGCATCCGGAGCGTGGACTCTCATCGATTCGGCTCAAAACACCGAGATCCCAAAGGATCTTGCCGATGCATTCGACAATCTCCCAGGTAGTTTTCAAAACTTTGAGGCTTTCCCGAAAGGCGTCAGAAAACAAATCTTGGAATGGATAGCACAAGCCAAGACGGACGCGACCCGTGATAAAAGGATTCTTGAAACTGCCACGTTGGCACAACAAAACGTTCGTGCCAATCAGTGGCGAGACAAGAAAAAAAAACTAGAGCCCAAGTAGCGCAAACATGAAAATGCCCCAGTGCAATCTGGGGCATTTTCACTGCGGAGAATAAGAGGAACGCATCACAGGCCTACTTCGCAGTGCTGACTTCGAAGCAGATTTCAGGAATCCGTTTCTACGCCATCTTTCTACGCCATCTCAACGTTTGCGGCGCGTTTGAAGATTCTCAATCGAGTTGTTTTTGGATTGGTAAAATGTGAAAGAAGCCTTGTTATTTTGATTATTTCGCTTCACTCAAATCCGAATAGAAGAAAGTGAAGAAATGAACGAGGAAAAGAAAGACAAGAAAATCCAGGAGATGTCGGACTGGGTTGAGTTGAGGGACTCTTGGACCCGCAAGCGTTTTGATTTTCAAGAACGCTGGCATGGTTGGAGATCTCCGACAGGTCTTGGTCTGGGATTTGTTCTGCTATCAGCAGGACTTTTCCTTCTGAGCCTAGCTTGGACGAACTTGGTTCGATAGCCAAAATGCCCCTGATGAAAGTCAGGGGCATTTCTCATTTGCGCGGAGAATAGGTGGAACGAATTAACCCCTTGCTTCCCACTGTTGGCGGGGAACTCTGCTTGGCGAATCGATTTCTACGCCATCTCTCTACGCCATTTGGGGGCAGTCCTTGCCACCTAGTTCATCGTTTTGGATTTTCTGGGTAGGCCCACAGGCGTAAGACCAACCCCAATGAACCAAATGACTGGACCGGCGATAGTCGCTAGGTCGGCAACAATCACTCCACTGGTTACCATGGCGAAGAGGAAGCTCAAATCTGCTATTCCGATTGCAATGACACCAATCCAAAAGCCAGTCCAAGATGCCTGACGCCAGATCATCCATGCAACAAATAGGCCCAGAACTCCGTAGCCGCCAACGTCCAAGCAGAAATTAAGGATTAGGTGTGACTGAGCATTTATGGTCAGACTGTCGGTTGGATAGACGAAGGAGTCCAGAGGCGCGTTTGCTCCACCAAGAAGTGTCTCCCATTGGGTTTTGATGTCGGCATTGAAAAAATTCAAGGCTCCGGTAACGCCCACATAGATGTGCAGGATGCTCCACAACAGAATCATTCCTGCGCCTATTTTGGCCGGGGTGCGAATTTGGTTTGTAGCTGAGAAAGCCATATTGGCCCCTTCTTTTAGGTGAGTTATTTAAAGTGCGTAACATGATTATGAATAACTTTGAAACCAGTTACAAAAGGCACATTGTCGTCAGTTAGGAACAAAGAGGTAATCATTGAAAACCCAAAACAAGGGGATCAATTACTCCGAGCACTGTGAATTAATTCGTGAGACCTTCGATCGTCTTGGTGATAAGTGGACTCTGGTTGTCATCGTGATTCTGAGCTCAGGTCCCCAGAGGTTTTCGGCTCTTCAAAACGGCGTTGCTGGCATCTCTCAAAGGATGCTCACTGTGACCCTGAGGAAACTTGAGCGTGACGGAATTGTTCAGCGAGCCGTTTTTGCTGAGGTGCCGCCTCGTGTGGAGTACCAACTGACCGAACTCGGCATGACGCTCATAACTCCGGTTACTGGGTTGGCTGACTGGTCAATTCTCAACAGCGAAGCGCTCGAGACTAATCAGAGGAGATTTGACTCGCTCGGGCCGAAAACTAAGGGGCGCTCTGCTCCCTAGTGGGGCGATTGGCGGAGAATAATCCCCATTGCTGCGGCACGCCTGGCAATGTGGGCCCAGCGAACCAGGTTCGAATACCCCAAAAATCCAGCCAATAAAAAAGACCCCTA
>CANBWO010000024.1 GCA_947373155.1 Microbacteriaceae bacterium | reverse complement strand
GGTAGGTATAGGCTCGTCGCTGAAGCGCCAGCCTGCCGATTCAATTCAAGCGCTCAAATACCAACGATTTTGGTGTGCGCCAAATAAAGGATGTTTTTATGGCTCTGGCAACCAGAGATGAACTTCGTAACGTAGCAATTGTTGCTCACGTTGACCATGGCAAGACCACTCTTGTCGACGCCATGTTGCGTCAAACCAACTCTTTCGACTCGCACCAGGCATTGGGCGAACGCCTAATGGACTCCGGTGATCTAGAGCGCGAAAAGGGTATTACCATCCTTGCTAAGAACACCGCGGTCGCTTATGCAGGCCCTGCGGCAAACGGTAAGACCATCACCATCAACGTAATCGACACCCCGGGTCACGCTGACTTCGGTGGCGAGGTTGAGCGCGGTCTTTCTATGGTTGATGGCGTTGTGCTTCTAGTTGACGCATCTGAAGGCCCGCTGCCACAGACTCGCTTCGTTCTTCGCAAGGCTCTCGAAGCCAAGCTTCCGGTTATCTTGTTGGTTAACAAGACCGACCGCCCAGACGCACGTATCGACGAGGTTGTAGAGGAAACTCACGACCTACTTCTTGGACTTGCATCTGACCTTGCAGATGACGTGCCAGATCTAGACATCGATGGCATCCTCGAGCTTCCAGTAATTTACGCTTCGGGTCGTGCTGGCCGCGCTAGCCTGAACAAGCCAGCCGATGGCACTTTGCCAGACCACGAGGACCTGGAGCCACTATTCGAGGCAATCCTCAAGCACATCCCTGCCCCTAAGTACGACGACGAGCACCCACTTCAGGCTCACGTCACCAACCTCGACGCCTCGCCGTTCCTTGGTCGTCTTGCGCTGCTTCGTATTTTCAACGGAACCCTTCGTAAGGGCCAGAACGTTGC
Organism: Microbacteriaceae bacterium; assembly: GCA_947373155.1. Taxonomy (GTDB): domain Bacteria; phylum Actinomycetota; class Actinomycetes; order Actinomycetales; family Microbacteriaceae; genus Rhodoluna. The sequence goes on along the minus strand of CANBWO010000024.1, from coordinate 20,608 downwards.
TTGGGTTCGCCAGGATGGCACCACCAAGACCGTGAAGATCACCGAGTTGCTTGCAACCCGCGCTCTTGAGCGTTACCCAACCGACCAGGCGCTGCCTGGAGACATCGTTGCTGTTGCCGGTATCGAGGACATCACCATTGGTGAAACCCTTGCCGACCCAGACGACGTCCGTCCGCTTCCGATGATTACCGTGGACGACCCAGCAATCTCGATGACCATCGGTATCAACACCTCGCCAATGGCAGGCCGTGTCAAGGGTGCCAAGGTTACCGCTCGCTTGGTGAAGGACCGCCTCGACCGCGAGCTCATCGGTAACGTATCGATCAAGATCCTTCCTACCGAGCGCCCAGACGCTTGGGAGGTCCAGGGTCGTGGAGAACTTGCTCTTGCCATCTTGGTAGAGCAGATGCGTCGCGAAGGCTATGAGCTAACCGTTGGAAAGCCACAGGTAGTGACCAAGCGCATCGATGGCAAGGTTCACGAGCCGGTAGAAGACCTAACCGTAGATGTTCCAGAAGAGTTCTTGGGTGCGATCACCCAGCTTATGGCGAGCCGTAAGGGCCGCATGAGCAACATGTCTAACCACGGCACCGGCTGGGTTCGCATGGAGTTCCGCATTCCTTCGCGCGGTCTTATCGGTTTCCGTACCGAGTTCCTAACCACCACCAAGGGCACCGGAATCGCAAACGCGATCTCGGCTGGCTACGAGGCTTGGGCTGGCGAGATTGTTACCCGTAACTCGGGTTCGATGGTTGCCGACCGCGCCGGTGTTGCTACTCCGTTCGCAATGGTTGCACTACAGGAGCGCGGTTCGTTCTTCGTTCAGCCAACCCAAGAGGTTTACGCGGGAATGGTTGTTGGCGAGAACTCTCGTGCAGATGACATGGAAGTCAACATCACCAAGGAAAAGAAGCTCACCAACATGCGTGCGTCTTCCTCCGATGAATTCCAGTCGCTCACCCCTCCACGCGAGCTTTCGCTGGAAGAGTGCCTCGAGTTCGCTCGCGAAGACGAGTGCGTTGAGGTTACCCCTGAGGCCGTTCGTATCCGCAAGGTTGAGCTAGACGCAGGTGTTCGTGCGCGTCTTTACAGCCAGCGTAAGAAGAGCTAATAGTTTCTAAATAAGAAACCGCCCACTCGGCTAGAGTGGGCGGTTTTTTACATACATGCAATGCAGCTCTATTTGAGTTCCTTGAGCCAGCCGGTGAATCGTTCTAGTCGAATAGCCACCCAGACGATAAGTCCGGCTAACAAGAGAAGAACTACCCACGAACCGTAGTTTGTTTTTTGCCAGGCGTAAGGGATAGCCGCCACTAGAACAGCCACGATACCGGGGTAGAAGAGCCCGGCAATCTTTCGAATTGCTCCAAGGGTAAGGAAAGCTGTTCCAACCACAATCAAGACCAAGAAGCGGATCCAGTCGTTGGCCTCAAGTTGGTTTTGCTGCAACGCACCAAGGGTGTCTACAAATAGCACGCTGATTGAGATAACCGCGGGGATACCAACCGCTACCACGCTAGGCACCACAAGTTTTTGGGTCTTACGGAGCAGGTAAATCAGCACGTATGCGGTTGTGGCAAAGAGCAGCGCTTTCATCTCGTTTTGAACCCGTACATCTGGGAAGGCATCATCGATGCGGTAGTAGAGGTTTGGCACCAAACCGATTAGTAGGGTTGCGGTGGTTGGCCAGACCAGACCTCGTTTACCGATGCGGATACCGGTAACCAGGACTGCCGCTGCCAGAACGTTTACCAACACAAAGCGCCAAATTTGCGAATCAGTTTGAGACGAAATCGGCGTTGTGGAAGTGGCGATTGTGAGCACTGTAGACGGCAGTGATGCAAAGAGAACTGGCAATCCCCAGCTGTAATCGGTGGTTTTCGGCTTACCAAAGGTTCGCTGATATAGAACCGAACAAGTCACGGCAACTGCGGTAAGAGCAGTGGATATAAATTCTGGCCCATCAAGCTTCCAACCGAAGGCCGATCTGGTCAGCTGATCGAATCCCAAAGCGAATGGCAGCGCCACGATGTAGCCCAGAAGCATTGCCCACTTGGACTTGTAGTGAGTGGCGAATACCAACAGAGCTGCGATGCTCAGCGCACTGAAAAGCATCAGCCTGGTTGCGTTTGCCGAGATACTCATGCTTGAGGTAAGCACAATCGGCCAGGCCAACAACCAAGAGAGCGAGGCACTGGCCAGGGCAGAACGCTGCGCCTTTCCAAGGTTTTCGAGCACCGGATGTCTGGAAATAAACAGGTAGGCAACAGCCAAGGCCAAGGCGATCAACCACTCGGCTTCCAGCAGCCAATCGCCGATTTTTTGGGCATCGTGCGCAAAGAAAATGAATCGGTAAGAAAGCCCAATTAGGACCGAGATGCCCGAGACGATTGGCAAAACGATTGACCAGGCGTCAAGGTTGAATCCCTTTGGATTTCGGTTGAGAAGCCAGGTTGCAATCACAAAACTGATGATGGCTGCAAAGTTGAACAGTTGGGAGAGCGGGAAGTGCCACTGGTAAAACGCCTGCGATGCCAGCACCCAGCCACCGAGAACGCTAGCGGCAAAGCCTATGGGTATGGCCTTTGAGTCGTGGCTGAAGAAGCCATCGAGGAACATGGCGGTGGCCAGCACAGCTAGTTCTAGCGCTACGAGCCACCAGTTTTGCTCCGACCAGTGCAGGGCTAGTGAAACTATGGTCAGGGCCCAGGTTGCCAGGATCGGTCTGAACTGAGAGTTCAAAAGTTGTTTCCGCTTCACAGCTACAAGGCGAATCCAAAGGAGTAGCGCCAAAGCCAAGGTCCCAGTGCCTATTGTCTGCCACTGGAATGTTGCAGGTTCGGCCAACAAGACTAGACCGCGACTTTGGGGGGAGACCGGAGGCAAGGTCAGGAAGGCAAGACAGGTGAGCCCAAAGCCAAGAGCCAGGTAAATAGCGCCTTCGAGTTGGGTAATCGGGACTTTGTGCTCTTCGGCAGAAGGCTGTGAAATCCCAGCAAGTCTGGCTAGAACCCAGTTCCACCCCAAAGTCAAAATCAACGCAATGAAACCGATTTGGCTCAGCAGGTAAGTTCCAAGGTTGGTTTCACGGGTAGCCAAGGCAATGGCGGTGCTTTGTATTCCCAACATGATAGTGGCGAAACCGGTCCAAAAAGCCAGATTCTGAACAATGATTTCAGGCTTAAACCTAGCCCTGGCGCCAATAATGAGCGTGATTGCCAACAGAGCGAATGAGAGGCGATAGTGCGCTTGGGCCGTGTGTGTTGCTTGTAGTGTGCTCACCAGGCTAAAAACCAAGGAGACCCAACCAAAGCCCTCGGTTACCAGCAAGCCACCGGGGAGCTTCTCAATCAACTTTGACCTAAAGCCAAACAGTGAAAGCCCGCCAAACACAATCAGCGTTGCTGCGGTAACTGTGGCATTGAGTTGACCGTCATTTGTCGGTTGCAGATCCGCAAATACCAATAGCTGTTGAATTAGCAAGACAACTGCAAGCAGTATCACTGCCGACGAGGCAATGGTGTTCTGGGGATCTGTGAGTCTAGTTTTGGCAAGGATCAGGGTTCCAAAGGTTATCACCGCAAAAATTGCCATCGGAATTGCAATCAGCGATGTACCAATCGCGGGCACACTTTGCCCGAACGTCCAGTTGCCAACGGCAATCGAAAGCAAAGCTCCAAATGGTAGAACACTCAGGCCAAAACGATTGTCTCTTTGCCAGGCGGCGTAGCCTGCCACTATAGCCAGCTCAATCATGCTTACCGCAATCAATACCGGCTTCAGGTCAGAGAGCGTCCCAACAGTACTCGAGATGCCCAACTGCACCAGCGGCAGGGCCAAAAGACTCACGCTACCGATGAGGGCCATGTTCTTAACTGTTCTATCGCCCTTGACTAGTTCGGTTCCGGTTGTAGCCAATCTGCTAGCGCTAAGTATCAGAGCTGCGGCGAAAAGTGCCCAAAGGTCATTGGCGCTACCAGAAAGCAAGACCGGACTGGCGACCGCTCCAGGTCCAGGAATCAAAATCACTCCTGCGGCTACCAAAATGTTTGCCAGGCTCATTGTCCAACTGCCTACAGCGGAGAAGTTTGAACCTGATCTGAGGTTCAAACGCAGCGTCAAATAACCGATTACTGCCAACAGGGTCGATGCGAAAATCAAGTGAACCGCATGACCTAACACCAGCTGATTTGCCGATGAACCAACTGAAGCCTGGGACGCGAAAGCCCACAAAACAGCCGCTGCGGCAGCCGGGACAATTGCGTGGATTTGGAACACGCCTGATTTTTCCAAGGCCCGCACAGCGAACCAAGTTGCGGAAATCATAATCAGGAACAAAACCAAGACACTTATTTGATTTTTGTTGGCCAACGAAAGATTGCTGGTTGTAACAAGCCACCCACCCCAGACCACCCAGCTGGTAGCCCTTGAGACGCTCTTGGCAATTGGGTATGAGCGAAGCCATGGCACAAAATTTTGACTCAGGGCAAATAGCCCGCTAATAACTCCAGCGATGATTGCGCTAAGGAAGTTCTCTTTCAATGGTGAATCGAACTGGGTAAACCAGGTGCCCGCGGTCACACCTAACGATCCAAAGCCCAGGATCCAGGCCCCCCAGATTACTTTTCCGTTCACAGAGCCGGTGGAGGTAAAAGAACCTCCACGGTTCTCAAGGAACCAGGCACCAAAAATCCACAATGCGCCAAGTGCCAGAAGGCCTAGGTAGTCAGGCCGATGCCCGCTCAGGCTCACGAAGGCAATCATCCCGCCAATAATGGTCAGCTGAGCTAGTGCGGCCAAATAAGACAATCGGATTATTTGGCGCCCTGCGTTGGCCTCACGATTGATTTCTAAGAGGGCAAATTCTTGTTCCGATGTTGGTTTGGTGAAACTGGGAACCGTGATTTTGCTAAAACGACCCGAATACGCGGTCAACAGACCACCGATGCTGATACCTACCAGTTGCCAAGTACCGTTGGTTGCCAGAGGAAGGTTAGCGGTGGCATCAAATCCGATTCTTGGGATAAATCCCAACGAGATAAGAGCCGACGCGACGGCAACCCCCATCGGTGGCAAGAACAACCAACCGTTTACCTGATACTTTTTACCTACCCAGGCGCTGATGGCGGCAACAGCTAGCAGGCAAATGGGAACGTAAAGAGATCGACTTGGGTCCGTCGCCGATGCGCTCTGTAGCGCCGGGTTCAGAAGTGCCTCGGCATAAAGACCCAGAAGCAGCAACGAACTCGACAAAATAGCCAAGAAGTTTGCAAGTGCTCTGAGGAAGTTGCGGGACTTGATTGCACCAAATCCGGCTGCAACTACCAAGAACAGCACGACCGCAGCCTTGGCCCAATCGGGAAGTATGTTCCAGGTAGTGGCTAGTCCTGCGCTGACCCCAATGAGGGTCAGCGTTCCAGCCACGATTAGAAGAATGGCCCTTGGGCTTAAGGGAGCGCGCTGTGGCTTGGTTGGCGCTGGAGGTGTTACCTTACGTGGTGGCTGGGTAACCACTGTTGCCGCGGAGGTCGGCGCTGGGGAAGCAGCTGGGGACTCCACGGGAACGGTCAAGCGGCTGACTTGTTCGGGTGAAGCTTGAGCCGTACCCTCGGGTGATTCAAGTTGGTTGACCTTAGCTAGAGCTATCAACCTTTTTCTAATGCCCTCCACTACTACCTGAGCATTTGCCAACCATTCCTTGGCTGTCTCGACTTTGTCGGTTTCGTCTAGGTAGCTAAGTGCAATCTGTGAGTTAAAGGAATATCCGCAAGCGCAAGTAACCGTTGCATACGAAGTAAGTTGTGCTACTGGAAACGTGTGACTGCAAAGCGGTGATTTAAAAACCGTTGATTTCGCCATTGAAAATCCCCCCGAATATTGATGGTGAAAATTAGGTTATTCGGAATCGGTGGCGCAGTGCAACTTGAAACACGGGAGTGTTGAAAACCGTAAAACTAGAGATTCGGTTGCCAAAAAGCAACTCTGAATGCAATTACTTGCGTGTTTTTTGGTTGCGGAAAAACAACCAGCCGGTTGGAATCAGATACCCAAACCAGAAGATGGTTTGCAACACGGTCGGCGCGTTGTTAAAGGCCAGCGTTCCTCGCAATATCGTGTCTAGCAGGCCATCGGTGGGGATTGCTGCAGAGACGTCATAGCTGTGGCTGGTGAGAAACGGCAGCCAGCCGATCTCCTGCAGTTCACCAATGCCATACCCCAGGATCCCTGCGCCAACCAGAACCAAAAATGCTCCCGTGAATCTAAAGAACTTGCCGATGTTGAACTTGAGTGAGCCCTTGTACATGAGGTATCCCACAACGGCTGCGGTTAGTAAGCCCAGAGTTGCACCCAGCACAGGAGACGAATTTGGCCCGGTGGTTTTGGCGGTGGTCCAAAGTAGCACGCTGGTCTCTACACCCTCACGGATGACCGCCAGAAAAGCCACTGTGGCGAGCGACCACTCAGATTTAGAAACCGCAGAATCTACCTGGCCGCGAAGGTTTCCGCTCATGGCGCGGGCTTGCTTGGCCATCCAGAAGATCATCCAAGTGACAAAACCAACAGCAATCAAAGATGTGATGCCGGAAATCGCTGGCTCGACGGAAGTTGGAACCGAGGATTCCAGCTCAGAAAGCGCAATGCCCACGCCAATGCTCAAAATGATGGCAGCGATGGTTCCGGCGAAGATTTTGGAGAGGTGGCGTTTCTCGCCAAGTTTGACCAGATAGGTAACCAAGATGCTGATAATCAGCGCGGCTTCAATGCCTTCGCGCAAGCCAATCAGATAGTTCGCCAGCATTCGCTAGTCCTTTCGTAATCCACCCTCATATCAGTGAGTTAGGTAACTAGTACAAGTCTAAGTTAGGTAAGCCTTACCTAACAAGTTTTGCCAAGACATTCCAAAGCGTGGACTAACCTTAAAAGGTGCTTTATCAACTACTTTTCAAGCTGATTTTTACTCGATTCGACCCCGAGTGGATTCACCACTTTGTGGTGCGAGCTATCCGCATCGGGAGTTGGCTAGGTATTACCAAATTGGGAGCTGTGAAACCCAATGAGACCAGCAGGGTAGAGGCTTTTGGGCTTACGTTCAACGGGCCATTTGGCCTTGCAGCCGGTTTCGACAAGAACGCGGTGGCGGTTCGTCCGCTGGGTAACCTGGGGTTCAGCCACATCGAAATTGGAACAGTTACCGCCCTTGCGCAGTCGGGCAACGAGAAACCAAGGCTTTTCCGTCTGACAGCAGACCGCGCACTGATCAATCGCATGGGATTCAACAATCAGGGAGCCGAAGCAGTAGCAAGCAGACTGGGGGAGTTGCGAGCAAAATACGGGCAGAAGCTACCAATCATCGGTGTAAATATTGGCAAGAGTAAGGTCACGGCGGTAGAAAACGCTGCGGCCGACTACCGCACCAGCGCCCGATTGCTGGCACCGTTTGCCGACTACCTGGCCGTTAACGTGTCTTCGCCAAACACTCCTGGCCTTCGGTCTTTGCAAGAAGTTACCGCACTGCGCCCGATTCTTTCCGCTGTGATGGAGGAGTCCCTTGGGCTCCCGGTGCTGGTCAAGATTGCCCCGGACCTAGCGGATGCCGACATCATCGCTGTTGCGGATTTGGCGCTAGAACTTGGTTTGGCTGGCGTGATTGCCACCAACACCACGATCAGCCGCGATGGATTAGCCACCGACAGTGCAAAAGTTGCCTCGATGGGGGCGGGCGGTCTTTCTGGGGCACCGCTCAAGGACCGAGCGCTAGCAGTTCTTGATCTACTTAGGGCGCACCTTGGGGATCGACTTGCGATTGTGTCCGTTGGTGGTATCGAAACAGTTGCCGAGGCACGCCAGAGGTTGGAGCACGGAGCGACTCTGGTTCAGGGCTACACCGGTTTCATTTATGAAGGACCGCTCTGGGCTCGCCGACTCAATCGAGGTCTGAAGAACTAAACCAATTGGCTGAACTTGGCCAAAGCAAAACGGGCTCCGGAAAACCGAAGCCCGTTTTTTGGTTCTAAGACTTAGCAGAGTCGGGTAGCAGGGCTCACCATCAATGCTGGGTCAAACTTTGCGAATCCATCCAGGATGCCATCGATTCGAGTCATTACCTCGGCTGGAATCTTTACGCCTACTGCGCCCAGGTTCGAACTGATCTGCTCTGGACGTGAGGCTCCAACAATGGCCGCACTCACGTTCGGGTTCTGCAGGGTCCAAGCCAGGGCAAGCTGAGCCATGGTTAAGCCAAGTTCGTCGGCTACCGGCTTCAGGTTCTGAACGGCAGTGAGTAGGTCGTCCTTTAGGAACTCCTGAATTGAGCCACCAACCTTCTCGTTGGCAGCGCGCGAGTCGGCTGGAGCAGGCTGACCTGGTAGGTACTTGCCGGTCAGAACTCCCTGAGCCATTGGGCTCCAGACGATCTGGCTGACGCCAAGTTCCTGGCTGGCAGGAACAACTTCGGCTTCGATTACACGCCACAGCATGCTGTACTGAGGCTGGCTACTAATTAGCTGGAAGCCCATCTCTGTGGCCAGAGCATGTCCGGCGCGAATCTGACTTGCGTTCCACTCCGAAACACCGATGTAAAGGGCCTTGCCCTGGCGAACGATGTCCGCGAAGGCACGCATGGTCTCTTCGAGCGGGGTCTCGTAGTCAAAGCGGTGCGCCTGATACAGGTCGAAGTAGTCGAGGTTCATGCGCTTTAGCGAGCCGTTGATGCTCTCCATGATGTGCTTGCGGCTTAGCCCGGTATCGTTGGCTCCGCGCTCGGCGACTGGCCAGTAGCACTTGGTAAAAATCTCTAGGCCTTCACGACGCTGACCCTTTAGGGCTTCACCCAAAACTGTCTCAGCGGCCTGGTTAGCGTAAACATCGGCGGTGTCAAAACTTGTGATGCCACCGTCTAGAGCGGCGTGAACTGTTGCAATTGCGGCGTCGTTGGTTACCTGGCTAACGTGAGTCAGCCAGTTTCCGTAAACCAGTTCCGATACTTTGAAACCACTGTTGCCCAAATAGCGATACTGCATCTATAACTCCTTTGTTATTGAAAAATACTCTGTTACAAGTACCTGAGGTACTGAACCACAGCTGGAACACCTTTTATTTCTTTACGCCTCGTCCTACCTGAGGCTTTGGAAGGCGCATGGCACGCAACTGAGTGCTTCGAACTGCCGCATACCAACGCAAACCCTTTTCAACTTTGTCTGCGCCAAACTTTTCGGCAACCTTCTTCTGTGCGTTCTTGCCAATGATGAATGCGTCAATCGCGATCGCCATCATCAATGCCCACATAACTAGCGAGAGGATTAGCTGAAGTTCAGTGCTCTTGTAAGTGCTTAGCAGCAACACCACCACCATTAGTGGAACCATGGCCTCGCCGATGGTGAAACGTGAGTCCACGATGTCGCGAACCATGCGGCGCTGAGGGCCACGGTCGCGCGAGCTAAGGTATTTCTCTTCGCCGGCGTTCATTCCAGCGCGAACCCGGGCTCGCTCTGCCGCTAACTTTGCCTTTTCTGCTTTACGTGCCTCTGGTGAGCGGTCGCTCATGATGGTTTTACGGTTGGCGGCTTCGCGCTCTTTACGGCTTGGAGTGGCTTTACCCTTTGCGTTGGCCGAGGTGGTCTGCTCTGGTGCGTTTTCAGTCATCAATATCCTTGATTCTCAGGTTGCTCAATAAGATTACCTCTATGACCAATGGCGTTTCTCTCAGTTCCGAGCAAGTAAACCTTGCCAAAGACCACGTTTCGCAAGCTTTTCCTCACATGGTGGGAACTCTTGGCGATCTAGTTCGAATCCCGGGCATTGCTTGGGATGCATTCGACGCCAATAATTTGGAATTGAGCGCAGCCAAAGTTGCTGAGTTGCTAACGGAAACCGGCGTATTTGACTGGGTAGAGATTCGTCGCGCGCCAGTGCCGGTGGAAGCCGGACATGAGCCAAAGATGGGCGCTCCCGCAGTTGTGGCAAGGCGTGCCGCCAAGAACGGTGCTCCACAGATTTTGCTCTACGCACACCACGATGTGCAGCCTCCGGGTGATGCCACGATCTGGAAGACTCCTGAGTTCCAGCCCACCGTGATCGACGGTCGCATGTATGGACGCGGGGCTGCCGATGACAAGGCAGGCATCGTTGCTCACCTAACTGCGATTCAGACTCTAAAGGCGATTGCCGGTGCTGATTTCGACCTTGGAATCACTTGCTTCATCGAAGGTGAAGAAGAAGCCGGGAGCCCTAGTTTCAGGAACTTCTTGGAGGCAAACCAAAACGACCTCAAGTCAGATGTGATTGTGGTGGCCGACAGCGGCAACTGGAGCATCGATGTCCCGGCAATCACCACCACCCTGCGCGGATTGGTCTCTCAGGTGTTCGAGATTCGTACCTTGGACCACGCTGTTCACAGCGGAATGTTCGGGGGAGTGGTTCCAGACGCCATGCTGGCAATGATCCGCACCTTGGCCGCGCTTCATGATGAAAACGGAAACGTAGCGGTTAAGGGATTGGTTGAGGGCAAAGCGGCTGAGCTAGAGTTCACCGAGGCAGACTTGCGCCGCGATAGCGGGCTGCTAGATGGCGTAAGCCAGGTGGGGGATGGCAGCATCCTGGATCGCAACTGGACTAAGCCAGCCATCACCGTTATTGGCATCGATGGTCAGTCTGTGGCGCTTTCCAGTAACACCCTGCTGCCCTCGGTAAAGGCAAAAGTCAGCATGCGTATTGCTCCTGGGCAGGACCCGGATCTAGCTTTGGCAGCATTGCAAAAGCATATTTTGGAAACCGCACCTTTTGGAGCCAAGGTTAGCTTTGGCGAAGTGGAAAAGGGCAAGCCGTATTTGGTTGATTCCAGCGGCTGGGCCAAACCACTTATGGAGAAAGCGCTCACCCAGGCCTATGGACACGACTCGGTAGATATTGGAATCGGTGGCTCGATTCCATTCATCGCAGACCTAGTCGAACTGTTCCCCACGGCACAGATATTGGTGACCGGCGTGGAAGACCCAGACTCACGCGCCCACAGCCCGAATGAGTCAGTTCACTTGCTGAGCCTCAAAAATGCCATGGTGGCGGAATCTCTTCTGCTTTTGGGAAGCAATTCAGTCAAGAACTGATTTAGAATTCGAGTATTCACCCAAGTTTTTTAAGGACGCGAAATGACCGACACCCTAACTCACGGAGTTGCCCTAACCGATGTCGCTCAGGCAAAGGTAAAGAGCCTGATTGCAGCTGAGGGTCGCGATGACCTTCGCCTGCGTATCGCGGTTCAGCCTGGTGGCTGCAGCGGCTTGATTTACCAGCTCTACTTCGATGAAGCAGTGGCAGAGAACGATGCGATTCGCGAATACGACGGCGTTGAGGTTGTTGTGGACATGATGTCCGTCCCTTACCTTGACGGCGCTTCGATTGACTTCGAGGACACCATCCAGAAGCAGGGCTTCACCATTGACAACCCAAACGCACAGGGATCTTGCGCTTGCGGAGACAGCTTTAACTAGTCGTCGAACGTTTTCACGAAAGCCCCGCTCCGTAACTCGAGCGGGGTTTTTATTTAAGGGAAAAACCGCTTGCTTTTGGGTCGTTTCGAGGGGTAAACGAGTCGCGCACGGAATAGGATAGGTAGCGTAACAATTCGAATTTTTGAAGGGTCGATTGTGCTTCCTAAGCGCCTTTTGAAGTGGGCCGCTGTTCCAGCCGCTGCTTCCTTGCTACTACTAACACTTACCGGTTGTTCAGCAGAACAACTGAAGACCGGTTACCTAGCAGGAGATGGCAAGACCACCAACCACACCTCATCCATCGTTGGCCTTTGGAACACCTCGTGGATCGTTCTTCTTATCGTCGGTGTGATCTCTTGGGGTCTTTTGGCATTCGCACTAATCGCTTACCGTCGGCGTAAGGGTGAGACTGGTCTGCCGGTTCAGCTACGTTACAACATGCCAATCGAAACCCTATTCACCGTGGTCCCATTCATCGTCACCATCGGATTCTTCGCTTTCACTGCCAAGACCATGACCGAGATCGAGACCCCTCCAGCAGCAGGTTCTTCACACGTTGTTCAGGTTATTGGCAAGCAGTGGTCTTGGGACTTCAACTACGTAACCGAGAACACCTACGACTCCGGCATCCAGTATCAGGACGGCAACAAGGAAGGCGGAGCGACCAACACTGAGGCATCGCTGCCCACCCTTTGGTTGCCAATCAACAAGAGCGTTGAGATTGACCTAACCTCGCGCGACGTCATTCACTCTTTCTGGGTTGTGGAGTTCCTTTACAAGAAGGACATGTTCCCAGGTAAGACCAACAAGATTTACTTCACCCCTACCGAGTTGGGCACTTTCCGAGGAAAGTGTGCCGAGCTCTGTGGCGAATTCCACAGCGTGATGTTGTTCAACGTAAAGGTTGTCACTCAGGCCGAGTACGAAACCCACCTCGCAGCGCTGAAGGCAGCGGGAAACAACGGACAGCTAGGTCTAGACCTAAATCGTCAACTCAACTTGCCAGGCAACAAGGCACAGAACTAGTACTAAGGAATCTTGAAAATGGCTACTAATACTGCTCAGGCCCCAAAGAAGTCAAAGGGACGCATCCTGGTTGACTGGCTTACCACTACCGACCACAAAAAGATCGGTTACCTCTACCTGATTACCGCGTTCCTGTATTTCATCATCGGTGGAATCATGGCGCTTATCATCCGTGCCCAGCTGGCGCTTCCTGGTCTTTCGGTGGTTGCCACCAAGGAACAGTACAACCAGCTCTTCACCATGCACGGAACCATCATGCTCCTCATGTTCGCAACACCGCTTTTCGCTGGTTTTGCTAACGTGTTGATGCCGGTTCAAATCGGTGCGCCGGATGTGGCTTTCCCACGTTTAAACGCCATCGCTTACTGGTTCTACTTCTTTGGTTCCTTTGTGGCAGTGAGCGGTTACTTCACCCCGCAGGGTGCCGCTGGTTTCGGTTGGTTCGCCTACCAGCCGCTGGCAAACACTAACTTCACACCGGGTATCGGCGGAGACCTGTGGGTCTTTGGTCTGGCTCTGTCCGGATTCGGAACCATCATGGGTGGTGTGAACTTCATCACCACCATCCTCACCATGCGTGCTCCAGGTATGACCATGTTCCGCCTACCGATTTTCACCTGGAACACCTTGGTTACCTCCATTCTGGTAATCATGTGTTTCCCTCCACTAGCCGCAGCGCTTTTCGCCATGGGCGCAGACCGCCGCTTTGGAGCTCACCTATTTGACCCAGCCAACGGTGGCCCAATGCTTTGGGAGCACCTGTTCTGGTTCTTCGGTCACCCAGAGGTTTACATTTTGGCTCTGCCATTCTTTGGAATCGTTTCGGAGATCTTCCCGGTATTCAGCCGTAAGCCGATCTTTGGTTACAAGACCCTGGTCTACGCAACCATCGCGATTGCCGCGCTATCTATGACCGTGTGGGCTCACCACATGTATGTAACCGGCGATGTGCTGCTTCCGTTCTTTGCGCTCACCACCATGCTCATCGCGGTTCCTACCGGTGTAAAGGTATTCAACTGGATCGGCACTATGTGGCGTGGTTCGGTTACCTTCGAGACCCCGATGATTTGGGCGGTTGGCTTCTTGACGACCTTCATCTTTGGTGGTCTAACCGGTGTAATCCTGGCTTCGCCTGCGCTTGATTTCCACTTGAGCGACAGCTACTTCGTGGTTGCTCACTTCCACTACGTCGTGTTCGGAACCGTTGTGTTTGCAATGTTCGCGGGCTTCTACTTCTGGTGGCCAAAGATGACCGGCAAGATGTTGAACGAAACCCTAGGCAAGATTCACTTCTGGCTTTTGTTCACCGGTTTCCACGTGACCTTCCTAATCCAGCACTGGTTGGGTGTAATGGGCATGCCTCGCCGCTACTACTCCTACTTGGCTAGCGATGGTTTCGGAAACCTAAACCTCATCTCCAGCCTGGGTACCATTCTTCTTGCACTGTCGATGATCCCGTTCTTCTGGAACGTGTACATCACCGCTCGCAAGGGTGCAAAGGTCACCGTCAACGACCCTTGGGGCTATGGACGCTCTTTGGAATGGGCAACTGCTAGCCCATTCCCTCGTCACAACTTCACTTCGATTCCTCGCGTTCGTTCCGAATCGCCTGCATTCGATTTGAATCACCCTGAATACGCTGCTGTAGAGGCTCAGCCAGCTGAGTCGGTAAAGGCATAAAACTATGAAGACCAACGCACGTCTATTTCTGTTACTAACCGTTTTCTACGCCATTGATGCGGCTGCCTACGGCATCTGGAGCTACAACTCCTCGACTGCCGGCTTGCCATTCGGATCAAAGCACATCGAATGGATCGGCACAGCAGCCATTGGCATGTTGGTGTTCCTCAGCGGATTCATCTACTTCTACATTCGTAGCACCGACAAGACCGTGGGCCCACGCCCAGAGGATAGCCTCACCGCAAACATCGAAGACGGCGACGCCGAGATGGGCTTCTACAGCCCATGGAGTTGGTGGCCATTTGCTATCGGTATCTTTGCATCGATGGTGTTTGCCTCGCTTGCCGTGGGTTGGTGGCTAACCTTCATTGGAGTGCCGCTGGCTTTGGTGGCAGTAATCGGTTTGGTATTCGAGTACAGCCGCGGACAACACGCACACTAAATAGCTCTTTAGAAAAGGACTCACCTGCGGGTGGGTCCTTTTTTATACCTTGATGTCCCGCTTCGCGCTGGCATCGAACACATTGTCAGTGGTGGGGTTTACAGTGAAAGCCCGGTCGCTCGATTGGGATTATTGAGAGTTTGCGGGGATCTATGCATGTACATGGGTTATGGCCAGATTTGGTTTCCCTGCTTACTAGGCAACTCGAGTTGGCACTGAGTTTGCTCACTATAGAAATCGGAAGAGCACTATGCGTTTGGGGTTCGGAAGCTGGGCAGCCTAGTGGTGATTCCTCAGACGCAGAGTTCGAACGCCGACACGGAGATGCCGGATGGTTCGAGAACGAGAAGCCGCGCAGGGCAAACACTCGATTGGAGAAGATCATGCTTTGGCTGGGCTTCGAGAAGTACTAGAAAGTTCCAAGCTCGACTAGAAAATAGTCTTGCTCTGAGTTTGGTGATCACCGTAAGTCCTGGGGGAGAGGCGGGGTAGATCATCATTAAAAAAAAGTAGAGGGTCGGCACTTAGCCGACCCTCTACTTCTATTTGGTATTAGTGAAGAGCCTTTGTTTCGCTACCCTCAAGAGCCTCGTGCTCGTGGTGAGCAGCGGCTAGTTCGGTTGCAGTTACTGGAGTCACGCGGTCTTCGAAGAAGAAGCGACTCCAGGCGGCACGCGCACGAGCAGAAACAGTGATCTTTCCCTGCGAGTTCGGGCGAGCAACATCTGGCCTGTGGTCAATGAAGTCAACCAGCTTGTACATCTCGTGCTCGTCTAGCGGTGCGTGAATCTCTAGGTACTCACCGTGTGGCAAACGAACGATACGGCCAGTTTCGCGACCGTGAAGCACGGTTTCGCGGTCCTTCAGCTGCAAGCTCAGGCAAACACGCTTGGTCACGAAGAACGCAATGATTGGTAGCACAATCAACGAGATCTGCATGGCAGTAAGAACGTTGTTCAGGCTCAGCAAGAAGTGCGTTGCAATTAGGTCGGTGCTGGCACCTGCCCATAGAACGGCGTAGAAGGTCATTCCAGCTGCACCAATGGCGGTACGAGTCGGAGCGTTTCTAGGACGGTCTAGAACGTGGTGTTCACGCTTGTCTCCGGTAACCCAAGCCTCAAAGAATGGGTAAGCGGCCACAAGAACCAGAAGCAAAATCAGCACGATCATAGGAAGCAAGATGTTCCATGACCAGGTGTAGTTACCAGTGGTTACCTCGAGGTGGCTTGGCGCCAAACGAAGCGCGCCATCGGCCCATCCGATGTACCAGTCTGGCTGGGTACCAGCGGAAACCGGCGATGGGTCATAGCCACCGTATAGCCAGATTGGGTTGATGGTCACCGTGGCTGCAACCAGCATTAGAACACCAAAGACTAGGAAGAAGAATCCACCGGCCTTCGCTACGTAAACAGGCATCAATGGGTAACCAACAACGTTGTCGTCGCGGCGTCCTGGGCCCGAGTAGTGGGTGTGCTTATGGATAACCACCATGAACAAGTGGATAACGATGAAGATCAGGATGAACGCCGGAATCAGCAGAATGTGCAGACCGTAAAGGCGTGCAACAATTTGGTGACCAGGGAACTCGCCACCGAACAGCATCGATGACACGTAGGCGCCAACCACTGGCAGACCCTTGATCATTCCATCGATAATTCGAAGACCGTTACCCGAAAGCAGGTCGTCTGGTAGCGAGTAACCGGTGAAACCGCCAGCCATCGACAAAACAAACAGTGCGAATCCGACTACCCAGTTGATTTCACGTGGTTTGCGGAATGCGCCGGTGAAGAACACGCGCATCATGTGAAGACCTGCTGCAGCCACGAACAGCAGGGCTGCCCAGTGGTGAAGCTCGCGCATCAATAGTCCGCCGCGAACCTCAAACGAGATGTCAAGTGCCGACTTGTACGCAATCGACATCTCGGCACCCTTTAGCGGGCCGTAAACGCCGTCGTAAATGACGTCGGTCATTGCTGGCTGGAAGAAGAAAGTGAGGAAAGTACCGCTTAGCAGCAGAACCAGGAAGCTGTACAGCGCAACCTCACCCAACATGAATGACCAGTGGTCAGGGAAGATCTTGCGACCAAATTCCTTGAGGATTCCCGCTACTCCAACGCGCTCGTCGAGGTAGTTCGCGGTTCCGGCTAGGAATCCACCTTTTTTGGCAGTGTTAGTGGCGTTGCTCATTTGGCGGTACGCTCCCAGAAGCTAGGGCCAACAGGCTCACTGAAATCGCCCTTGGCGACCAGGTAGCCTTCAGCGTCGACAGTGATCTGAAGTTGAGGTAGTGCTCGAGTGGCTGGGCCAAAGATTACAGCGCAGTCATTTGCCAGGTCGAAGGTGCTTTGGTGGCAAGGGCAAAGTAGGTGGTGGGTGTGCTGCTCGTAGAGTGCAACCGGGCAGCCAACGTGGGTACATATCTTGCTGTAGGCAACGATGCCGTCGTATCCCCAGTCGAGTTCCTTCTGGCTATTGATCTCAGTTGGGTCAACGCGCACCAAAAGAACAGCGGCTTTTGCCTTCTGTTCCAGGTAGTCGTCCTTGTGAGCGCCCTCGGGCATTAGGCCCTCTGGAATCACGTGGAAGACCGAACCGATGGTTAGGTCAGCAGCCTTGATTGGGGTACCGGTTGGGTCAAGTGCCAAACGGGTTCCCGCGGTCCACATTGTGTGTCGCAGGGTTTCCTGAGGGTCTGCATCGGTGGTCATGTCCTTGAAAAGCACCAAAGCAGGTAGTGGGAACATGGCAAGGGCACCGTACAGGCTTCGGCGGATCAGCTTGCGACGGCTGAAGCCCGACTCCGAGTTAGCTAGGTTTACGATCTCAACTGCGCGGGCACGTACATCTTCGGCTCCGCGAGTCTGGTGACGTGGCTCGGCAACTTCGGCATCTGGCATAAGCGTCTTAGCCCAGTGAACTGCACCAAATCCGATACCGAACATTCCGAGTGCAATGCCCAGACCCATAAAGAAAGTGTTGTTGTGAACGGTGCCAAGGTCTTCGCTGATTGGGAAGGCAAAGTAAGCAACGATGGAGAAAACGCTGCCCACGATGCTGGCCATGAACCAGTAGAAGACCTGACGAGCAGCGCGCTTTTCGTGCTTAACGCTCTTGTCGGTCATGCGAACGCGGTGTGGTTCTAGGCCTGGGTCAGCAATCTTGTCTGCTGAGATAGCGGCTAGACCGGCACTGTAGTCGTGCTCAAAGCCTTCCGAGTCGTGCGAGGCAGGCACTAGGCCCTTCTTGTCACTCACTGTGATGCTCCCTTTGCTTTCTGAAAGTTTTCTTACAAGTGCTAAAGCAAACTAGTTGCTCTTAGCACCCAACCAAACGGTGATGGCAATGATTCCGCCAAGTACTGCGATCCACACAAATAGACCCTCTGCAACCGGGCCAAGGTTATCTAGGCTCAAGCCACCAACTGAAGGGTGCTGCTGAAGGTAAACCAGGTAGGTGATGATGTCCTTCTTGTCCTTAGGGGACAGGTTGGCGTCATTGAAAACTGGCATGTTCTGTGGGCCAGTCAACATGGCCTCGTACATCTCGCGCGCGCCGGTCTCGGTTAGAGCTGGAGCGTACTTGCCTTGGGTAAGTGCACCGCCGGCGCCGGCTGCGTTGTGACACATGGCGCAGTTGGTACGGAATAGCTGTCCACCGCGGGTTAGGTCGCCATTGTTGGCAACCATTGCATCGGTTGGGATAGCAGGACCAGGGGCTAGCGAAGCAACATAAGCCGCCATCGCTGCAATCTCTTTGTCGTTGAAGACGGCTTCCTTCACCTGAACCTGAGGGCCAGATGCCTGTGCTGGCATGCGGCCAGAGGAAACCTGGAAGTCCACCGATGCAGCTCCAACACCAATCAGAGTAGGAGCGTTCTTGGTGCCTTCGGCGTTCTTGCCGTGGCAAGAGGCGCAGTTTGCAAGGAACAGCTTGTGACCTAGGTCGATCTGCGACTGCGAAGCCACGGTCGGGTCTTGCTGGGCTTTCACAGCGGTGGTAGCCGCGGCGTAGCCGCCACCGGTTACCAGCAGGCCAGCTGCGATAACCAGGGCCGCTGCGAATGGGCGACGACGAGAAAACATGGACTTGCGGTTCAACGATGCCATTTCTTTAGAACTCCGAATCGTTTCTTATTTCAAGACGTAAATGATGAGGAAGAGGCCAATCCAGACCACATCCACGAAGTGCCAGTAGTAAGACACAACGATTGCGCCAGTGGCCTCGTAGTGTCCAAACTTCTTGGCTGCAAAGCTTCTGCCAATGATGATGAGGAATGCAATCAATCCGCCGGTAACGTGCAGAGCGTGGAATCCGGTGGTGATATAGAAAGCGCTGCCGTAGGAGTCGCTGTTGAGCATGACACCCTCTTGCGAAATCAAGTTGGTGTACTCCCAAACCTGACCGGAAACGAATACTGCTCCAAGTAGGTACGAGATAAAGAACCACTCAACCATTCCCCACTTGGTAGGGGACCAGCCGGTGGCACGTGGCTGCATGCGCTCAGCGGCAAAAACGCCGAACTGAGCGGTGAACGAAGATGAGACCAGAATCAGGGTGTTGATAAGTGCGAAAGTCACGTTCAACTTGGCAGTCTGCCCGTGCCAGAGTTCTGGCGAGTTAGCGCGGAGGCTGAAGTACATTGCGAATAGGCCCGCGAAGAACATAACCTCGCTACCCAGCCAAACAATTGTTCCAACTGCGGTTGAATTAGGTCGGTTAATGACGGGAGCAGAATGCTGCGACACTGGCATGGAAGTCATAGGTTAAGCATAACGCTCGGGTAACGAACAAAGCCTCGTTTCGTTCTCTAAAACACCAAAAAACCAAGGGTTTTAAGTTTGCAGGCGTCGAACTGAACCCTTACAGGTTCACTGCGGGGAACACACCACCCTGCTCTAAACTTTTGCTATGAACGCACCGCTATCCTGGCCCCTAGTTTTGGGTCGCCTACTAGAGAAAACCGCTTTGGATCGAGCCTCCGCAAGCTGGGCCATGAATCAAATCATGGCGGGGGAGGCCACCGAAGCACAGGTCGGCGCGTTCATGATTGCATTGCGCGCCAAGGGCGAAAGTGTGGATGAACTTGCCGGCCTGGTAGATGTAATGCTCGAGCGTTCAGTGATGCTAGATACCGGAAACGACGCGGTGGACATCGTGGGAACCGGTGGCGATTTAGTAGGCACGGTAAACATCTCATCGATGGCCAGCGTGCTAACTGCCTCTGCTGGTGTGCCAGTTATGAAACACGGCAGCAGATCGGCTTCGGGTAAGACCGGTTCCTCCGAAATGCTGGAGGTTTTGGGTATCCGCCTAGACCTTTCACCCGAGAAAGTTGCCGATGTCTTTCGCGAGGTGGGCGTTACCTTTTTCTTTGCGCCCGTGTTCCACCCAGCCATGCGCCACGTAGCCCCAATCCGCAAGCAGTTGGGTGTTCCTACTACCTTCAATTTCCTCGGCCCGCTGGCAAATCCGGCTCAGCCAATCGCTACCAGCCTCGGTGTGGCAAACGCCACTATTGCGCCCCTGATGGCTGCCGAGCTTGCCGCTCGTGGGCGTACCGCTCTAGTTTTCCGTGGCGACGACGGGTTAGACGAGCTAACGACCACCGCTGACAGCCAAATTTGGCAGGTTAGCGGGGGAGCGGTAAGTGAATTCACCCTTGACCCGCGCAAATTCGGGCTCGCCCGGGCTGATCGCGATCAACTTATCGGAGCCGATCCACACCATAATGCTCAGGTGGCGCGTGATTTGTTTGATAACAACACCGATGGCAACCTGGGGGCGGTCCGCGACATAGTGGTTCTGAACGCGGCGGCAGGAGTGGTTACCTACGAACTAGCCAAGGACGCAACCCGCAGCGATGTCGACCTAGACGTGAGATTTGAAGATGCGGTTGAGCGTGTCACGCGAGCATTGGAATCAGGAGATGCGAGATCCAAACTCTCGCAGTGGATTTCGGCTACTCAGGCGTAGC
>CANBWO010000023.1 GCA_947373155.1 Microbacteriaceae bacterium | reverse complement strand
TCAGCATTGCTCAGCGTTTCAAGTGTGGTTCCAGACCAGCAGTCGCCACCGCGAGTTGTGGTGAGGATGTGACCTGGACCTGCTGCCACTACCGAGGAAACGTTGTTTCCGAAACCGCTGTTAGGGGCGGCTTCATAGTCCTGAACGGTGGTCGGCGCCGTTGCCGAGGCTGGGCTAGCCAAAACCATCGATGTTAGCCCTGTAAGTGAAAGTGCGGCGGTCGCTAAAGCCGCTAAAGCTTTCTTTGATTTTGAATGCATTTCTGCGATTCCTTCCATGTCTGAGTTATCAGCGAGAGAAGAACAGGCAGGGGTATGCTGCCAGCTCAACTTGGAAGGAGCGCGCACACACTCCAGTAAGGAGATGCTATTGCGGAGAACCGAAACAAGAAAGCGGTTTCACGCCATTTTTGTCAAAATGTTATAAAAGAAACAGATATCCGCGGGTGAAAAGGAGAATTGGGCTTTTGGGGCCTTAAATTAGCCGAAAAAGTGAAATCGATTTCAGGCGGAGTGGCGGCTGACCAGTTCCACAGGCAGAATGACCGAGTCTGGCGTTTCGCCCTTTAGCTTGGAAATAAGCAGATCCGCAGCGGTCTCGCCAAGCTTCACTACGTCTTGTTTGATAGACGAAAGCGGCGGACGCGAGGTTTGAGCTACCAAAGAATCATCGAAGCCAATGATGGAAATGTCTTCCGGTACCCGTTTCCCGGCTTCCTCTGCAATGGCAATTGCTCCAATAGCCATGAGGTCGTTCGCCGCGAAAACGGCATCTAAGTTTGGGTTGTCTTGCATTAGGTGGCGCATTGCGGCTCGGCCGCTCTCTAATGAGTAGTCGCCCTGTGCAATTAACTTTTTGCTAGCAACTTTGCCGTGCTCGCGGTAGGCCTGCAAGAAGCCATCCAGGCGCTGTTTTCCGGCGGTGGCAACAATGTCGCCTGTGATGGTTCCGATGGTGGTTCTGCCCATGTCAAAGAAATGCTTGGCCGCCTGAAGACCGCCACCAAAGTTGTCGCAGTCCACATAAACGAAATCCATGTTGGTGTGCGGAGTGCCCACAATCACCTGGGGAAGACCAATCTTTTCAAGCTTGCGCACCAGGGTGCTCTCATGCAGTTGGAAGAAAATGGCGCCATCGACCTCGCCGCCCTGCAGGTAGTGAGCCACGGGGCCATCTACAGAGTTCACTTCAGCTACCAGCAAAAGTGGTTGAAGGTTGTTGCGCATCAATACGCGGCTGATTCCCGAGGCTACCGTGGCGTAAAAAGGATCGCTCAGCACACTTAGGTCGTCATCAATCACGATCGCAATCATTCCAGTGCGACCAGATGCTAGGGCAGAAGCGGCACGGTGACGCTGATAACCCATTTTTTCAACGGTATCTAGAACACGTTTGCGTCGGTCTTCGTCCACTTTGCCGTCGTCGTTCAAGACCCTGGAAACGGTGGCTTTCGATACACCAGCCTCGGCAGCGATGTCGGAGTAAGTAATCCTAGACTTCTTACTCGTTATCATTTTGTCCCCTAGACGGTCTGTGGTGCCAGTGAATCCTTGTGCTCGGCAATAATACCAGCGTACGTGAAACCGCTCTCTTTTACGGTTCGCTCCTGCGTAACAAAGTCAACGTGAACGATACCGAAGCGCTTGTTATACCCCTCGGCCCACTCAAAGTTGTCCATGAAACTCCAGTAGAAGTAGGTGCTCACGGGGCAACCATCGGCCACGGCAAGTCCAACATTGTGAATGTGCGCCTCGAGGTAATCCACGCGCTTGGTGTCGTTTACTCGGCCATCGCTGTCCACGGTGTCTGGGTAAGCGGCACCATTCTCGGTGATCATCCACTCGGCAATCTGAGGCCAATCCTTGTGAACGCGGTTCAGAAGGTCTCGGATACCCCACGGAGTAACCGGCCAGCCCATTGCCGTGAGTTCACCCGGGGGTGTGCCGTTCATGCGCCCTGGGAACTTGAACACAGGATTGTGCTCTAGCGAGCCGTCTTCTTGGGTTGGCGGGTTTACAAAGTTGTCGGCGTAGTAGTTGATTCCAACAAAATCGGTCTGAACTTTCATGATCTGGTCGTCGCCAGGAAGAATCAGGTTGCCCAGCTCGGCTCCGTAAAGGTCTACCAGATTCTGCGGGTAATGTCCGGTAGTGAGGGCATCCATGAAGAAGCGGTTGTTGTGGGAATCCATCAGAGCACCGATGTTCACGAGCTCCGTGCTAGAGGTATCGGTCACGCAGATGTTCGCCATGTTCAGGCTGATTCCGATTTTTAGGTCTGAATAGACATCGCGCATTGTGCGAGTCATGCTTCCGTGCGCTACTGCCGAGTGGTGTGCAGCCGCCAACGCATGGCCGTGGTCTGAAACCCCTGGCGCGTGGATTCCAGATCCGTAGCCCAGCCAACTGTAAACCCAGGGTTCGTTAAGTGTGATCCAAGTTTTGACTCGGTCACCGAAAGCCAATGTCACCGCACGGGCGTACTCGGTAATTGCGTCCACAATTTCGCGGTTAGACCAACCACCCTTGTCCTGAAGTGCCTGAGGCAAGTCCCAGTGGTACACGGTAGCCACCGGTTCAATGCCGGCTGCCAAAAGCTCATCAATCAGGTTGTTATAAAACTCAAAACCACGTGGCTCCGCAACCGAGTCTCCGTTTGGGAAAAGGCGAGGCCAAGCCAGCGAGAAACGGTAGGTGTTTATGCCCATCTGCTTCATAAGAGCAATGTCATCGGCAAAACGGTGGAAGTGATCGCAGGCAACCAGCCCGGTGTCTCCGTTGGCTACTTTGCCAGGAGTTGCACAGAAGGTGTCCCAAATGCTTGGACCTCGGCCGCCCTCTTGGCTGGCTCCCTCGATTTGAAAACTCGCAGTAGCTGCTCCCCATTGAAAACCTTGGGGGAAGTTCCGAGTGTCCACGATGTACCTTCTGTTCGACGATTGTTCTCTTTGTACCTGTATGGTTCAGCGAGGGTGTGGGGGTAGCAGTGTGCGCTGCTAACCCCACACTTCACTTTTGAACCAACAAGGAAAACAGCCCGTTAAAGAAACCGCTTTCAAGGAAAACCCTAACTATTTTGCTATTACCAATGTAATCGTGAAACCGCTTTCTTTACGGAAACGTTATAGTTTCGGCCCAAATTTCAACTTTTGCCCAAGCCAGACGCGGGTAGTTTTATAAAAACCTCTTAAAAATGGGAGCAAACCCGTGACGAAACCCGCGCTCGAGCTGCTTTGGCAGCAGGAATTTGATGATTCTGGTGAAACGGGGCCAAATCTGTCTCTTTGGAACTTTGATCTAGGAGACGGAACTGCCAACGGTATCCCGGGCTGGGGCAACAACGAGCTCGAGTATTACGTAGCTTCGGCCGCCACCATCGATGAAAATTCCAACCTCGTAATCCGAGCCGAAAGAAACCACGGCGCGGAACTACCTGCCTACTACGGTCGGAATGCCGAGTGGACCAGTGGGCGAATCCACACGGCGGGAAAAGTTGAATTCCTTTTTGGTCGGATCGAGATCCGGGCTAAGTTTGCCGCGGGTCTTGGAACCTGGCCAGCTCTTTGGATGCTGGGCGCCGACATCGCTGAAGTAGGTTGGCCTCACTGTGGCGAGATAGACATCGCTGAGGGCCGCGGTGATCAACCAGCTGCCCTGTACACCACGGTTCACGGGCCATCATATTGCGGCGAACACGGCAAGGGAAAGGTCACAGATATTGGCCTGGAGCTTGCCAAGGATTTCTACGTTTATTCAATCGACTGGCTACCGGATTCCATCACCTGGAAACTAGATGGCGAGACTGTTCTGGAGCTCACCCCGGCTGATGTGGCAGGCGATTGGGTCTTCAACAAGGCGCATTTCTTGCTGGCAAATCTGGCGGTGGGAGGCAACTTCACAGGGCCGGTATCGCCCGACTTGCAGAGCGCGGAATTGAGCATCGACTACATCCGCCACTACAGCATCGATGGCGTGGGAAGTGTAGAGTTTCTCGGCTAAAACTAGTCCATTAAAGTCGTTAAACAAATGGGGCCGCTGCGGATAATCGCAGCGGCCCCATTCATTCAGTCTCTACTTGTGAACGATCACAGAGCCCTGTCCCTTGTAGGTGGAATAGCGAATGTAGTCCACCTTGAGTTGTGCGCTCTGGATGTTTGGGTCGATGGTTGGATCGAAGTTTCCGCCCGTAGCTAGGTTCAGAATCAGGTAGAACTCGTTGTTGAAGACCCACTTGTTTGGCGCAACATCTTTAGCGGTCTGAGTGAAGTAGTTCATCCCATCGATGCTGAAAGAAATACTGTCTTTCAGCCAGTCAATGGCATACACGTGGTAGCCCTCTTGCAAATTGTTGATCGAGGAGAAAACCATGGTTCGCATGGTGCCGTTTTGACCTGAATAGCCAGGGCCGTGCAGGGTGCCGAGGGCATCGTTGGGCATTGCGCCACGTGCCTCCATGATGTCGATCTCGCCAACATCTGGCCAGGTCTTACCCTTGAGCAAGCTGGCTCCCAGCATCCAGAATGCCGGCCACATGCCCTGCCCCTTCGGCAGCTGCATACGTGCCTCTAGGTGACCGTATTTGAAACCGAGTTTTCCCGCGGTCTTGATCTTGGCGCTAGAGAATTGGCAGGTAAAACAGCGGTCCAGGATTGGGTCATTTTCTGTGATGCGCAGTGCGTTGATCTCCAGCTGACCCTGGCCGTTTACCTTGATGTTTTGCGGAAGCTTGGTGTAGTACTCCTGCTCGGAGTTGCCCCAGCCGTAGCCATCGCCCAGGTCGTAATCCCAAACTTTGGAACTTAGAGAGCTAACTTTCTTGGCATTGAACTCGTCTGACCAGAGCAGTTTTGGAGTTGCTGCGAAAGCGGCGGAAGCCCCCAACCCTGAAACCAAGCCCAGTGTCGCGATTGCCGAAATGATTGCCTTATTGAACCTCATGAACTAACTTTCCTTGGGTTTTGCGGGGGAGAACAGATAGAAGAATCACGAATGAATAACGAATGGTGCAATTACTGGAATTCGACTTGCTAAGAAACCGCTTCCACCGTTTAGCATAAGTTTTGTGAAACCGATTTCACAAGTTTGTTCTAGTTTTTCGAATCATCAGTCTTAAACGTATCTAAACAAGGAGTGTTCCAAGGTGCTACGCAAAAGCAAGCTCGTATCCCTGGCCCTAATAGCCGGTGTAACTTCAATGGGACTTGGCATGGTTACGCCAGCTCACGCAGCAGACCCGGTAACCATCACTATTTGGACCTTCGGCGACGTAATTGAGCCAGCCTTGGTCAAGGACTACAAAGCTCTGCACCCGGAGGTGACCCTTCAGATCAAGAAGTCTGACCTAGACCCACTTAACGGAACCAACATGGTTACCGCCTGTACAGCGGGTAACGGCCCAGACATCGCTGCGGTTGAGGTTTCCTACTCCGGTTACTGGCGTTCATACCCTCGTTGTTTCACCGACCTCCGCACCATCAAGAACTCCGATGGCAAGTCGGCTAAGGACATCGCTGGCGACTACCTTCCTTGGCGCTGGGCGCAGGGTGTTGGCTACGATGACTCGGTTATCGGAATCCCAACCGACGTGGGTGGCCTAGAGGTTGCCTATCGCACAGACCTATTCAAGAAGGCCGGACTTCCTACCGACCGCGCCAAGGTATCGGCACTTTGGCCAACCTGGGACAAGTTCATCGCAACCGGCAAGAAGTACATGAAGTCGGTTAGCAAGGCAGACCAGAAGGCCGGCATCGGCTTCATGGACTCCGCCGGCACCATCTACTCGGCAGTACTGAACCAGGGCACCACCAAGTACTACCAGAACGATGGCACCGACACCGGAAAGCTGGTTTACGCAACCAACCCTCAGGTAAAGAAGGCATGGAACACCACCATCAGTGCACTTGATGCAGGTATCGGAACCCGCATCAGCCAGTTCACCGCCGACTGGAACGTTGGTATGACCAAGGGAACCTTCGCAGCTATCTTGGCTCCAGCCTGGATGATGGACTACATCAAGGCTCAAGCTCCAGACACCGCTGGCAAGTGGGACATTGCATCGATGCCTGGCGGCGGCGGTAACCAGGGTGGAACCCAGCTAACCATTCCTGCTAGCGCAAAGAACAAGCAGGCTGCTTGGGAGTTCATCTCTTGGTACCTGGCTCCTGCACAGCAGCTTAAGGTGTTCAAGACCTACGGCCTGTTCCCATCCACTCCATCGCTTTACACGGATCCAGCCCTAACTGGCTTCAACGACCCGTTCTTCAACAACGCACCAGTTGGCAAGATCTACGCCGCAGGTATCCTCAAGCTCAAGCCGATCTTTGAGGGCAAGTTGAACCGAGCTATTGACCAGGCAATGGGCGCAGGCCTTGGTCGCGTCGCTTCCAAGAAGCAGACCGCGACTCAGTCTTGGACCCAGGTGCTTTCGGACCTAAAGAAAGTTACCGGCTAGTAAATGACCGCAGTTTTAGAAACTGGTACCTCCAAGGAGCGAGGGGTCTCTAAGAGACCCCTCAACCCCTGGAAGCCAGCCAAGCAAGCAAAAGAGCCAAAGCCGGTTACCCGCGGCATTGGTTCATTGAACGGCAAATGGGGATACCTATTCATTGCACCGTTCTTTGTGATGTTCTTGATTTTTGGTCTTGCACCAATCATCTACTCCACCTACATCGCCTTCTTTAACTGGGATCCATTGAATCCAGGGCCTCAGATTTTCAACGGTCTAGACAACTTCACAAATCTGCTAACCGATGACCGCTTCTGGACAGCGCTGTGGAACACCCTAGACATCTGGGCCATGAGCACTTTCCCTCAGATGGCAATCTCAATCGGCCTCGCAGCTATTTTGCGCAGCAAGTTCCTCAAGGGTGCTACCTTCTGGCGAACCATTTTGCTGATTCCAAACATCACCTCGGTTATCGCTATTGCGATTGTTTTCGGTCAGCTTTTCGGCCGCGACTTCGGAATGGTGAACATGGTTTTGGGCTGGGTCGGTATCCCTCACGTCGACTTCATCGAGGGCACCACCTCTAGCCACATTGCCATTGCCACCATGATCACCTGGCGCTGGGCTGGTTACAACGCCCTGATTTTCTTGGCATCGATGCTGGCGATTCCAGACGAGCTATACGAATCAGCTTCGCTAGACGGCGCAACCGGTTGGCAACAGTTCATTTATGTAACGCTGCCTCAGCTCAAGAACACCATCACCTTTGTTCTGATTGTTGGAACCATCGGTGGCCTGCAGGTATTTGCGGAGCCGCTAACTCTGGGTGGCAGCATGGACGGCGGTTCTTCGCGTCAGTTCAGCACTCTCACTCTGTTCCTCTACGAGCAGGCCTTTGTGAACAACAAGTGGGGCTACGCGGCCGCAGTCGGAATCCTAATCACGGTCATTGTTTTGATCGTGTCGCTAATCAACTTCTTTATCACTAAGAAGCTCGCCGGGGAGGGGTCTGAATGACCACCATCAAGTTGCCGTCGCTAGGCGGCAAGAAGCGCGCTGCTAAGCACCAGCGATTGTCAATGATCAACTACATTTTGTTGGCATTGATGGCGTTCCTCAGCATCTTCCCGTTCTACTGGATGTTCGTTGTGGCATCCAACGGAAGCGACGAGATCAGCAAGATTCCGCCAACTTTGCTCCCTGGACCACGCTTTATGAAAGTGGTTCACGATGTGTATTCCGTGGTGCCATTCAACCAGGCGCTATTGAACACCGCATTCGTGGGAATCGTTGTTGCTGTGGCTCAGGTGTTCTTCTCGGCGCTAGCCGGGTTCGCATTCGCCAAACTTCACTTCAAGGGCCGTAAGTTCATGGTCTTGTTTGTGATCGGCACCATGATGCTCCCTAGCCAGCTAGGTATCATCCCGTTGTTCATGTTGATCTCTAAGGCTGGTTGGTATGACAGCCTGGCTGCTCTGATTATTCCGGCTCTGGTAACCGCCTTTGGTGTGTTCTGGATGCGCCAGATTATCGAGGCCCAGGTGCCAAACGAACTGCTAGAAGCCGCTTCCATCGATGGCGCCTCGGTGCCACGTGTGTACTGGAGCGTAGTGCTACCGATCATTCGCCAGAGCGCATTTGTGCTGGGTCTGTTCAGCTTCCTCGCCACCTGGAACGACTTCCTTTGGCCAGGTCTGGTACTTAGCTCGCCTGGTAACTTCACGGCTCAGATTGCAGTTTCGCAGTTGAAAGCCAGTTACGTGCTGGACTACGCACTAAACATGGGTGGCGCTTTTATGGCCACCGCCCCACTCTTGCTGTTGTTCATCTTCGTTGGTCGCAAGCTTGTGACCGGTGTCATGGACGGCGCTGTAAAGGGATAGCAAGACAAGAACTTCATTCAGTAATCAATGAAAGGCAAAGAACAAATGAAACTCAAAGCAAAAAGCCTGGTTTCGCAGCTGGCAATGGTGACACTGCTGACTGGGTCGCTAGTTGGCATGTCTTCAGCCGCTGCAAACGCAGCTCCGGCTGAGGCCACTATCCGTCTGGTTACCCCGGTACTAGACGCCTCAAACACCAGCGAGCCAGCAGCCATGCAGAAGATGGCTGACCAGTGGGTCGCTAACACCTGGTTCGGCTCCGGCTTGATCTACCAGCGCGCCTGGGCTCCGGTTGGCAGCACCGTTTCGCTTACCTACCTAGTAACCGGCCCAGACGGCAAGCCATTGGCTAACACCGACGTGAGCCTTCGTTTGGGCATGCCTTACAGCAACTCGAACGCACTTGTTCAGGTAGACAACGTAACCACCACCGGTGTGGACAAGCCACCTATGAACCAGGGTCTGGTCACTCACAAGACCGGTGCAGACGGCAAAGTCTCGTTTGAACTAAAGAGCCTAGATGCAGCTTCGGCTGGCGAGGCTCAGCCTGCAAACTGGAACGACCCAGTACCAGCAGACCTTCTGAACGAGCTTTACACTCAGATCCTTCCTCAGGTGACCGGCCAGGCAACTGACCACGCCACCATGTCGGAGTTCCACTTCTACACCCCAGGAAAGACCGCAGCCGGCAACGGTGGCAGCACTGGCACCCCAGCACCTGCCGCATCGGGTCCTTCGATTCGTCTAACCAGCCCAATGCTGACTGACTCGAACTCGATTCACCGAGCAGACCTAGAGGACCTATTCAGCGTTCAGAACAAGTGGTATGCCAAGGGAATTGGTTTCCACCAGGTCTACGCTCAGGCTGGTTCGACCATCGACTTGACCTACCAGGCCAAGGACGAAACCGGCAAGGTCTTGGCTAACACCCCGGTCAAGCTTCACGTGAACAAGGCGTACAGTAACTCCACCGCTCACGTAACCGATGGCAAGACCCCAACCGACCCAACTGCAGCTCAGGGTTCGGACCAGGCTCTCTGGACCGAGAACACCGATGCAAACGGATACGTCACTTTCCACTTGACGAACACCGACGCAGAAGGCGAAGCAACTCCAGCAACCGCAACCACTCCGGTTCCGACCTCGGGCACCCTGGTCTTCAGCCAGCTATACCCAGAGATCAAGGGCCAGGATGTTGACATCGCTGACATGGTTGAAATCCACTTCTACGGCAAGGCTCCTGTACTAAGCGCAACCGCTTCGTACAAGAAGACCGTCAAGAAGGGCAAGTCGACCTACACCATGACCGTGGTTGTTGGCGGCGCAATGTCTAAGGTTGCCACCATTGGTATCACCGGTCTAAAGGCCGTTACCAAGGCAATCGCAGACGACCCTGCTAAGTTCACTTTTGCAGTAACCCCTGGCGTCAAGACCGTAAAGGTCACCGTTGACGGCAAGGTAGTTACCAGCAAGGTCACTGTAAAGAAGTAATAGTTCAAGTTGCAGGGCCTTGGCGTTAGTCTCAACGATTGCGCCAAGGCCCTTCATCTATAGGAGCCAAATTGTTCAAAAAAATTGCCGTGATGTTGTTTGCCGCGACGCTACTGGTTGGTTTGCCAAACCTGGCTACCCAGAGCTATGCCGGAGGGTTTGGGTTGCCTGCAACTCCGAACCTGCCAAAGGCGGTTGGGGCCGGAGAGCAAGTCACCGTTGCCCCTATCAGCCCGGCAGTACCCGGCAAGGCTACGTACAAGTGGTTCATCGGCGGTAAGCAGGTTGCCAAGGTAACTTCGGCTACCATCAAGATTCCTGCCGGGACCATTGGAAAGGCACTGCAGGTGCAGCAGTACAGCACCGTGGGCAAGAAAACCAACCTTGTCGGACTCTCGACTCCGCTCACCATCGGTACTCAATCAATCCCATCGCTACCCACGATTGTTTTTGGCTCTTCGGCTTCCACCGAACTTTCGGTCATTTTGCCAAGCAATAACGTTCCTGCCAATGCCACTGCAAGTTACACCTGGTATCACGGCGGCATCGAAATCGCAGGCGCAACCAAGCCCACCTATACCTACGCCGAAACCGAGCGTGGTCTTTTGATCTCGGTTGGAATCACCTACAAAAAGCCTGGTTACAAAGACAAGACCGTCTACTCGCAGGACTTGCAGATCCCAGCACTGCCCAAAAACTACAAGTTGTTGTGGTCCGATGAGTTCAACTCGCCAACCCTGAACAGTGCTGTTTGGGCCCCGCAAAACGGCGATGGCACCGAGTACCACAACCGCGGTTGGGGTAACAACGAACGTCAGTGGTACCTGCTTCAGAACTCCACAATCGACTCCGCCGGCAACCTCAACATGCTTGCCACCCAAACCGGTGCCAGCCAGTACAACTGCTACTACGGCAAGTGCGAGTGGCTGTCTTCCAAGCTGGTCACTTTAAACAAGGTTGGTTTCAAGTACGGTCACCTTGAGGCGCGCATCAAGGCAGCCCCCGGGGCCGGTTCCTGGGGTGCGTTCTGGATGTTGGGCGCCAACATCGATGACCGAGGTTGGCCAGGCTGTGGCGAAATCGACGTGACCGAGATCCTGGGTCGCGACATCAACACCACTTATGGAACCCTGCACGGACCGATGTCCGGTGGCGGTGGCCGTGGCGACAAAGCTACTTTGCCGGCAAGCCTTGCCGATGGTTGGCACACCTACGCGGTGGACTGGCTGCCGGATTCGATCACCTGGACTGTAGATGGCGTGGAATATGCCAAGCAAACCAAGACCGACGCCGACTGGGTATTCGACCACGAGTTCTACGTGATCTTGAATCTGGCTATGGGTGGCGGTTTCGGTGGTCAGATCGATCCAACGCTAAAGCAGTCGACCATGAGCTTTGACTACGTGCGCTTCTACTCCATCAACGGTGTGGGCGAGGTAATCAACCACTAGCCCAGGTTGACCGCGATCCAGCTGATTTAAACCAACAGCTGGTGTTTAGCCAGGTCTTTGTAGAGTGGCGTGCTTTTCACCAGTTCGCTGTGGGTTCCGGTACCAATCACGGTTCCGTTTTCCATCACGATGATCTGGTCGCTATCTACCACCGTGCTCAGGCGGTGAGCAATCACAATCAGGGTGCGGTTCTTGGCAACGGCATCAATGGCCTCGCGCATGCGTTGCTCGTTGAGTCCGTCTAGCGATGAAGTGCTTTCGTCTAAAAGCAGAATCGGTGGTGCAGCCAGCAAGGTGCGGGCGATTGCTAATCTCTGGCGCTCGCCTCCACTGAGCATGATTCCGTTCTCTCCCACTTCGGCATCCAACCCGCGCTCATCGCGTTCCAATACCTCGGTCAGGTTCACCTGCTCCAAAACTTGACTCAGTTCTTCATCACTGGCATTTGGGCTGCCAATCATCAGGTTGGCACGAATCGATCCGGCCAACACCGGTGCGTCCTGTTCCACGTAACCAAGCTGGGCTCGCAGAACCGCACGGTCTAACTCGGCCACTGGTTGGCCATCTAGCAAGATACGTCCGGCGCTTGGCTCGTAAAAGCGCTCAATCAAGCTGAGCGTGGTGGACTTACCCGCCCCCGAAGGACCCACAATTGCAACCCGAGTTCCGCGCTGAATCTTAAAGCTCACGCCTTGCAACACGGCCGGTGCAACGGAAGGCTCCTGCCCCTCGGCAGCTACCGGCGCCGCGTAGGCAAAGTCCACCGCCTCGAACTCGATTGCGATGTCGTTCACCGGGGTCGCCTTGGCCGCCTGTGGGGCTGCGCTCAATTCGTCTTCGGTAGGAACATCGATGATTTCTTGAATGCGAGCCAGGGCACCGAGCGCACTTTGCACACTCGTGTAAGCGCCGAAAGCTGAACCAATCGGACGAATCATGAGGAACAGCAGCAAGATGAACGTAACCAAATTGGCGACGGTGGTGGCTCCGGTTGCAACACGGTAGCCGCCAACGCCCAAGACAACAATGAACGCGCCATTCATCGCAATTCCAGCGATGGGGGTAATCCAGGCCGAGATTCGGGCAATCTTCACGCCTTGCTCGTAGGCTTGCGTGGCATCCTTGGCTATCTCTGCGGTCTCGCGTTCCTCGGCTCGGGCGGCGCGAATAGTGCGAACCGCGCTGAGCGCACGCTCCACCGCGGCAGACATTGCACCCACGCGCTCCTGAGCTTTGGTGGTTGCCGAGCGCACCCGGGTAGCGGTAACCACAATGGCCATAATCGCCACCACAATCACGGCCAACGTTGAAAGCAAAAGCACAGGATCGATAATCGCCATGGCTATAACAGATCCCACGAAAATCAGAATTCCACCAACGGCATCGACCAAGCCCTGGGTTAGAACGGCCCGTAGCAAAGTGGTATCCGACGAAACGCGCGAAACCAGGTCGCCGGTTCGGCGCAGGTCATATTCATTTATGGGTAGACGCAACAGACGATTTGCCAGTTGCTTTCGGGCGCTAAGCACCACACCCTCGCCGGTTCGCGAGAGCACGTAGTACATGTAACCACCGGTGAAACCGCTGGCCAAGATAAGGGCGATCAATAGCAAAACCACCGATGCGGTGTTCTTGTGGTTCTGAACCGCGCTGATTACCTGCCCGGTCAAAAGTGGTTGAGCCAGGCTTAGAGCGGCAACGGCCACGCTTAGACCAGCCGCCAACCAGAGCGATTTTTTGTGCTCTAGTAAATACGGGACTAACTGGCTGAATTTAGCCTTTGGACCTTTATCTTGTGCGCGACCTCGGCCGCGTCCGCCCATCATGCTCATAGCGATTTAAACCTTTTCGATTAGGTGCGGATTCCCGAGGATCTCCTGGTTGAGCAAAAAGTTGATTTCGGGAAGGCTCAGGGCCTCAGTGTAGGCAGTGTTTCTGTAAAAACGGCTAAAGTCCACTTTTTGCAAGGCGGCTAGAGCCTGCGGGTGTTCGAGTTTCAAAAACATCTGGGTGCTATTAGGGCGGCGTTCAAAGTTTGTCTTTATCGTGCCGCAGCCGTAGCCGAAGATAGTTAGGCTCACGTCGGCTAGCTCCGGGCTGGTCTTGGTTATCAAGCCGTGATCCGCCACCGAAATCAGTGGACGCAGATTTGGCCTGCGCTCCCAAATTTGAAAACAGGTGGCAAGCCGGCGCTTAACCATGAGTTGGGTTCCGGTCTCGTCCACGTAATCAATCTGCAGATCGGTGTCTGACACCAGGTGAAAGCGGCGGTCTAGTCGGTTAGTAACCGACCACTTTCGCCAGCTTCTGGGAACAATAAAAGCGATGAAATCGCTGTGGTCGGCCGCATGGTTGAAAAACGGGATGCTCAATGAGTTGTTCCTGCCAAAGGGCGGGTTTCCCAGGGTCACGCCACCGGTCAGGCTCAAATCCTGTTGCAAAAAATCGCCGGAGGCGACATCGATGTGTTTGGGTTCAATGTCCCAACTCAGAAATTTGTTCAATCCCAGTGTGCGGGCGGCATTTAGAAATGCGCCGGTGCCACCCGATGGTTCAATCACCGTTCGCTCGGTCAGATTTGGGACCATGGCCGCTAGTTTTTTAGTGAGTTCGAGCGCCAGCGCCGGGGGAGTGTAAAACTGCTCTTTGCCCGTGACTCGGGTATTGCCAAGGCGCACTTTTGGTTTGGCGATGGCGGCTGGCATAAGTTCAAGGTTAGCAATCAGAAACGGCAACATATTTGTATTATTGAAAGGCTGACCTCGATGTTGAGCGGCCCTTGGTAATGAGGAATCATCCGGCACAGCCAACGGTTTTACGTTGGCCTTGACGATTGGGTAAACCTTGTCAGCAAACACAAATGAGCCACCCATGATTGTGGCAAAGGGGCTATCAAAGGTCTATGGCGAATTCCGCGCGGTAGACGGCATTGATTTCGAAGTTCACCGTGGCGAATCCTTTGGAATCCTCGGTCCCAATGGCGCCGGCAAATCCACCACCATGAAAATGATTGCGGCGGTTTCAAAGCGCACCGATGGCGAACTCACCATCCTTGGAAAAGACCCAAACCTAAAGGGTCCGGAAATCCGCGCGCACCTAGGTGTGGTTCCCCAGAAAGATCTGCTAGACCGAGAGCTCAAAGCCTGGGAAAACCTCTACATTTACGGTCGATACTTTGGTCTGAGCAAAAAGTTTCTTAAGCCCAAGGTTGAGGAGATGCTGGCTTTTGCCCAGCTAGAGGAAAAGCGCAACTCCAAGGTGGAGGAAATGTCTGGCGGTATGCAGCGTCGTCTGGCGATTGCCCGCGGACTCATCAATGAACCAGAGATTCTGTTGCTAGACGAACCGACCACCGGGCTAGATCCGCAGGCGCGCCACGTGCTGTGGGATCGCCTGTTCCGCCTCAAGGAAAACGGTGTCACCACCGTTATTACCACTCACTACATGGATGAAGCCGAGCAGCTTTGCGACCGGCTTGTAGTAATGGACAAGGGCAAGATCATGGCCGAGGGAACCCCTGCCGGGCTGATCAAGGATTACTCCAGCAAAGAGGTCCTTGAGGTTCGCTTTGGAACCGACCGCAACGAGGCAACCGCGCCGCAGCTGGCAACAATTGCCGAGCGCATCGAGGTCTTGCCTGATCGCATTTTGGTTTATGTAGAAGACGGCGATGCCGCACTGGAAAAGATTCACGCCCTAGGGCTTCGCCCGGTCACTTCATTGGTGCGCCGCAGCAGCCTAGAAGACGTGTTCCTGCGCCTTACTGGCCGAAGCCTGGTGGACTAATGTCTGACCTCAAATTTGTGCCTGGTCAGGCCGTAAATGTTCGCCATGCAATGCGAGTTGGCGCCTTTAGGGTTGCCGAGTATCGTCTGCGCAACATGGCCAAATGGTGGGATGCCATCATCGCTTTTGGCATCGGAAACCCGGTGTTGTATCTGGTGTCGGTGGGTATCGGAATCGGTGCGCTAGTGGATCACAGCACCGGCGGTCACGGTATCGGTGGTGTCAGTTACCTGCAGTTTGTTGCCCCGGCACTTCTTGCCAGCGCAGCCATGCAAGGCATGTCCGATGAAGTCACCTTCCCGGTTCTAGAAGGTTTCACCTGGAGCAAGTACTTTTTCGCAATCGGCGGCACGGTGATTAGCCCCAAACAGATTGTGAACGGCATTTACCTGGCCGCATTTGTGCGCGGAATCTGGACAGTGCTCACCTACGGTCTAATCCTGTTGGCATTTCAGGCGATCCCAATGGTCAGCTTTTTCCCGCTGATTCTTTCATCGCTGCTTGCCGGTTGCGGCTGGACCGCGGTGATGATGGCGGTCAGTGCTCACATAAAAGACGACGACGGATTCTTTGCCATCATTGGTCGTTTTGTGATTGCACCGATGTTCCTATTCAGCGGAACCTTCTATCCACTGAGCCAGATGCCTATTTACCTGCAGTGGATTGGTTGGATTTCTCCGCTGTGGCACTCCACCGATGTGGGTCGCGTGCTAACCATTGGCCAGCCAACTCAGCCCTGGCTCATGGTGGTTCACTTTGCCTACTTTGTGGCCATGTTCATCGGTGGATTCGCATTCACATACCCGGTGTTCGCTAGGAGGCTTGCCGAATGATCACCTCGATTGCAACATCGATGGCGGTGCGAATCGCCGAAAAGCGCGCGGGCAAGTTTGGTTCCGGCGTCTACTCCGGCCGTGCCGGTCAGCTGGTGGAACGAAACTTTTTGGCTTTCAAGAGCAGCAACTGGCTGGTAGTAATCAGTGGTTTTGTGGAGCCTGTTTTCTACCTGCTGGCTTTTGGTTTAGGCATTGGCAAGCTCATTGGTGGGGTTACCGATGGCAGTGGGCACACCGTTTCTTACGCTCAGTACATTGTTCCGGCGCTACTTGCAACCAGCGCCATGAACGGTGCCATTTACGACAGCACCTGGAATGTTTTCTTCAAGATGCACTTTGGCAAGATCTATCAGGCCATGTTGGCGACCAGTCTTGGTTCGCTAGATGTTGCACTGGGCGAAATCGGTTGGGCGCTACTTAGAGGGCTTACCTACTCGATTGGATTCATGCTGGTGGTAGCGCCGATGGGCTTGATCCCAAGCTGGTGGGGCTTGCTGGCAATACCTGGCGCCACACTGATTGCGTTTGGTTTTGCCTCTGTGGGAATGGGCATGACCAGCTTCATGAAGAACTTCCACCAGATGGACTGGATCAACTTCTTTATGCTGCCAATGTTCTTGTTCAGCGGAACCTTTTACCCAATCAGTGTTTTCCCAGAGTGGATTCAGTGGATCATTAGGGCCTTGCCATTGAACCAGGCCGTTGAGTTGATCCGCGGGCTAACCTTGGGAAATCTGAACCTGGCAATGGCTGGTCACGCGCTTTACTTTGTGGTCATGATTGCGGCAGGTTTGTTCTTCACCACCAAGCGCCTTACAGCGCTTTTCATGAGCTAACAGCCAGCCTGTTTATAAGTTTTTGAAGCAACGCGGATTCGTTCGTAGTTTGGGTGAATGAAGCGAGACAACTCTCAGAAACTCATGAGTCTGCAAGCCCTTTACGGCCGCAATAAAAAAGCGGTGGCATTTATGGATGAGTCGTACCAGCTGCCAAACAAATTTGGCAAGAAACCTTTTTATATTTTCGCGGCTGTGATTGTCCCAGCCGCCAAACTGGATCAGGTTCGACAGGCGATTAGAGTGCTGGTGTCGAGCGATAGATGGCACACATCTGAAAACGTTCGCCGTGCTCACGGATTCGAAACGGCAAACGCGTTGCTCTCGTTAGCCAATTCGCGGTGCAAGGTAATCATTCGCAAGTCTGACGATTTTGAATCCCTAACAAGTAACGGTGAAACCATCCGCGCTCAAGTTATCAGACAGACGTTGGAGGCTATTTTAGGTCTAGTTCCCGAAGTTGGGGTTGCGGTTTTCGACAGGCGACCGGAAGGTTATCTGGCAAGTCAGGATAAGAAAACAATCAGTCGGCTGAGAGCCGAATCCTTTTTACCAAGCTCATTCAGGGTTGCGTTTGTCAGCCCTGCCATAGAAAACCTTTTGTGGTTGCCAGATGTAGTTGCCTGGTTTGAAAGGCCAGATAAAAGCAAATCCTGACCCCCGTAGGTAGTCAGGATTCCGATGGCTTCTAGGCTTACGCGAATAACTATCGTTGCAGTTTCAAAGGTACATCTCCAAAACCAAAAAATCCAATGTTGTGGAAAACAAAAAGCGGTTCCCAGCTAGCGCTGGGAACCGCTTACTTGCTTGAAAAATTAGATTAGTTTGCGGCACCGCTCTGAACGATTCCACCGATTACAGCAACACAGGTGTTGACGATTGCAAGCAGTCCGATTACTGGAACTACCCACTTATTGGTGCTCAGGTCCTTCTTGCTGAAGCCATAGGCCAAGAAGAAGATGGCCGTAATCACAATGCTCTTGATAGCCAACAAGACGTTGTCTACGTGCTCGGTTCCGCTGGCACCAACCATGCCAACCAGTGCAAAACCAGTAATTAGCAGTAGCCAAGATCCGTGCATCATCGCCGGCACAATCTTGCCACCAGTCTTGAGGTCTTTCATCTGGGTGAGGAATCCGCCAAGCAGGCTAGCCAAACCGATTAGGTGCAAAACCACAGTGATGCGGGTGATTAGTTCCAAAGTAGTCATTAGGTCTCCTAGTTAATCCGTGAGACCGCAAGGCCTCTAGTACCTGAGTCTAGCCATTAGCACGGCAGCCTCGACCGCTTCGG
Organism: Microbacteriaceae bacterium; assembly: GCA_947373155.1. Lineage (GTDB taxonomy): Bacteria > Actinomycetota > Actinomycetes > Actinomycetales > Microbacteriaceae > Rhodoluna. Next base: position 5,251 of record CANBWO010000023.1, on the reverse strand, counting down.
CGCCCTTGTCTTCTTTAGAGTCTGGCAAACCTGCGCGGTCCAGAGCCTGCTGTTCGGTGTCTACAGTAAGTAGACCGAATCCAACCGGCACACCGCTGTCTAGCTGTACCCGGTTTAGACCCTCGGTAGCGGCCTGGCAGACATACTCAAAGTGTGGGGTTCCGCCACGAATCACAACGCCAAGCGCAATAACAACTTCGGCGCCGTCTTCGATGGCCCACATGGCTGCCAGCGGCAGTTCAAATGCACCTGGCACGCGAACCACCGAGTAAACGTCGTTGCCGGCTGCCTGAAGCGAGCGCTCGGCACCGGCCAAAAGGGCATCGGTGATTTCCGGGTGCCAGCTGGTGACCACGATGGTCACCGCTAGGCCTGAGGCATCGATGTTAAGTTTTGGGGCTCCCGCTCCGCTCATTACTGGTTCTCCTGTGGGATCTGGTGACCCATGCGGTCACGCTTAGTTTGAAGGTATCCGCTGTTTTCGGCTGCCTGGCCAACGATCACAGGCACGAATTCGGTAACTGGAATGCCGGCCTTGACCAAGAAGTCTGACTTGGCAGGGTTGTTGGTCATCAGGCGCACGCTGGTTACACCCAGGTCGCGAAGCATGGCAACTGCGGCACCGTATTCGCGGTTTTCACTAGGAAGGCCTAGGGCTAAGTTGGCATCAACCGTGTCGAGGCCCTGCTCTTGCAGTGCGTAGGCCTTGAGCTTGTTCAGCAGGCCGATACCGCGACCTTCCTGACCACGAAGATAAATAACTACACCGCCGGTTGGGCTGGCGCTGATCTGGTCCATTGCGTAATCCAGCTGCGGTCCACACTCACACTTGAGAGAGCCAAAGGCTTCGCCGGTAATGCACTCGCTGTGCATGCGAACCAAAACGTTTTCACCGGTTGGGTTTCCAGACACAATCGCCACGTGATCGGCGGCGGTGGCGCGGTCAAAGTAGCCGCGCATGCGCATTAGTCCGTGGGTGGTTGGAACCCTGGCTTCAGCGGCAAAGGTAACGCGGTCCTCAGTGCCCATTTCTAGTGGGGCATTTGTGTCGGTGATGTGCTGCTTGAGTTGCTCAATCGTAATCACGGCAATTCCCTCTCGTTCGCCTATTTCTAATAACTCCGGAAGTCTGGTCATTGTTCCATCTTCAGAAACCATCTCGCCAATAACGCCTATCGGGTTCAAACCGGCAAGCTTCAGTAGGTCAACCGTTGCCTCAGTGTGACCTGGTCGCTCAAGAACGCCACCGTCTTTGGCTCGAAGCGGAATTACGTGCCCGGGGCGCACCAAATCACTTGGCTTGCTGCTCGGGTCTGCCAGCACACGCAAAGTGGTGGCTCGGTCGGCTGCGCTGATTCCGGTGCCCACTCCCTGAGCCGCATCGACCGAAACGGTGTACTGAGTTTTTAGCTTGTCCTGGTTGGTTGGAACCATCAATGGCAGTTCCAACTGGTTAGCCAACGAGTTAGTCATGGGTGCGCAAAGGTAACCGCTGGTGTTGCGAACAAACCAGGAGATCCATTCCGGCGTGGCAAATTCGGCGGCCATAATGGCATCGCCCTCGTTTTCGCGGTCGGCTGCGTCGGCTACCAAAACTGGTCTTCCGGCTCTCAGCTGAGAAAGCGCGTGCTCAATGGTTGAAAGATTCATTAGATGCCTCGTGCTTCTAGCAAGCGCTCGATGTGTTTTGCCATCACGTCGGCTTCGATGTTTACCTTGTCGCCTGGCTGCTTGTGACCAAGCGTTGTCAGACGAAGGGTTTCGGGAATCAGGCTCAGACCCACAAAGTCTTCGCCGACTTCGTTTACAGTCAGTGAAATTCCATCGATGGTAATGCTGCCCTTGAGCACCACATATTTCATCAGTTCAGCTGGAATCTGTACCCGCACCCACTCCCAGTTTTCGCTGGGTTCGCGGCTAACTACCTTGCCAACGCCATCCACGTGACCCTGAACCACGTGACCGCCAAAACGAGTTGCCGCGGTCATTGCACGCTCTAGGTTTACCGGGTCGCCAACTTTGATGCCATCGAGGCTGGTTAGGTTGAGGGTTTCCTGCATTACGTCAGCGGTGAAACCGTTGGTGTCGAACTCAACTGCGGTGAGGCAGGTGCCGCTAACAGCGATGCTGTCGCCACGGTGTAGGTCGCTGGCTACCAATGGGCCCTGGATGGTGAGTCGAATTGCATCGGCTTGCGGCTCGATAGCCACAACTTTGCCAAGTTCTTCAATGATTCCGGTGAACATTAGTTCTCCTCTGGGTTTGCGCCCGATGCGGGCATAGGTCGGGCGACAATCAAAATGTCGTCGCCAAGGGGCATGGTGTAGTCGATGCTCAGGTGCTTGGCCTGAGGCATGCTGGTAACAGCGATGTCGCCTAGGGCGTTTCGGTTTCCGCCGAGAAGCATGGGGGCTAGGTAAATGATGAACTGGTCCACCAGGTTGTGCGCCACAAACTGGCTAGCCAATTGCGGTCCGCCCTCAACCCAAATGTGCTTGATGCCCATTGCGTAGAGTTCGACCAAAACCTGGTTTAGGTCTCGGGTTTGCAGGTGAAGCGTTGGTGCTTGGTCGTTCAAAATGTTAGATCCGGCTGGAATAGCGCGGTCTCCCACCACAACGCGAAGTGGTTGGTGTGGGTAGAGGCTGCCGTCTGGTTTGCGAGCGGTCAGGGTTGGGTTATCTGCAACCACGGTGCCCGTTCCAACCAAAATCGCATCCACAGTTGAACGCAATTCGTGCGAGTCGGCTCGAGACTCTGGCCCGCTAATCCACTGACTGGTGCCATCGGAGGCGGCGGCTCGTCCATCTAGGCTGCTGGCCCATTTGAGTGTGACAAAAGGTCGTTTGCGTGTGGCAAAGGTCAGCCAAACCCTTAGCTGTTCGTCGGCTTCGGCCTGCATCACGTTTTCTATTACCTCGATGCCGGCTGCTCGCAGCGTCTGCGCTCCACCGGAAGAGGCATCGCCCGGATCGCTCGAGGCGAAGACGACGCGACTGATGCCAGCGGCGATCAGCGCCTGTGCGCAAGGGCCGGTGCGGCCAGTGTGGTTGCAAGGTTCAAGGGTTACCACCGCGGTGGCGCCATCTGGGATTACCGCAAGCTGTGCCAGAGCAACAACTTCGGCGTGAGGAGTGCCCGCGCCCATGTGCCAGCCCTCGGCAATGATGTTTAGGTCTCGGTCAAGGATCACAGCGCCAACCTGAGGGTTTACCCCGGTGGCTGGGCCCAGCAACGCCAAGTCCAGGGCGCGCTGCATAGCCGCCTGATACTTTGTGTTTTCGGTCATCCCGGTTCCTTGTCCCATGGAACAAGCGCGTCGGGGTAGGGCAAGCCAAGGTACGGCTACGCCAAGGTTGAGTTCGCCAAGTGCGCGCGAACCAAACCGTTCTTCTCCCATCCGGACTTTAACCGTCGGTTCTGGAGTTTCACCAGATCAACCGTGGCCTCGTTTACTAGCCGAAATACAGTTAACTGTTTTTCTGCATCGATGCCCCGGGTCGCGGACTTTAACCGCCGGCTCAGATTTTCACTGACCCCGAAGAACTTGTTTGTTGCATTTACATCATGACAGAAAACAAGATGCCGTGCCAAAGCATTCCATTAACGGCAGTTGAACCTATTTGCGCCCACGCGTTGCTAACTGTTTGAGGCGCGAGCGCTTACACACCGCTAATTATTCGAAGCGCGAGCGCTTACGAATCCAACCCGGTCATAAACCGTGGCCAAGGTCTGCTCTGCCAGCTCGTTGGCCTGGGCTGCGCCTTTGGCCAGAAGGCGATCAAGTTCGGCTGGGTCGCTAAGCAGCTCTTCGGCTCGATTTCGGATTGGCGCAAGGTGTGCCACTAGGGCGTCGGCCAGTTCGCTCTTTAGAGCTCCGTAACCAGCACCGGCAAAGTTGTCTTCCAGCTGAGCGATGCCCATGCCGCTGATCAGACTGTAAATTCCCAGCAGATTACTTACGCCTGGCTTGGTTTCGCGGTCAAAGCGAATCGAACCCTCTGCATCGGTTACCGCGCTCTTTACCTTCTTGGTAATTACGTTGTCGGCATCCATTAGGTTGATCAGACCCTTTGGGTCTGCCGCGCTCTTAGACATCTTGGCCTCTGGCACCTGCAGGTCGTAAATCTTTGCGGTTTCCTTGAGGATGTGAGCCTCTGGAATCACAAAAGTATTGCCAAATCGGCTGTTGAATCGAGTGGCTAGGTCGCGGGTAAGTTCCAAATGCTGGCGTTGGTCTTCGCCAACCGGAACCGCCTTTGGCTGGTAAAGCAGAATGTCCGCTGCCTGAAGAATCGGGTAGGTGAACAAACCAACCGAAGCCGAGTCCACACCGTTTTTCTGACTCTTGTCCTTGAACTGGGTCATACGACCGGCCTCACCCATGCCGGTAATGGTGTTCAGCACCCAGGCCAGCTGGGCGTGAGCTGGCACGTGACTCTGAATAAACAGTGCGCTCTTGTTTTCATCGATGCCTGCGGCAAGATACTGAGCTGCGGTACGGCGGGTGTTGGCGCGAAGTTCCGCGGGGTCTTGTGGAACGGTGATGGCGTGAAGGTCTACCACGCAGTAGTAGGCGTTGAAGTCGTCCTGCATTTTGGTCCAGTTGACCAGTGCGCCCAGGTAGTTACCAAGATGCAGTGAGCCTGCCGAAGGCTGCATGCCAGATAGCAGGTTTGGCTTGCCGTTGGCTGCCTGATAAATCGGTGCTTTGTCGTTCATTCGAATAATCCTAGAAGCTGTATTCCACAACCACGGGGGAGTGGTCGGTAAAGCGGGTGTCGTAGCTGGCAGCGCGGTCTACTCGGTAGTTGCTAGCGCGTTCCGCCAACTTGGGGGTGGCCAGTTGATAATCGATGCGCCAACCCGCATCGGTGTCAAAGGCTTGTCCGCGGAACGACCACCAGGTGTAGGGGCCGGCAACAGCTGGGTGAGCGTCTCGACCGATGTCTCGCCATCCCTGCTGCTTCATAAAGACATCAAAGTAAGCACGTTCTTCTGGCAGGAAACCCGCGTTTTTGAGGTTGCCCTTCCAGTTTTTAATGTCTAGTTCGGTGTGGCCAACATTGAGATCTCCCAGAACCACCACGTTCTCGCGGGTGGCCAGTAGTTCGCTCATGCGCAAGGTCATGGCCTCTAAAAACTTGTACTTTTCAACCTGCTTTGGGGTGTCTACCTCGCCGCTGTGCACGTAGGTGCTCACTACGGTCAGGCGCTCGCCGTGGGCGTCGAATTCGGCTTCTAGCCAGCG
>CANBWO010000022.1 GCA_947373155.1 Microbacteriaceae bacterium | reverse complement strand
CTCAGCGCATTAGCGACCAGACCGCGTTCTTCCTAGCGGAAGACGGCAACCCAGGCCGCGTTGTTGAGTTCGGGGCAACCGAGCAGGTATTCAACCAGCCAATCGACGAACGCACCAACGATTACGTAAACGGCCACTTCGGCTAATCGAAACAAATCCACCAGCCTCAAGCAAAGTTAACTGCCAGTTAACCTTCTATACACTTGCCCAGACTGATGCCGTTAACTTTCTAACAACACACTTAAAGAACACCTTCAAACTAGGTTCTAACAAGGAGAAATCAATGCGCAAGACCGCTGGCATCCTAGCCGCAGTTGCAATCGCAGCATCGGCACTTTTCGCCGCGCCTGCAAACGCTGACACCGTAACCATCACTTCTGGTGGATCTTCGTTCAGCGCTGGAATCATGTCCACCTGTGCCGCAAACTACTCGGAAGCAAAGGTTACCTACACCGGTTCGTCTTCGGGCACCGGCCGCACCAACTTCGTAAACGGCACCTTCGACTTCGCTGGCTCGGACGGCGCCTTCGGCGCAGCCGATGCAAAGCCTGCATCTGACTACCGTTACATCCCAGTTGTCGGTGGCCCAATCGCCATCGTATTCAACGTCAAGGGTGTTCCTGCTCTTCGCCTAGATGCAACCACCATCGGTGCGATCTTCCGCGGAACCATCACCACCTGGAACGACAAGGCCATCGTTGCTCTCAACCCAACCGCCAAGCTTCCTGCAACCACCATCGCAGTTCAGTACCGTGGCTCGAAGTCGGGTACCAACGGTAACTTCGCTGGCTACCTAGCTGCTAACAAGGCTTCTGGCTGGAAGAACGACCAGACCTGGGCAATCGCTACCGGTCTAACCAACCCAGTTGGTACCTCGGCTCCAGACAACGCAACCGTTGCGGTAAACGTATCTAAGACCGACGCATCGATCGGTTACGTTGACCTAAAGGATGCAGTTGCTCTAGGCCTAAAGGCTGCCGCCGTAAAGAACAATGCCGGCCAGTTCTTGCTACCAAGCTCCGCTACCGCTGCTAAGTTCCTTTCGAACATGCCAGTTGCAACCAACGGTCTAGTCACCATCGACTGGGCTAAGGCAGTTCCTGGTGGTTACAACGCATCGCTTATCACCTACGCAATCGTCAACACTGGCAAGGCAACCGCTAAGGGTGCAGCTGTGAAGTCGTTCGTACAGTACGTGCTAAACACCTGTGTACCAGCTAACGCTGCAAAGCTTGGCTACGTAGCACTTGCAGGTGGCCAGGCTCTAAAGGCTAAGGCTCTAGCACTACTTATCAAGTAACAACCTCTGATAAGACAGGGGTGGCGGTTCTAGAAATAGACCACCACCCCTGTTTTACTGTTTAGATTAAAAACACAAACTCTTAAGGGACAGAATGTTTGCAAAGCTTGTTCGGCTAGTGGCGGTCGTTGGAATCGCATCGGTGGTGCTCACCGCTTGTACTCCGCCAATGCCACCGGAGGTAAAGGCGGCACTGCTAGAGCAGACCTACACCTGCATTAGTGGAAACGCCAACATTCAATCTACAGAGATCATGGCAGACGCCATTCCATCGCTTCAGGGAGCAATGTCGGGCAACTGCCCAACCATGACCCTCACCCGCGTAGAAGCCGGAACCGCAGCGGACATCGCTGTTGGCTCGTATGCACCGGCAGCCAGCGATTGCAAGGTAACTTCATCGGTGCCTTACGCACTTGATGGTGCAGTGGTTGCAGCCACCCTAAGCCAGGCAGCCGGACTTGCCCTAAGCCCGGCCACCGTGGCAGGAATCTTTGACGGTAGCATCTCCACCTGGGACGACGCCGCGATTACCAAGGACAACGCTGGCATCGCAGTAGGTGCTGGTCCAATTCAGGTTTCACCGGCAACCGACAAACTAGCCTTGGCTTCGTTTGCGGGCTGGTACAAGAAGCTCACTGGCAAGGTTTTCAACGCCAGCCTGCTAAAGGCCAAGAGCCAGCTCACCGTTGCAGACCTGGGCACCCTAGCCGACGGCTCGATCGCACTCTTGCCGTACTCGATTTTCTCGGTCTATTCGGTCAGCGCCATGACCATTCCGCTTCCGGCTGCCATCCTCAGCGACCCAAAGGGCAACCCAACCGGCGTTCTTCCGGATTTAGCTGGAATTCAGTCGGCTGGTACACAGCTAGAGTTCACCAAAACTGGAACCAATGTTTCGGTCAAGCTGAACTACGATCTAAAGCCAACAGCGCCTCAAGGGTCCGACATCGCACCTGCGCCATACCAGGCGATTTACCCTGTGGCCCTTAGCCTCTGTGGCAAGCCAAGCAAGACCGTGCGTGCGGTTTCGCGTTACCTGCTGCGCCAGGATGCCCAGGGTGTCTTGACAGCCTTGGTTCCATTGCCAGAGTCGCTGCGTGCTGAGTCACTCGACGTGGTTTCGGTGGGTCTTCCAAACCCAAAGGTAACGGCTCCGGCTAACTAGTTTTTCGCAAAGAAATGCGGTCGCCCTTGGCGGCCGTTTTTCTTTTACCTTGCAGTGACCGTCTGGTAGATCGCAATCGAGCGCTTGACGAGTTCGCTCTGGTAGAGCTCGCTGCGTAGGTCGATTCTCTTGCTGTTGCCATCGATGATTTCTTGGTAGGCCTGTTTCAGCGTGGTTGCCAGTGCGTCAACGGTTTGGTTGGAAACGCGCCAGTAGCTGTTTGCGGGCAGGTCGTTGGCAATGTTCCAATCGCAAAGCACGCTTGGTGTGCCAACCACACCGGCTTCGTAAACGGTCATGCCCTGGGTCTCAAAGCCAACGCTGGTTTGAATCAGCGCGTCGGCATCTGCCAGGCGTCGCAGCATTTCATGGTGGGTCACTCTGCCAACAATGGATACTTGCTCACCCAGCCCATTGTCATCGATGAATTTCTGAGCCTGCTTTTCTAGAGGCCCATTGCCGTAGAGGCTCAAATGGGCCGGAATATTTGCCAGGGCAAAGGCTTCCAGGAACTCCATCATGCGTTTTTCCTGACTGAAACGACCGCTCCAGGAAAACTCCACCGGCTCGTCGTTGGTTCGTCGGTGTTGGGTCTTAAAGATTCCAGCTAGGGCGGCATCGTCTACGCCGGTTGGCACAACATGGATGTGGCTTGCCACGCCCATCTCTGTGGCAAGGCGGGCGAAATGGCCGCTGGGGGCGATAACAGCGTTGGCGCGACTGGCGACTTGGCTGAGGTAGTTCCAGCCATTGCCACGACCTTTGAACGGCTTGCCCTCCACCCAGCGCCCATAGACCTCGGAGTGAGTCCAGATAAGGAGCCTGGCGGCGACCGCACCCACGACCTGCGTGGCGCCGATCATCAGCTGAGTGTGCAGAGTGTGAACCAGAGGCAGGTTTTGGCGTTTGGCGAATCCCACCCCCAGCAGGGCACCCCACCAGTCGGCTTGGACGTGCACCACGTCGACCGGTGGGTCTTGCTTTGCCAGCTCCTGAACCACAAAGTTGTAGGCCTGGGTTAAGCGCGCCGTGGCTGCGTATTCGCGATTCGGGGTAAGCGGGAAGCTCGGGTAAAGGATTTGACCAGCTTTTGGCGGGAACTTGCTGGCGGGTGCCGCAACTGTCACTTTGTGACCGGCTCGCTCGAGGTATTTCTGCTGCAAAAGCACGCTTGCCTGCACTCCGCCCAGAGACGCTGGGTTCTGGTCTAGAAAGATCAGGATGTGCATTGTTTAAATCTAGTCAAGATGCGGCGGTGAAACCTGTGGACAACAAAGTTACATCTTGGTGAAACATGCAATAAATTCGCATTTGAGCATATGAAATGTTCGGTTAACCGAATACTATGTTTCTGATTAGGCGAATCTAGGGGATACGCATGACTAACCACGAATTTATTGAACTTCCGCCGACCGACATGGCGGAGTCGAGTTTTGCTGCCGTGCGCGCTGTCAGCGTTGGCGCTCGCACCTTTATTAGCATCGCTAGCACCATGTCGCTGGCTGGTGGTGTGGCTCTTGGTAACTACATCTTGGTTCCTTCCATGCAAGCCTCCGCGCATTCCAGTCTTGAAGCCGCCGGAGTGGGTGCAACCGGTGGGGCTGTTTTGCCAGCGGGCACGCATCTAAACAGCGCTGGAGTCTTAGTAGACGCCAACGGAATTCCGGTAACAACCGCCGCAGTCGCTGCCTTGGTTCCAGGCAGCACCGATGGCGCAGGAAGCTCTTTCTATGCTGCGGCCAGCAAGGCTTTCCGCAAGAACGGCAGCTTTGGGCTCTCGGTTACCCCAGAGGTAGCCAAGTTGGTTACCGAACTTGCGGTGGTAGTAGCTGCTGGCGATCAATCCGAAGTCGCCAGTCCAAGTGCCAGCCCAACCGCTAGCGCGCTCGCAGACGTATTAGCTTCGGCCCCGGCGGAGACCACATCAACCGTGGAACTAGCCCAGGCAGTTTTAGATTCCCTTCCGGTGATCGACATCGCTGTTATTGACTTTCACAGCAACGTCTCAACTGCTACTCCAGGCGGCGGAACTACAACCGACTACCTAAACAACCCAACTTCAAACACTGTTGTCGCAGCTGCGGCTGGTAACTCGACCAGTGCTTCGGCTGGAACCACCAGCAATTCAACTCAGGTTGTGGAGCCAGCGGCTGCTGGATCGGCCGCTGGGTCCGCAGGTTACTCGGCCGGATCGGCAGCTTCTGCTGCGGCTGGCTCAAGTTCAGCGCCTGCTGCAAACACCAGTAACGCAACTCAGGCAGCGCCTGCGGCAACAACTGGAACCGCATCGGTAAGCACCAAGGGCACGACTTCATCGGCAGCCTCTGGATCAACTAGTTCTTCCGCAAGCAATACCAGCAATGCAACTCAGGCTGCTTCCACTGGATCTGGTTCGTCGGCTGGCGGTAGCTCAAGTGGTGGATCCACTGCTGGATCAAGCTCTGGAGCTTCTACTGGCACCAACGCAGGTTCGGGCACCAACGCAGGTTCGGGCAGCAAGCAGCGCGATACTCAGTTGAGCGAATCTGCAAAGAACGCAGCTGAGAAGGCCAACGAGTCAGCTAAGCAGTCAGCCGAAAAGGCCAACGAGGCAGCCAAGCAAGCAGCTGAGAAGGCAGCGGAAGCCGCTAAGAAGGCTGCTCGCGCCGCGGCAAAGGCTGCGGCTCAGGCTTCGGCAAGCCCTACCCCTACTCCAACCCCATAGGTTCCCTTAGGGCAACTTAGCCAACTAGGTCTGCTACCGAGTTGAGAATCTCACTTGGGCGGAACGGGTACTTTTCGATCTCCGACTGATCGCTGATGCCGGTCAAAACCAGTACCGTGTGCAATCCGGCCTCAATGCCAGCAACGACATCGGTGTCCATGCGGTCGCCAATCATGCCCGTGCTCTCACTGTGGGCCTGAATCTTTCGCATAGCGCTGCGGAACATCATTGGGTTTGGTTTTCCAACGATGTATGGTTCGCGGCCGGTGGCTTTGGTGATTAGTGCAGCTACCGAGCCCGTGGCGGGCAAAACGCCTTCGGCCGATGGGCCGGTGGCATCAGGGTTGGTGGCGATGAATCTTGCACCGGCGAGAATTAAGCGAATGGCCTTGGTTAGGTTTTCGAAGCTGAAGTTTCGAGTCTCGCCTAGGACAACGTAGTCGGGATTGTTGTCGGTCATCACGTAACCGATTTCGTGCAGTGCGGTGGTCATGCCTGCCTCACCAATCACGTAAGCCGAGCCGTTTGGTTTCTGGCTCTTAAGAAAAGCGGCAGTTGCAAGAGCGGAGGTCCAGATTCTGTCCTCCGGCACATCCAGGCCACCAGCCTGCAGGCGTGCAGCAAGGTCCCGTGGTGTGTAGATGCTGTTATTGGTAAGCACCAAGAATGGGGTGTTGGTGTCTTGCCACTTTTTGATGAGCTCTGCTGCACCGGGAATTGCGTGTCCCTCGTGCACTAAAACGCCATCCATGTCGGTTAGCCATGCGGTGATTTTGCTTCTGTCTGCCATGGTTCAAGCCTACCGCCGAGGGCCGGGCGGAACCCTTGATAGCCCAACGGTTAGGCTTAACCAATGACCACTGCAGATAACCCGAGCCCAGAGCAAACCACCTGGGGCGTAGGTCCTTGGCAAGGCGAGTGGCCGGTAGACACAGATGGAGTTCTGGATCCGATTTATGACCCAGAACTGCTCAACGGTGGCGACACTCGAAACGTTCTGGATAAATACCGCTACTGGCGCATGGATGCGATTGTTGCCGACTTAGATGTTCGTCGTCACAAATTTCACGTGGCGATCGAGAACTGGCAGCACGACCTCAACATTGGTTCAATTGTGCGAACTGCAAATGCTTTTTTGGCGGCTGAGGTGCACATCATTGGGCACAAACGATGGAATCGACGCGGCGCCATGGTGACCGATAGGTACCAGCACATTCGCCATCACCCTACGGTGGAGGACTTCTTAGCTTGGACCAAGGCTTCCGGCCCTGATGGTGGTGCGTTGGCTGATGGCTCGGCGTTGCCGATCATCGCCATTGATAACGTTCCAGGTTGTTCAAAGATTGAAAAGTATTCGCTTCCGGAGAGTTGCGTGCTGCTGTTCGGTCAAGAGGGTCCGGGGCTATCGGAGCCGGCAATTGAGGCTGCCGAGGTGGTTCTGGAAATCACCCAGTTCGGATCGACGCGCTCAATCAACGCCAGCGCTGCCGCGGCGATTGCCATGCACAGCTGGGTTATGCAGCACGTTTTTTAGGGTTGTTTGGCGGTCAAACCCTTGTCTTGACTAGCCAGCGAACCCTTGTCTTGACTTGCCTGCAAACCTTGACTTGCCTGCAAACCTTGGAAGGTTGGGCGATAACTCTTTTCATCACTAGAGAAATCGCACCAAAATTGAGCTCTAAATCTGGGTATTTGGCGACGAATTTAGGTGCGATATCGCTAGTCACAAAAATAGAACACTTCCCAGCAGCTAATAGCCTCAGGTGGTTGCTAGGTGGGTGTGGTTGCTAGGTGAGTGTGGTTGCTAGGTGGGTGTGGTTGCTGGGGAGGGAGTTTGGTGGTTGGGGGGGGTAGTTGCTGGGGGACGTGTGGTTGCCGTTGAAGTGCTTGGTCGTCGTTGAAAGCTCACCACTCGTTGTCGTCAGCCTGCTCCTCATCCTCCAACGTGTCGGAGTCCTCATGGCGCCATCCGTGGCGACCAGATAAAGCTTCAACATAAGCCTTACCGAGTTCCATTGCCTCGCTCAGGCGCTCATCGGTGTAGTTGGGCTTGGTCACTCTGCCTCTATCAACGCCCAATAATGGCCATTTCGGTTTCATCGGAGCCCGGTCACTGGCTGGTGGAATCAGTTTCACGAGATCGACCAGCCCCGGAGCGATTCTTGCCAACAGCCCAGTGAGTTCCTGGATTTCCGCAGCGAGTGCTCGATTTCTCTCGAGTAGGTTCTGAAAGCTCAGGTTTGTGAGCAACCAACCTGCAATGTGGTTGTACTTGAAGATGGCTACGGGGATATTTTGAGAATCTCTCAGGTACGCTCCCGGGTTCTTTTTGAAGTCGCTAAGGCTAACTGCGTTGTAGTCCGGGGTGAAGTTGGTTGTTTCCATGAGTCGAACCTAAGAAGACCCAGGCCTGGCGCAGAAGAGGATTTTGATTCTGTTGAAAACTAACTGTCGCCACTAAACTTAAAAGGTTGCGACATCTCGCAATCGTTCTTGGGCCAATAAGCCCACATCCCGCAATGCAAAAGGGGAACAAGCATGCCTGCAGTAGTAATCATCGGTGCTCAATGGGGCGACGAAGGCAAGGGTAAAGCAACCGACCTTCTGGCCGAGCACATTGACTATGTGGTCAAGTTCAACGGCGGAAACAACGCCGGCCACACCGTGGTTATTGGCAACGAAAAGTACGCACTCCACCTTTTGCCATCGGGAATCCTTACCCCGGGAGTAACTCCAGTTATCTCCAACGGAACGGTTATCGACCTTGGTGTGCTGTTCGAGGAAATCGACGCCCTAAACGCGCGTGGCATTGACACCTCGCGCCTACGGGTATCAGCCAACGCGCACGTAATCACCCCGTATCACGTGACGGTAGACAAAGTCACCGAGCGCTTTCTTGGCAAGCGAGCAATCGGCACCACCGGACGTGGAATCGGCCCTACCTACGCCGACAAGATCAACCGCGTGGGCATCCGTGTTCAAGACTTATTCGACCCGAGTATCCTCCAGCAAAAAGTAGAGGCCGCTCTGGTTCAGAAGAACTCGATGCTGAGCAAGGTTTACAACCGCGCGGCCATTAAGGCAGACCTTGTAGTCGCCGAGCTTCTGAGCTACGCGGATCGGGTTCGCCCTATGGTTGCCGACACCGCATTGGAACTACACCAGGCGATCCAAGCCGGCAAGTTAGTGCTGTTCGAGGGCGGCCAAGCCACAATGCTCGACGTTGACCACGGCACCTACCCATTTGTGACCTCCTCTAACTCCACCGCCGGAGGAGCATCTACCGGTTCGGGCATTGGCCCAGCCGAGTTCAAGACCGTAATCGGAATCGTTAAGGCCTACACCACTCGTGTGGGAGCTGGCCCGTTCCCAACCGAGCTATTTGACGAAAACGGCGAGTTCCTGCGCGCCACCGGTCACGAGTTCGGAACCACCACCGGACGCCCTCGTCGCTGTGGTTGGTACGACGCCCCTATCGCCCGATACTCTGCGCGCATCAACGGCGTAACCGACTTCGTGCTCACCAAACTAGATGTTCTCACCGGCTTGCCAGAGATCCCTGTTTGTGTGGCGTATGAGGTTGATGGCAAGCGCATCGATGAAATGCCAGTGAACCAGACCGATTTCCACCATGCAAAGCCGATCTACCAGAACTTTGCCGGCTGGACCGAAGACATTAGCAAGGCCCGCACCTTTGCCGACCTGCCAAAGAACGCACAGGACTACATTGTGGCTTTGGAGGCGATGAGCGGAGCGCGCATCAGCGCGATCGGTGTTGGCCCGGCACGTGATGCGATTATCGTTCGTCACGACATGCTTGCTGGATAACATAAAGTCATGAAACAAACCAAGAATCTGACCCGTCTGTTCTGGTTTGTTGGCGTCGCAACTTTTCTAATTGGCCTCATGGCTCCGTTCTACATGTAGGCGTGGAGAATGAGTTTCTTACAAGGCAATAGGTGCGCATGAGCATCCCGACCAACCGCGATCGCGTAATCAAAACCTGGCCCCGCAGCCTAGCTATTGCTATTGCGGTGATGGCTTTTGGAATCGCATTCATGATCGGGCGGATTACCGGCGGTCCATACATTCCGCCTAAGCCTCCAGTGCCCGCGTACCACGCTCCCGGCAGTGGTGGTGCGCTAGACGGCCTACCGGGCGGAATTCAGGGTGGAACCGTGAACGGCCCGGGTGGCGGCGGAGCCCCCGGAGCCCCTTAGCCGACTTGCCCAGGCGGTGGCGGAGCTCCAATTGCCCTTAAGTCGGGCAGGTTTTTCGGGCAATATAGGTGGCCTCTGGTTGCATTTGACGGGCCAGATTCAGACCAAAAAGTGGATGAGGAAATCGCTCATCCGCTTGATTTTTAGGTAATTCGACAATCGGTTGCCAAGACAAAAACCTTATAAATAGAGGGATATTCACCCCGTTACAAAACCGTTATTGAGCAATTTTGTCAATCGGTTGCCAAAAATGGAAAAAATCGCCTAATCTAACAAATGCGGTGGAATGCCACCTGTACCAGACCCAAACTGATTGGAAACCTAATGAAGCTCAACAAGCGCGCAGCAGCTACGGTGAGTGCCGTTGCTCTTACGCTCGCGTTGCTTGCCGGTGGACCGGTAGCAAACGCAGCAAATCAAAGCACCCTTACCATCGGTTCGTTCATCGAGCCAAAGTCATGGAGCCCTGTTCAGGCTGACCTAGGTCACATGGCTCCTTACTACCAGGCTGTTTACGACAACCTAATCACCCGCAAGCCAGACGGCAGCTACGCTCCGAACCTTGCTACCGCTTTCACCTGGCAGAACGGCAACACCAGCCTGTTGCTAGATCTAAAGAAGGGCGTAAAGTTCACCGACGGTTCGGACTTCAACGCAACCGTGGCTAAGGCAAACCTTGACGCATTCGCAAAGGGCAACGGCCCTTACTCGGCTTCGCTAAAGGGCGCGAACGTGTTGATCATTGGCCCTTACCAGATCCGTATTGACCTCACCTACCCAAACCCAGACCTGCTTTACTACCTAGCAACCACCGACAGCTACATGACCAGTGCTGGCGCCATTGGTACCGCAAGCTTGAACACCAAGCCGGTTGGTTCTGGCCCATATGTTCTAGACGCTGCAAGCATCCCTGGATCGCAGTACGTCTTCACCGCAAACCCAAACTACTGGGACAAAAAGAAGATCAAGTTCAAGAAGATCGTCATGAAGCTAATGACCGACACCACCGCTCGCTTGAACGCTTTGCTATCGGGTCAGATTGACGCCACCATCTTGGATGCCAAGACCGCAGCTACCGCCAAGGGTCGCGGAATGACCCAGTACCTCAACAACGTTGACTGGCAGGGAATCATGATTCTTGACCGCAACGGTGCTGTGAACAAGGACCTTTCCGATGTTCGCGTTCGCCAGGCAATTGGATTCTCGATTGATCGCCCAGCGCTTCTAAAGGCTGTGCAGAACGGCTACGGCACCATCACCGAGCAGCCTTTCGGCAAGATCTCGGGTGCAAACGACCCAGCTTTGGACAAGTTCTACACCGTAGACAACAACAAGGCTAAGGCGTTGCTAACCGCTGCCGGTCACCCAGACGGCTTGACCATCGACTTCCCATCGTGGCCAGACCCAACCATGCGTGCGTTGCTTTCTGACCAGCTAGGTAAGAGCGGCATCACCATCAACTGGGTGGCAGTTCCTGCAGCCGACTACCGTAACCAGCTAAAGGCTAAGAAATGGGCAATCGCTGTCTACCAGCTAGGTCTAGCAGCTCAGACTCCTTGGGTAACCATGAACTTCGTGGCTTCGCCTAAGGCTTCTTGGAACACCTTCGGTTCGACCGACCCAGTCATCGCAGCAGCGCTTGACTCGATCAACCAGGACCAGAGCGCCAAGAACGTTGCGGCTCAGTCTAAGAAGGTAAACGCCTTCCTAGTGCAGAACGCCTGGTTCCTACCGTTCTACCAGCTGCCTCAGGTGTTCTTCACCAACAGCCACGTAAAGGTTCAGAACCAGCCAGCCAACGCGGTTCCATTCCTTTACAACTACGCACCAACCGGTAAGTAGTTCCCCCGATGTAGGGTGAGGGCTGAAGTACCTTTCCTTCAGCCCTCACCTTCATCACCCACAACTCAGCTAAGCCAGACCAAGGACAATCATGTTCCGCTTCATTGCAAAGCGACTAGGTTCAGGAGCAGTTCTCCTGTTAGTGATCAGCACACTGACCTACTTCTTGCTGTTCTTCTCATCGAGCAGCGTGGCCCGTAACCTCCTGGGTGACACCGCCACGCCAGAGCAGATCGTGGCAAAGACCCACGAGCTCGGACTTGATCGTCCAATCCTCGCCCGTTACCTGGAGTGGCTAGGGAACGCGGTACACGGAGACCTAGGCACTTCCTGGTTCACCAGCCAGCCAATCCTTGAGGCACTCGCCACCCGAATCCCGGTGACCCTCACCATCGTTCTTTTTGCAATCGGCACCGCAGCAATCCTCGCCACCGTTTTGGGCATGTCAGCCGCTGTCAAGGGTGGTTTCATTGACCGTGCAGTTCAGTTCCTGGCCATCGCCGGTTTCGCGGTTCCAAACTTTGTGGTGGCCATCATTGTTGTAACCCTATTTGCGATCAACTTGGCATTGCTTCCGGCAACCGGCTGGGTTCCACTCGCAGAAGACCCAACTCAGTGGGCCAAATCTCTTGTCTTGCCGGTCTCGGCGCTTGTGATCAATACCGTGGCATCGGCGGCTCAGCAGATTCGCTCGGCATTCAAGGATGTCCTAAGCCGCGACTGGGTAAGAACCCTTCGTAGCCGCGGAATCAAAAACAGCGAGATCCTCTTCAAGCACGTGCTTCGTTCAGCCGCTCCAGCTGGGCTAACAGTTCTAAGCCTCCAGTTCGTTGGAATGCTCGGTGGCTCGGTCATCATCGAATCCATCTTTGCTTTGCCTGGAATTGGTCACTTGATTGTGGACTCCACCACCCAGGGTGACACCCCGGTAGTTATGGGAGTCGTTGTCTTTACCGTCGTAGTCGTAATCGTTGTCAACCTCGCAGTTGACCTGCTCAACGGTTGGCTCAACCCGAAGGTACGTGTCTAATGAGCACAAACACCGCAGCCCTAACTCACTCGGTCGCCATCGTTCGCACCAGCTTGGCGCGTCGCCTGTTCAAGAACCCACTTGGATTGATCAGCACAATCATCATTTTGATTGCAGTTTTGGTCAGCATCTTTGCGAACCTCATTGCGCCATTCGATCCAAACCACACCGACGCCATGAACCTAATGGCCTCACCAAACGCTACCCACTGGCTGGGCACCGATGCTGCTGGTCGAGACATTCTGACTCGAATCATCATGGGAACTCGCGGCACGCTTGAGTCGGCAATCCTGGTAGTCATCACCAGCATCGTCCTTGGTGTGCCGACTGGTCTGATTGCCGGCTACTACGGCAAGACTTTTGATGCAGTTGCATCCTGGATCGCCAATATGCTCATGAGCCTTCCATCGATGATTGTGTTGCTTGCGGTGCGTGCAGCGGCTGGCCCAAGCATCTTGATTAGCATGGCGGTTTTCGGATTGCTGATTGCACCAGGATTCTTCCGACTAACCAGAACTGCAGTGATGGGCGTGCGCAACGAACTCTACGTAGATGCTGCTCGTGTCTCGGGACTCAGCGACTCCCGAATCATTTTGCGCCACATTCTTAGCGTGGTCCGAGCCCCGATCATCATTCAGAGCGCAATGATTTCCGGTATCTCGATCTCGATTCAGAGCGGTCTTGAGTTCCTAGGCTTGGGCGATCCAACCATGGTTTCTTGGGGTTCGATGCTCAACGAAGGATTCCAGAACATCTTCGTGAACCCGCTTTTGGTCATGTGGCCCGGGCTGGCAATCACCATCACAATCGGTTCTTTTGCCTTACTTGGAAACGCATTTCGCGATGCCCTCGAAGATGCTCAAAAAGTGAAGCTCAACCGTAAGCAGGCCAAGGCTGCCCTATTACGCGCCAAGGCCGAGGTAGCCGAGCTTCAAGCTCAGAGCGCAACCGGCAGCGAATCGCAGGCCAGCGAAAACCACCTGCTGAGTGTTGACCACCTGAGCGTGGGTTACCCTCAGGCTTCCGGCAACCTCAAGTACGTGGTCCAGGACGTGTCCTTGTTCGTGGACAAGGGCGAGGTCCTTGGCATCGTGGGAGAATCTGGTTCGGGTAAGACTCAGACCGCGTTCTCGATCCTGGGATTGCTTCCTGACAATGCCAAAATTGCGGGCGGTCACATTGTGTTCGCGGGCGACGACCTAGTTGCCCCTGAATCCGGCGCAATCAGCCAGCAGGAACTTACCAAGTTCCGCGGCAAGCGCATCGCTTACATCCCGCAAGAGCCTATGAGCAACCTTGACCCTGCGTTCAAGATTGGTTACCAGCTGGTTCGCCCAATGACCCAGGTCTTGGGAATTAGCAAGGCTGAGGCCAAGGCTAAGGCGCTGGCACTTTTGGAAACCGTGGGCATTAACAACCCGCTCCGTGTTTTCAACTCCTACCCACACGAGATCTCGGGAGGTATGGCGCAGCGTGTGCTTATCGCGGGAGCCGTTAGTTGCGAGCCAGACCTGTTGATTGCAGACGAACCAACCACCGCGCTGGACGTAACCGTTCAGGCAGAGGTATTGGACTTGCTGCGTGATCTACAGAGCAGAACCGGAATGGGCATGGTGTTGGTTACCCATAACTTTGGTGTGGTAGCCGACCTAGCCGACCGCGTTGTGGTCATGCAATACGGTCGCGTGGTAGAAACCGGCGACGTCCGTTCGATCCTGCGCAACCCGCAACAGGACTACACCAAGGAACTGCTTTCATCGATGCTTGAAGGCAAAACCCCTATGACCATGCTTACCGGCCCATTGAAGGGAGCCTAAGAATGTCTGCTCTGCTAGAAGTCACCAACCTTGATGTGACCTACCCGGCAAAGGGTTTCGGTAAAGAGGGTTTCAAGGCCCTACACTCGATATCTATCAACGTTGGTAAGGGTGAAACCCTTGGTTTGGTTGGCGAGTCCGGTTCGGGTAAAACCACCCTTGGCCGCGCAATCCTGGGCCTTGCTCCTGTCAGTGCGGGAACTATCCACTTCGATGGCAAGGACATCTCGCACGCCGGCCGCAACCAGCGCCGCCTGCTAAGCCGCGACTTACAGGTTGTGTTCCAGGACCCATACACTTCGTTGAATCCATCGATGGATGTTGGTCAGATTCTGGCCGAGCCGCTTCAGATTCAGGGAATGGAAGGCGCGGCTGCCCGTGCCCGAATCGCTGAGCTACTTGACCAGGTTGGCCTGCCCATGGATGCCAGCGATCGACGTCCACGCGAGTTCAGTGGGGGCCAGCGTCAGCGCGTGGCTATTGCCCGCGCCCTGGCGCTTTCGCCTAAGTTGATTGTTTGCGATGAGCCGGTATCAGCACTGGACCTAACCACTCAAGCTCGAATCTTGGACCTCTTCCTGCAGATCCAGCGCGATACAGGGGTCTCTTATCTATTTGTTTCGCACGACCTAGATGTGGTTCGCCACATCAGCCACCGAGTTGCGGTTATGTACAAGGGTGAAATCGTTGAGCAGGGGGATTCACAGCTGGTTACAGTGAACCCTCAGCACCCATACACTCAGCGACTCCTCATGGCATCTCCGGTTCCAGATCCAGACCGTCAGGCGGCTCGACGAGAGCAGCGCAAACAGCTGGCTTGGACCTAAACTGGGCTTGTTGCCAAAAGTTTCCAACTTGGAAACCGCCTAACAAAGAAACGAAAGCTGAACCCTGATGACCGCCACAGAAGAACCAACCAACGGTTCCTCGGCCAAGCGCAAGCCTGGCAATAGTGGCGCGACCATTTATGACATTGCCAAGTTAGCCGGTGTAAATCCCAGCACAGTGTCGCGGGCTCTGACTACCCCGGGTCGAATCAACGAGCGCACCGAGGCAAAGATTCGTGCCGCGGCTACCGAGTTGAACTACCGGGTAAATCCGTTTGCCCGTGCCTTGCCCACCGGCAGGACTAAGCTAATTGCGCTAATGGTTGCCAATATCACCAACCCCGTCTTCTTCGACGTGGTACGTGGTGCGCAAGAAGCCGCAACTTTGGCCGGCTATACATTGGTGATCGCAGATTCCGAGGAATCAGCCGAGCAGGAAGCCATCGCAGCCAACAAAATCATGCCGGTTGTAGACGGAATCGCTCTGGTTACCTCGCGTTTGGAAGACGAGCAGATTGCTGCCTTGCACGCTGAAAAGCCTGTGGTGACAATGAACCGTGTCGTGCAGGGTGTGTCTAGCACGATCCCAGATAGCGTTCCGGGTGTAGACCAGCTGATTGCCCACCTAGGCTCCCTTGGGCACAAATCAATCGCTTACCTTTCGGGTCCTTCTTCGGCATGGATGAACAACCACCGATGGGGTCTGCTGCTGGACGCGGCTGTGAAGGTTGGCATGAACATTGTGGAGATCGGCCCGAATAGCCCAACTCTAGAAGCTGGTAAAGCCGCACTGTCTCGGGTGCGTGCCTCCGGAGTCACCGCGGTGGTGGCCTACAACGACTTGATGGCTATTGGTCTACTACGGGAGGCAGTGGCTAATGGGGTATCAGTTCCCGGCAATCTTTCGGTGGCCGGTTTCGACGACATTTTTGGTGCGGATTTCACCAGCCCGGGAACCACTACGGTAAAGACTCCGCTGCTGGAACTGGGCCGCATTGTGATCAACCGTTTGATCGCCGAAATTGAAGACCCTGAAGCAACTGCTGTAAACGCGGCAACCGGCTTGGTTACCACCTTGGTGGTTCGCGGGTCCACCGGACAGCCTAGGCAGGCTTAGCCAAAGACATGAAAATTTCTATGAGTATCCAAACGTCAACTTTATTTGGCAACCGATTGACAAAATCAAGCCTAGAGAGTGAAAAATAAGCATGAAGGCATTGCAAATTCTGGATGAAAATCGCCTTTTCCCAGCCGAACCTGCCTTGCGAGAAGTGGCCGCGGAACTATACGACTTGGCCAAGGATCTGCCAATCACATCGCCTCACGGACATGTGAACCCTGAGGTTCTAGCCAGAAACGAACCATTCGCCAACCCGGCCGAGCTCTTTATCTATTACGACCACTACGTTTTCAAGCTATTGCACGCAAGCGGATACTCGCTGGATTTTATAAACCGAAATGGCACCGATGAGCAGGCGAGGGCTGCTTGGCGTTTGCTTTGCCAGAACTGGCACCTACTAGCCGGAACCTCCAGTGGCTATTGGCTGAATCACGAGTTGGCATCGCTCTTTGAGGTCTATCAGACTCCAAGCGAAGCCAATGCCGACGAGCTCTACGACCACATCTCCGCTCTGTTGGCCACCCCGGAATTCTTGCCTAGGGCCCTATTCCAACAGTTCAATATCGCGGTCTTGGCTACCACCGATGACCCCATCGATGACCTGAAATTCCACAAGCAACTAGCCGACGATCCGACATTTGTTGGCCGAGTAGCGCCAACTTTTAGGCCAGATGCCTACCTTGACCCGCGTGCCATCCACTGGAAACAGAATGTTGGAAAGCTAATTGAGTCTGCTGGGCTTGCCGAGGTTTCGTACAAGGCTTTCATTCAGGCACTTACCATTCGCCGCAGCTATTTTGTTGCCAACGGCGGGTTCAGTGTTGATCACGGTGTTTTGGAACCTTACACCGCAGATCTTTCCGACGACCTAGCTGGCCAGTATTTCGAATCCGCGTTAGCCGGGACTATTTCGGCGGAAGAAGCTCGAGAATTCGCGGGCCACATGCTCACCGTTAGCGCAGGAATGAGTTGCCAAGACGGCCTGGTTATGACTCTTCACGCCGGCGTGGTTCGCAACCACTCCACGGCCACTTTCGAATCGTTCGGTCCTGATTCGGGACACGATATTCCGGTTACCTGCGAGTTCACAAATAACCTGCGCCCACTGCTTCAAAAGTACGGGCTAAACCCAAACTTGCACCTGATTCTGTTCAGCCTCGATGAAACCAACTGGTCCAGAGAAATCGCGCCACTTGCCGGGTTCTACCCATCGGTGTTTATTGGGGCTCCTTGGTGGTTCCTGGACGCACCAGATTCCTTCCAGCGGTTCCGCTCCGCCACCGTTGAAACTGCCGGCTACTACCGGGGCAGCGGCTTCATCGATGACACTCGCGCATTTTTGTCGATTCCTGCCAGACACGACATGGCGCGTAGAAGCGATGCCAGCTTCTTGGCGCGATTGGTAGTGGAGGGCCGCGTGACTTTGGAACAGGCCCGAAAAATCATGGTTGACACCGTGATCAGCATTCCAGCAAAGGCTTTCAAACTATGAGTCGTAGACCTGAGCGCATTGTCCACCTTGGTGTTGGAGCATTCTTTAGAGCGCACCAAGCTTGGTACACCCAGCATGCTGATCCAGCTGGCCAGTGGGGCATCGTTGGTTTCACGGGCAGAAGCGCCACGGTGGCAGATGAGCTCCAGCCTCAAGATTGCAAGTACAACTTAGTGACCAGGGGAGCGGATGGCGATTCTATTGAACTGATGGAATCGCTGGTGCGAATCGAAGATGGGGCAAACGTACGCAATCTAGTAGCAACTATCTCGAACCCGGATATCGCTTTGGTCACTCTGACAATCACAGAGGCTGGTTACCGGGTAGGCGCAGACTTGGAATGTGACCTCACCGACGCGCGAGTGATTTTCGACCTTGGCATTTTTGCAGGTAAAACAGACGCAGAGCCGGTCACGACTCTGGGAAGACTCGCTTTGGCCCTAGAGGCTAGACGGGTTGCGGAGGCCGGCCCGATTGCAATTGTGCCCTGCGACAACATGCCCTCAAATGGCCTAGTTGTACGAAACGTTCTGTCGCGATTTGCCGCAGAGATGGGTGTCGCGAGCCTTGGGTATTTTGAAAACCAAGTCAGCTACGTAACAACCAGCATCGATCGAATCACACCAAAGACTACCCAGCGAGACATCGATGATGTCGCGCGCATCACTGGCGAAAAAGATGCTTCACCAGTTGTCACAGAACCATTTAGCGATTGGGTTTTGAGCGGCGATTTCCCTGCCGGAAGACCGGAATGGCAAGCTGCTGGGGCCAGGTTTGTGGAGGATATTCACCCGTTCGAAAACCGCAAGCTGTGGCTCTTGAACGGCTCTCACTCGCTCTTAGCATATGCCGGCCAGCTGCTGGGCTACCAAACAGTAGCCGAGGCAATTGCGGATGAACAGTTACTGTCCTCTGTGCGAGCCTTTTGGGCGGAGGCCTGCAGGCACCTTCCGCAGGAGGGCTTGGACCTAGTGGCGTATCAAACTGCACTGCTGGAACGTTTTAGGAACGCGCGCATCGCGCACAGCCTCAAGCAAATTTCCAACGATGGTGCAACCAAATTGCGCGTTCGAGTGGTGCCAACTGCACTAGCCGAGTTGGAGGCCGGCCGAACCGCCCAGGCTTGCGCGGTAGCGATTGCCAGTTGGGTGGCCTGGGTTATTGACACGGAAGACTTCGTGGATTCCCAAAAGCAGCAGATAGTCAACGCTAAATCCTCCAAAGACCCGTTTCTGGAACTGGTTTCACTTGTTGGTCCAGATCTCCTAACTCACTCGGATTTCATCGCTTTGGTGAGAAACATCTCAAAAAAATAACATTTTGGCAACCGATTGCCAAAAACATCGAAATTGTGCTTTACTAAACCCAAGAACAGGAAAGGCAACAAATGCTAAAGCCCCACGCCACCGCAACCCGCGACCTAATCAACCTCGACGGAATCTGGGATTTCAAGGTTGATTTTGCTAATGAAGGCATGGCCGCTGGCTGGGCCAAGGGTCAGCTAGACACCAAGCTCGACATCGCTGTTCCTTCTAGTTTCAACGACCTTTTCACCGATGTTGCAATCCGCGAGCACGTTGGATGGGTTTGGTACCAGCGCAAGGTTCGCGTTCCACGCGGCTGGAACGGTGAGCAGATCTTTGTTCGGGTTGATGCTGCCACCCACTCTGGTGTGGTTTTTGTGAATGGCAACAAGGTTGCCGAGCACGTTGGTGGATACATGCCTTTCCAGGCCGACATCACATCTCACGCCACCGCTGGTTCCGAGATACTGCTGACCATCGCGGTCAGCAACGTGCTGACCAACGAGACTGTTCCGCCTGGCCGAGTTGTTACTCGTGACAATGGTGTTCAGCAGCAAACTTATCTGCACGACTTCTATAACTACGCAGGCCTTGCTCGCAGTGTTTGGCTTTATTCGGTGCCAGCAGTCCACGTAACCGATGTGACAGTGGTGACCGACTTCGATGGAACTACTGGTTCGGTTAGTTACCAGGTGGAGCTTTCGGGATCGGCCGATGTAGCCGTTGTTCTCAAGGACGAATCAGGCGCAGTTGTTGCAACTGGTAACGGCGCCTCTGGAACTCTTAGCGTTCCAAACGTGAAGCTATGGCAGCCAGGTAATGCTTACCTTTACCAGCTGGTTGCTCAGGCACATCAGGGTTCCGACGTGGTAGACGAGTATTCCGTGAATGTTGGAGTTCGTACCGTTCGAGTCGTTGGAAACCAGTTCCTAATCAATAACGAGCCTTTCTACTTCACCGGTTTTGGAATGCACGAAGACCACGTGGTCAAGGGCAAGGGACACGACAACGCGTTTTTAGTCAATGACTTTGAGCTGCTCAAATGGGTGGGTGCCAACTCGTTCCGCACCAGCCACTACCCATATGCAGAAGAAGTCATGGACTATGCCGACCGACACGGAATCGTGGTCATCGATGAGACGGCCGCGGTTGGTTTCAACCAGAATTTTGCCAGTATGTTCGGCGGCGAGAAGTTCCCTACTTATGGCCCAGAGACTGCAAACGAGAAAACTCAGGCAAACCTGCTGCAGGCCGTTCGAGAGCTGATCACTCGTGACAAGAACCACCCATCGGTGGTCATGTGGTCAATCACAAACGAAGCCGAAACCGGAATCCCTGAGGCTGTTGACTTCTTCAAGCCTGCCTTTGAGCTAGCCCGCCAGTTGGATTCACGCCCTGTCACCTACATCAATGTGATGACCGAGCCTTTCAACAAGTGTTTGGTTGCACCTTTGGCAGATGTGATTTGCCTTAACCGCTACTGGGGCTGGTACGAAGACCACTCTGACCTAGCAAACGCCCAGCTTCACTTTGAAGGCGAGCTAACCGGTTGGACCGAGAAGTACTCGGTGCCATTTGTGATCACAGAGTACGGAGCCGACACTCTTGCCGGAGGTCACTCGATCCACAACCTACCGTGGAGCGAGGAATACCAGAGCCAGTACCTTGACATGAACCACTCGGTGTTCGACAAGTTCCCAGCTATTGTGGGCGAGCAGGTTTGGAACTTTGCCGACTTCCAGACCAAGCCGGGCATCTTCCGAGTTCTTGGTAACAAAAAGGGCGCGTTCACCCGCGATCGCCAGCCGAAAGCCGCCGCACACACCCTGCGCGCACGCTGGACCAAGCTCAATAACCGCAAGCCTCAGGCCTAATCAACCACCCGCACTGAAAGAAGAAATCCATGATTATCGACAGAGCAGAAGTATTCGTTCACTCACCAGGCAGAAACTTTGTGACACTAAAGGTGACCACCAAGAGTGGCCTAGTGGGCTACGGTGACGCCACTGTGAATGGCCGCGAGCTAGCGGTTGCCGCCTACTTGCGCGATCACTTGGCACCGATGTTGATTGGCCGCGATGCCCACAACATCGAGGACACCTGGCAGTACTTCTACCGTGGTTCCTACTGGCGTCGTGGTCCGATCACCATGACCGCCATCGCTGCTATTGACATGGCGCTCTGGGATATCAAGGCCAAGGCTGCAAACATGCCGCTGTACCAGCTGCTCGGCGGCAAGAGCCGCGAGGGTTGCATGGCCTACGGTCACGCTTCGGGCCGCGATGTTCAGGAAATCTTTGACTCGATTCGCTCGCACCAGGAAAAGGGTTACAAGGCCATTCGTGTGCAGACCGCTATTCCTGGTTTGAACTCGGTTTATGGTGTTGCTGCTTCGGCAAACGCATCGGCCGGTGCCGGCTCTGGCAAGGGCGCATCCAGCGTGCGTTACGACTACGAGCCAGCTCGCAGAAGCACAATCCCGGTTGAGGAAGAGTGGGACACTCGCGCCTACCTGAACTACATTCCATCGGTGTTCGAAGCCGTGCGAAACGAGTTCGGTCCAGATCTGCCGTTGCTACACGACGGACACCATCGCCTAACCCCGATTCAGGCTGCGCGCCTGGGTAAGAGCCTTGAGCCATACGACCTGTTCTGGCTAGAAGACCTGACCCCAGCCGAGAACACCGATGCGTTCCGCCTAATTCGCCAGCACACCACCACTCCGTTGGCGGTTGGCGAGATCTTCAACACCATCTTTGATTACAAGGATTTGTTCGAAGAGCAGCTGATCGACTACGTTCGCAGCCCGGTCAGTCACGGTGGTGGAATTACCCCGCTAAAGAAGATTTTCGATTACGCAGCGGTGTACCAGATCAAGAGCGGTGTTCACGGCCCAACCGATGTATCGCCGATCGGTCACGCAGCCAGCCTGCACCTAGGCATGGCTATTCACAACTATGGAATCAGCGAGTACATGCAGCACTCGTCTGACACCAACGATGTGTTCCAGCCGGAATACACCTTCACCGATGGCCTGATTCGTCCGGGTACCAGCGCCGGTTTGGGTGTTACCTACGACGAGAAGCTAGCCGCCCAATACGATTACGAGCCTGCTTACTTGCCAATCAACCGCCTAAAGGTTGACGGCACTATGCACGACTGGTAAACCGAATGCCAAAGTCTGATTCGCAGCCAGCCGCTCGCATCGTTGTGATGGGGGTGGCTGGTTGCGGCAAGACCAGCGTTGGGCTGCAGCTTGCCATTGCGCTCGGCGTTGCATTCACCGATGGCGATGACCTTCACCCAGCCGTCAATAAAGCCAAAATGGCATCGGGTACTCCGTTAGATGACGAAGACCGCTGGCCATGGCTAGAACTTGTTGGACAGACGCTAGCTCATGAAAGCGGATCGGTTGTTGCTTGCAGCGCGCTGAAACGCGTTTACCGGGACCGGATTCGTGAGGCTGCACCAGACACGGTTTTCGTTCATCTAACGGGCACGCGTGAACTGCTCTGGGAGCGAATCAGTTCCCGGCAGAATCATTTCATGCCGCCGGCTTTGCTTGATTCCCAACTTGCGATTTTGGAGCAGCTTGGACTCGATGAGCGAGGCATGGCTCTGGACATTTCTGACTCGGTCGAGAACCTGGTCAAGCACACTCTAGAGGCACTTGGTCGGGCAGGCTAGTTAGCCGCTACCTAAGTTCAAGCTATTCGCAAAAAGGCACCCGAAAGGGTGCCTTTTTGTATCAGCAACCTACTTGGTTGGGCTTGGGCTAGCGTGAGGCATCAGGGTGTCGCAGTAGTTCTTGAGAGTGCTGGCCTCTGAGTCGATGGTTTGGAAACCAGTCTGAATGGCAGTGATGTTGCTGCTGTCGTACTGCAATCGCGAAAGCGCCAACTGCTGGAAAGACTTGGCTACCGGGCCGTTTGGATCCGCTTTGCTGTAACCCTTGTTTACGCCAACATAAAGGTGTGCCAGGTAGTTATCTACAGCGACCTTTGGATCTGGAGTGTGCTTGGTGGCTGTAGCTTCCTTTACCCAAGCCAACTGACCCTGAGCGTAGTTGTATTCAAAGGTCTTGCAGGCTGCCAAGTCTTTGTTGTGCAAAATCTGAGGTTGAACCACCATTCCATAAAAGATGGTGCCGCCGATAGCCAACGCAAACACAACGATAAGCACCCAAATAGCTGCGGTCCAAGAGCGGTTCTTCTTTAGTGCCGCACCGGCTTTGCTAGCTGGCTTATTGGTGGTTGCTGCTTGAGACATGTTTTCCTCTTTGGTTGGGTAACCCAACAAGATTACCGTTTAAACCCCTGGCACTACCCGATACGGGCGCACAAGATCAAGCTCTACAAAAGAGGACTGACCCTGAACGTTGAAGTGAATATTGGAGTTCACGCGAGCCATGCCGCGGTGGGAAAGCAAGAAGGCGTAAAGGCTCTCCGATTCGAATTCGGGTATGTAGCCCAGAACAACACCACCACAAGTTACCGCAACCGCGTGGGTGCTGTTTGGGTTTGCGGGTTCCGTTACCAAAGCGCATTGAACCTCTAGAACATCGCCATCGGTGGCACTGGCGTATTCCAGGAGATCCTCGAAGTTGGCCGCATAAAAACTTTCGCCAAAGATGCGCTGCGAGTAGTTGTCGTCTCCGGCTAGTGCCACAGCAGTGGTGGTTGCCAAACCCACCTCGGTGGGAAGCTTGCCGTTGAACGGCTTGGCACCAAGCATTTTTTGGGTGTAAACCCGAGTTTTCTTTTGGTACCAACCCAGAATGCCAATCAGGGCACCGAGGAACCCGCCCACCAAACCGGCAATGTACCAAGGGACGCCAAAGTAGGTGCCCACGGCCAAAAACAGCGCCAAGACACCTGCAAACTTTAACCAGCCGCTAGCCATTTACCATCTATGGCAAATTTACCGTTAGGACACCGACAATCCCCTCAAGCCTCAGCCCAACCTGTTAGTAACCGAGGTTGTTTAGGAAAGCGGTGGATTCGGCGACCGCTGTTGCTTGAGGAAGTAACCGGCCAGGTTTGCGGTAACAACCGAGATCATGGCCACCCCACCCATCATTAAAAGAACAGCGATGAACTTGCCCTCGGTTGTCACGGGAACCAGGTCTCCATAACCAATGGTGAAAATGGTCTCGCAAGACCACCAGATGGCATCGCCGAAAGTCTTGATGCTTGCACCGGGCACGTTACGTTCGGCCTCAAAAACTCCCAGCGAACCGGCGAATACCATCATTGGGAGCACGATTGCTATGTACAGATTCACTCGGGCTTGGAGCGATTGCACAACGCGAGTGAGGATACCTACGGCAGTAACAACGCGGAGCACGCGAAGGAACCTAAAGGCCGGCACCAAAAGAGCCACAATCTCAATGACATTGGACTTTAGGAAAAGCCTTCGATCGGAATGAAAATAAAGGCGCACAGCAAAATCCACTATGAAGACTGCCCAAATCAGAAGAATGGCACTTTCGACCAGGTCCCATTCCACGTCTGTTAGAGGGGCCAAAACCTGAACCGCCCAGAGAGCCAAAAAGAAAACTGCGAAAATCGCCAGCGGTATCGCCGAACGCGCTTCCCATCGTTGAATAGCTTGCTCGCGGGCATCGATGTCATGTTGGGTTCTAGTTTTTTTGCTCACAGCATAAGGCTAGCCCCGCGCTGTTTCGGAGATGTTTAATTGGTTGTTATGAGTAAGGCAATGGATGACTACAACCCCGACGTCGATGAGGGTATCGACTCCTGGGGTGCGGCCGCAATGGGCTTGGACCCGCTGCTGGCGTCTTTTACATCGCTGCCATATTCACCAGTTCGCCCGCACGTGCCGTTCTACCGTTTTTTGCATTACCCCGATGTGCTGGATCTGCGCAGTGCTGGCTATGAGCTAGAAAAGTTCATCCCGGTTTTTGATCTTTTAGACGATGCCCGTTATTCGCAGGCGCTGCAAGTGCACGCCATGCTGCACCTTCATCAAGACGCACCGAACCCAATTTGGAATCCCAGACGCGCACGCGAACTGGAGTTCAATGTGCGGGCATCGCTGCATCGCTATGGCGTGGGAGAAGTGCCCACACTGTTGCGCAGAATGTTGGGACGGGCATTCCCCGAGCAATCGATTTCTCACCTGTCTATCGACCTGTTGAATGTGTTCTTTTGGAGGGCGCTCGCCGAGGTGGCCCGTGATTTCGCCTGGCGCGATGAACGGCTAAACCTTTGGGCCGATTACCTCAGCTACCCCGTGAAATCGATTGGTTTCACAAAGTTTGTAAAAAACGTTTAGAGGCTTAAACTCAGAGTGCCCGGTCCGAAGACCGGGCACTCTGAGTTTAACTAAGTTTTAGCCAAACAGGTCTGGAATGGTGCTCTGGTATTGAGCGCGCAGGTCTGCAAGGTTGAAATCAGCGATGTCCTTGATGGCAAGCTGAGCGTCTGGTCCACGTCCATCGGTGACGCCGATTCTAAGCACCGGAATGCCTCGGGCTTCG
>CANBWO010000021.1 GCA_947373155.1 Microbacteriaceae bacterium | reverse complement strand
GTTCGAATAAGCTGCGGCAAACGCGAACCGGTGAGCACAACCATCACCACGTTGGCTACGGCGATTGGTCCGTAAAAAACCAACAGCCCCGTGATGATTCCGCCCAGCAGAATCATCGACCAGGTCCTAAGGCTGTTGCCCTTGACCGCCGTTACAACCAATGCTGTGGTGAAAAACGTTAGGAAGTTGGCAATCCAAATGGAGGGGCTAGCCACGCGCAAACCGAAGGCAGTCCAGGCGGCAAACATGACCAGCATGAGAAGCCAAGGACTTAGGGCTAGGCCGTCGGCGTGGCCCAAGCGACGAATGCGAACAACCTGAGGCAGAGCGGTGGCAATACCTATTGCGCCACCGATAAAACCGCAGATCTCGCCGATTACATTCAACATTCGTTCTCTTCTCTAAAATCTTTCAAAGTCAAGGCTAACGGTCTGGTGCTACCTATTTGTTAGCTGGAAAAACCCGAGCCAAGAAGGCCCAAACCCAATCGATCATGGCTTGATCCTTGAGCGGCTCGTTCAGTTTGACCATGCCAGTGACCGGATCGGCATCAGTGCTTTGGCTGGTTGGCGCAGGCACAATCAGCAACTTGCTGCTGGCCATGTATCTCAGACCTGGGAACAGGTGGCTTAGGCGAACCTGATCCGACTCCCCCAGCTCAACTGGCGAAAGCTTGATCTGGTTACCAATGGCATTCAGGTCTTTCAGACCCAATCGGTTGGCCTGTTGTCTAAGCTCGGTCACGCTAATCAGGCTCTTGACCGAATCCGGCGCGGCCCCATAGCGATCTTCTAGTTCGGCAAAGATTGCGTTCAGTTGGTCGCGGGTGCCCTTTGGCCCGCTGGCCGCCGAAAGCTTGTGATAGGCCTCTAGTCGCAAGCGATCCGAGTCAACGTAGGTGCTAGGAATGTGCGCGTCCACCGGCAACTCAAGTTTTAGCTCGGCAGGGGCCTCAATCTTCTCGCCCTTAAAGTCGGCCACGGCCTCGCCAATCATGCGCAGATACAGGTCGAACCCAACGCCCGCAATGTGCCCAGACTGCTCGCCACCAAGCAGGTTTCCGGCACCGCGAATCTCAAGGTCCTTCAGCGCCACCTGCATGCCACTTCCAAGTTCATTATTAGCAGCGATGGTAGCCAGTCGGTCGTGAGCGGTCTCGGTCAGCGGCTTGTCTGGCGCATAGAAGAAGTACGCGTAGGCGCGCTCGCGTGCACGCCCAACTCGGCCGCGAATCTGATGCAACTGGCTCAAACCAAAGTTCTCGGCTCGGTCAATAATCAGAGTGTTGGCGTTTGGAATGTCGATTCCGGTTTCGATGATGGTGGTGGAAACCAGCACGTCGAACTTGCGCTCCCAGAAATCAACCACAACTTGCTCAAGGGCGTTCTCGGTCATTTGTCCGTGAGCCACCGCGATGCGTGCCTCGGGCACCAAATCGGCCAGTTGCTTAGCCACCATCTCAATCGATTGCACACGGTTGTGCACAAAGAAAACCTGACCTTCGCGCAGCAATTCACGCCTAATGGCGGCAGCCACCTGCTTCTCGCTATACGCACCGATGTAGGTCAAAATCGGGTGTCGTTCCTCCGGCGGAGTCGCCAGAGTAGACATCTCGCGGATACCCGTGATAGCCATCTCTAGGGTTCGCGGAATCGGGGTTGCGCTCATGCTCAGCACATCTACGTTGGCGCGGAACTCCTTGAGCTTTTCTTTGTGCTCAACACCAAAACGCTGTTCTTCATCAACGATGATGAGGCCCAAATCCTTGAACTTCACGTTGCCACTGAGCAAACGGTGTGTCCCCACAACCATGTCAACTGCGCCAGATTCTAGGCCTTCAAGGATCTTCTTGACCTCTTTTTCGGTCTGAAAACGGCTAAGTGCCTCCACTCGAACCGGAAAACCGCTGTAGCGTTCGTGCAGAGTTTGCACGTGCTGACGCACCAGCAATGTGGTTGGTACCAACATGGCCACCTGCTTGCCATCCTGGATCGCCTTAAAGGCCGCCCGCAGCGCAACCTCGGTCTTGCCGTAACCGACATCGCCAGCCAGCAATCGGTCCATTGGAACTTGGCGTTCCATATCGCGCTTAATTTCATCGATGGTTTGCAGCTGGTCCGGAGTCTCTACATAGCTGAAAGAGTCTTCCATCTCTCGCTGCCAAGCGGTGTCTGGCCCAAAGGCGTAACCCTTGCTCTTAACGCGAGCGGAGTACAACTTGACCAGGTCAACAGCAATCTTGCGAACCGCCTTGCGCGCCTTACCCTTGGTGGTGGCCCAGTCGCTTCCGCCCATCTTGGAAAGCACCGGCGCCTCGCCGCCAACGTAACGGGTGAGGTAATCCAGTTGGTCGGTAGGAACGTAGAGGTTGTCGCCAGGTTGGCCGCGCTTGCTCGGTGCAAACTCTATGACCAGGAATTCGCGCATGTGCTGTTGTTTGCCCATGCCGCTGCGGCGCTGAATCATTTCTACGTACCGGCCAATGCCGTGGATTTCGTGCACCACGTAGTCGCCATAAACCAGAGTTAGCGGGTCTACCATTTGGCCACGCTTGGCAGCCATCTTTCGCACGGTTGGGCTCACGTAGGCCGAGTTCTTGGAGTAGAACTCGTTTTCGGTCAGCACAATCAGGTTGGCGTCTGGGGCTGCAAAACCCTTGCGCAGTGGGCTCTGAATCACGTAAACGGTCTTGGCTGCCGCCTTGCCCGCCTTAGATTCCGGGTCAGCCAAAACCTCTGGTAGGTCGGTTACAAACTGCGCATCGATGCGTGCCGCAACCAGAGTCTCGGCAACGCGATCCGCGGTTCCGTGACCCTCGCTGCTAATAACCACCAACTGCCCAGATTTGGCTTGGTCGGCAACCCAATCGGTTGAACTGGCATCGATGGCCTTGAAATTTGGGATTTCCAGAATGCCTAGGGCGTGCAGGGTGTCGTCGTCTGCTCCGAACTGGCTAATGGTGAAGAGCTGGCGGCCGTTTAAGTGCTGAGTGAAATCGGCAAGGCTCACGAAACTGCCCGAGCTTAGGTCGATCGGAGTGCGGTTCTGCGCGGCCAGGCGGTCGTCCGGGGTTTCGCCCACTCGCGCTATGGCGGCATCCCAGGCTGCGTGCAGGAATTCTTCGTTGGTTTCCACCAGGCTGGAGGCGCGGGCGGCCGATTTCTCGGGTGAGAAAAGAGTTACTAGCGCATCTGCGGGCAGGTAATCGGTGAATGGAACCAGGGCATCCACCAGCACCGGAGCCAAGGATTCCATGCCTTCAACGGGCATGCCCTCGCTGATTTTGGCTAGCATGGTGCTGAGGTTCGGAAACTCGTGCAGCATTTGGCGCGCCCGGTTGGCAACTGCCGGAGTGATGATGATTTCGCGAGCCGGGTAAACCGTGACCTCTGGAAGCTTTCCGTGGTTCGCTGCCTCGGTCAGCGTGCGTTGGTCGGTGACACTGAACTCGCGGATTTCCTCTAGCTCATCGCCAAAGAACTCCAGGCGAACCGCGTGTTCTGCAGTGGTGGGAAAAATATCCACGATGCCTCCGCGCACCGCAAACTCGCCTCGCTTGGTCACCATGTCCACTCGGTGGTAGGCGATTTCCACGAGTTTGAGACCGAGCTCTGGCAAAAGGTAGTCGCCGCCAACTTTGAACTGCAGTGGCGGGTGGTTGGCTAGGCCTGCAACCACGGGTTGCAATACCGCGCGCACCGATGCGATCACGTAGACGTTGTGATCGAGCAGGGATGTGGCGGTGGCTGACTGGGCTACGGCGGTGTGGGTGGGTTGAGCGGCTTGCCCGAGGCCGTCTCCCCCGCCGAGTTCATGCAGGCGGTGCAAGACTTTTAGGCGCTTGCCAACGGTCTCTGCGCTCGGGCTTAGGCGCTCGTGCGGCAGGGTTTCCCAGCTGGCGAACTCAAGGATTTCGGCGGTTGGGTCGAAAGCGCGCAGGGCGGCGGCAGTGTCTTCGCCCTCGCGACCAGTAGCCACCACAATCAGTTGGACTCGCCCGAGTGGGGATCCATCGGTGTTTTTGGAGGTGGCGCGAAGCTCTGCGATGGTTGCTGCAACGGCGGTGTGAGCCCCGGCGGGAGCGATTAGGTCTAGGCGTTGAGCGCGGATCTGCGCCTGCACTTTTGCAAATGGGTAGCCCGAAGACAGACGTGCCAACAGGCGCGCCAAAACCAAATGTGGGGCGTTACTCACGGGTTAAGTGTAAGCGCGTGGGTGCGCAGGGTATTCCCGCCAATCCGACCGGTCACTGAGTTTGCGGGGTTCACTGATTGCTGAGTTTGCGAAGTTCACTGATTGCTGAGTTTGCGAAGTTCACTGAGTGCTGAGTTTGCGAAGTTCACTGATTGCTGAAACGCCGGGATGCTTCTTACAGACACAAGGAGGTCGATGTGTTGCGGCTTGGTTACTTGGGTTTATGACCGAAATTAGGTACTTAATTATTTACCGTGTGGACTGATCAGTGTTAAAACGGCGCAATAAATCACTCCTGAACTCACCCAAAAGGTACCGAAATTATGCTCATAAACTCAAGTGCCTTGAAGATCACACATTTCTTGTAGATGGACCATATTGGGACTGTGAGCCAGCACGCTGGGGGCTCCATTCAACCTAGGCTCTACACAAAACCTAGCTTTCGCGACGCCTTTGCTGAGCTGAAAGTACGCTCAAACCTAGCTGTCGTGATAGCTCAGCTGAGCTGCGAGAAGGATCAGCCCTAGTTTCCGTGATGCTTCTGCTGCGCTGCCGCCAGGCCCAGGCGAACTATGTCCTCGGCGGCATCAGCGGCGATTTCTAGCGTGACTGGTAGTTCCTTGCGCTCAGCCGAGCTAAAATCCTTGAGCACGTAATCTGCGGTTGGCATTTGCCCAGGTGGTCGGCCAATACCAATGCGAACCCGCAAAAA
This sequence comes from Microbacteriaceae bacterium, assembly GCA_947373155.1. Classification (GTDB taxonomy): domain Bacteria; phylum Actinomycetota; class Actinomycetes; order Actinomycetales; family Microbacteriaceae; genus Rhodoluna. Next base: position 21,703 of record CANBWO010000021.1, on the reverse strand, counting down.
CTCATTTGCCCCGCAAGCAGCAATTATGTCTCGCAAGCCGTTGTGACCAGCGTGACCGCCACCGCTTTTGATGCGGACCTCTTGGGCTGGAATATCGAGTTCATCGTGAAGAACGATCAGGTTGCTCAGGGGAACATCGAAGAATTTTAGAAGTGCCGCAACTGGGCGGCCACTTGTGTTCATGTAGCTGGTTGGTTTGGCCAAAATGACCTTGGCAGGGCCACCAGAGATCTGAGTTCCATCTGGGCCAACCTTGGCTGGCAGTAACAACCTGCCTTCGGCAACAACTGCGCCGGCTTTATGGGTTTTGAATCCGGTCCCCAACCGACCTGCCACCACATCGAGGGCCATTTGACCAACATTGTGACGGTTGCCCGCGTAGCCGGGCCCGGGGTTACCGAGCCCGACTACGAGAAAAGGGGCTTGATTACTCAGCTGCGTGTCCTGCTGCGGTCTCGATAACGGTTGCAACTAGCTCGTCTGCTGGTAGGTCCATGGTTACACCCTTAGGAAGAACTACATCCTTGGCTAGAACGTGGTGGCCGGCAGCCTGCTTAGCAATAACGATCTCTACGAACTCAGGGATGTGGTCTGCCTCAGCCTGTAGCTTCACAGTCTTGTGCTCTAGGTCAACGTAGGTGCCCGAAAGGATCTCGCCAACAACGTGAACTGGAACCTCGATGTGAACCTGCTCGCCCTTGTTAACCTCAACAAGGTCGATGTGCTCGATGATCTGGGTTACTGGGTCCTTCTGAACGTTCTTAACAAGAACTAGCTCGCTCTTGCCATCGATGCTCAAAGAGATAAGTGCGTTCTTGTGACGTAGCACAAGACCCGACTCGTGTGCGTCTAGGTGAACGTGGCGGGTGTCCGACTTGTGTCCGTAGATTACAGCAGGAGTCTTGCCGGCCATACGAGCCTGGCGTGCAGCACCCTTACCGAACTTGATACGAAGAGTTCCTTCTAGCTTGAATACATCAGCCATGGTTTTGTCCTTTGTTTGGTGGTCCGCGCTCAACGCGAACCAAAGTGATTTCAACTAGGGCAGTAAAAAAGCCACCCAACGAGTGGATGGCTTGTGAGCTACCCCGTCGATAACGGCCCTGATGTAAAACCAAAGCCCTCGCCGTTGTTGTTATTACTCTACACGCATGACCCCGCCCCTGCCAAGGTGAAATAGCATTGAACCATCATGGATCCCCTGCAAATTTCGTATCCGCCAGACCTGCCGGTCAGCGCCAGAAGAGACGAAATCCTAGAAGCGATTCGCGACAACCAGGTGGTCATCATCGCTGGCGCCACCGGCTCTGGTAAAACCACTCAGATTCCCAAGATGTGCCTAGAGCTTGGGCGAACCAGCATCGCCCACACTCAGCCGCGCCGAATCGCGGCCCGAGCCGTGGCAGAGCGCATTGCCGAGGAGCTAAAGGCCGAAATCGGTGGCCTGGTGGGTTACCAGGTGCGATTCACCGACCAAGCCGGCCCGGAAACCATGGTCAAGGTGATGACCGACGGCATTTTGCTGAACGCACTTCAACGTGACCGCACCCTCAAGCAATACGACACCATCATCATCGATGAAGCCCACGAGCGCAGCCTGAACATCGACTTTCTGCTGGGCTACCTCAAGCAAATCCTCCCCCAGCGCCCAGAACTCAAACTGATTATTACCTCCGCCACCATCGACCCTGGAGCGTTTAGCAAGCATTTCGACGACGCCCCGATGATCGAGGTTTCGGGCCGCACCTTCCCAATTGAAATCCGATACCGCCCAATAGTTGCCGACAAAACCGCAGGCGATGACATGGACGACGAATCCGGTGGCGGCAAGCCGGTTGCCGAACCCACCGCCGGTGATTACATCGATGGAATTGTTAGCGCGCTGAAGGAACTGGAACGCGAAGCCCCCGGCGACGTGCTGGTGTTTTTGTCTGGCGAATCCGAAATCAAAGACGCCCAAGAGGCAATTGATGGTGGCATCATCGCTGGCCAGTTGCAAAAAGGCACCGAGGTTTTGCCACTTTACGGTCGCCTGAGTGCAGCCGATCAGCATCGGGTTTTTGAACCGAGCAAAATGGTGGGCGTGCGCCGCCGAGTGATTCTGAGTACAAACGTGGCCGAGACATCGCTGACCGTGCCGGGAATTCGCTACGTGATTGATGCCGGAACCGCCCGTATTTCCAGGTACAGCCCGCGCGCCAAGGTGCAGCGCCTGCCGATTGAGCCGATTTCGCAGGCCAGCGCCAACCAGCGCTCTGGCCGCTGTGGTCGAACCAGCGAGGGCATTGCCATTCGCCTCTACAGCGAAGAAGATTTCAACAAACGCCCAGAGTTCACCGACCCGGAAATCCTGCGCACCAACCTGGCATCCGTGATTTTGCAGGCGGCCTCGCTAGGTTTGGGCGACATCACCGCTTTTCCGTTCCTACAAAAACCAGACTCACGCGGAGTGAAAGACGGCCTTGGCCTGCTGCGCGAACTAGGCGCGGTTGAAGGCACCGTGACCAGCGTTAGCAAACTGACCAAGATTGGTCGCGACCTAGCCCGCCTGCCGATCGAACCGCGATTTGCCCGCATGGTGGTTGAGAGCCGCCGGCACAATGTGACCCGCGAAGTCATGGCCATTGTGGCCGGGCTCACCGTGCAAGACCCGCGCGAACGCCCGCTGGAAAAGCGCGAAAAAGCTACCCTGGCTCACGCCCGTTTCGCAGACCCAACCAGCGACTTTCTGACCCTGTTGAACCTCTGGAACTATCTGGAGGAAAAACAGCGCGAGCTATCGAGCAGCGCATTCCGCCGGCTTTGCAAGGCAGAGTTTCTGAACTACCTTCGCGTGCGCGAATGGCAAGATGTGTACCGCCAGTTGCGCAGCATCACCAAGCCCATTGGCCTAAGCATTGGCGAACCACGGATCGACCCCGATGGAATCCACAAGAGTCTGCTTTCCGGTTTGCTGAGCCACCTTGGATTGCGCCAACTGAGCGAGAAAAAGGCAGGCGACAAGGCCAAGGCCGGGCCGGCTGGGCGCGAACCAAAGAAGCCGGTCTCTAACGAATACCTGGGTGCCAGCAACCAGAAGTTTGTGATTTTCCCTGGAAGCACACTGGCCAAGAAACCACCTGCGGCCATTATGAGCGCGGAGCTAGTTGAAACCAGCCGACTCTTTGCTCGCATGAATGCTGCAATCGACCCAGCTTGGGCCGAGTTGTTGGCGGGGGATCTTTGTAAACGGCAGTACAGCGAGCCACACTGGGAGAAATCTCAGGGAGCCGTGGTTGCGTATGAGCGGGTGACACTCTTTGGGGTTCCCATCGTTGCTCATCGCAGAATGCAGTTCAGCCGCATCGATGCCGGTCACTGCCGCTACCTGTTCATTAGGCACGCGCTGGTTGATGGCGAATGGGATTCGGTTCAGGCATTCGACCGCCAAAATCGTGCGCTGATTAAGGAACTGGCAGAGGTAGCCGAGCGCTCGCGCAACCCGCAGGCTGTGCCAGACGAAGAAGACATGTTCCGCTTTTACGCGGCTAGAGTCCCCGACGAAGTGGTTTCAACTCGAAGCTTTGAAGGCTGGTGGAAGAAAGCCCGCCACACTACGCCCAACCTGCTAACCATGACCCGCGAGGACCTGCTTGGCGAAGACTCCGTGCAACACGACGAGCGCGATTTTCCGCAAGAGTGGTCTAGCCACGGGCAACTACTCAAGTTGCAATACCGTTTTGTGCCGGGCGAACTAGACGACGGCGTAACCGTTGAAGTGCCGGTTGCCCTACTGGCTGGTTTAGACGCCGAGCCGTTTGCCTGGCTGGTGCCGGGCCTTCGTTTGGAGCTGGTGACCGCTCTGATCAAGAGCCTGCCCAAGAACATTAGGCGCCAGGTAGTTCCCGCAGCAGATTGGGCGGCCAAGGCGCTGGCTGCCATGCCCGAGGTACCAACCGGCAACCTGCTGGCAGTTGTAGCAGAAACCCTGCAGCGCTTGAGTGGCGCTTTGGTTGCCCCCGCAGACTTTGACACCGAACGACTTGCCACCGGCCTAAAAATGACCTACAAGGTTGTGGATTCCAAGGGTAAGAAACTTGCGGTTGACACCAACCTGGCCAACCTTCAAACCACCCTGGGTAACCAGGCTCGTCAAGCCGTGGCGGCCGTGGCCCAGAGGGTCAACTCCCCTATCGAAACAACCAACCTCACCAACTGGGATTTCGACGACCTACCACCGAGCATAGAGTCGCGCCACGGTGCCAATGTGGTGCGCGCCTTCCCCGCGCTCTTGGCCGAAAAAACCGGCATCAGCATCAAACTTTTCACAACCCAGGCACAGCAGTTCCACATCCACCCGCTGGGCACGCGTGCCCTGGTGCTCAAGAGCATTCCATCGCCGGCAAAATACGTTCAAGAGCACCTCACTGCAAGTGAAAATTTGGCACTGGCACAGTTGCAGTACCACTCGTTCAATGCATTCATCGATGATGTGATTGCCGCCTGTGCGGATCAGAAACTTTACGAACTTGCACCCGACGGCATGATTTACACCAAGGCGGAGTTCAACAAACTTCGCGATGCGGTTCAGGCATCGGTGATGGATACCACCTTTGCCACGGTCGAACTGGTGGCCAAAATCATGGTTGCCTCGCGCGATGCCGCAAAGGCGATTTCCACCGTGAAGGCGTTTGAGTTGCTTTCGGTTTTGGCGGCCGAGAAGCAACATATTTCTGAGCTTTTGGCGCCCGGTTTTGTGAGCCGCGTTGGCCTTGCCCGCTTGCCGCGCGTGCTCGTTTACCTGCGCGGTATCGCCATGCGAATCGAACGGATGGCCGAAAACCCTTCTCGAGACCGCGCTGCCTGGGTTGAGTACGAGCAGGCTTGGGCGGCTTTTGTGGCAGCCGGCGGCTCGGTTCCGCTACCACCGATGTCGGCTCAGAAACTGGTGAAAGCCCGCTGGATGCTCGAGGAACTTCGAGTTAGCCTTTTTGCGCAGACTCTGGGAACACCCGAGGCCATCTCGGTTCAACGAATCAAAAAGGTGCTGGCTTAGTTGAGCTTGGCCTAGTTGAGCTTGGCCTAGTTGAGCTTGCTCAACGCCATCAGCTGATTGCGCTGGTGCACGAACCGGCCAGCCAGCGCCAGAATCAAAATTAGGAACGAAACCGGGGCCGCCGGGCCAGGCACCGCAAACGCCAAAACCGTGCAAAGCAATAGCCCAAGCCAGGCCATAATCGGTGGCATAACGCGCCACTGTTTTGGCTGACGAAGCACACTGATGTGGCCCACCGCGTAATAGAACAGCACGCTAAAACTGCTGAAACCAATTACCCAAGACAAATCACCAATCGCAACCAGGGCAATCGCACCCAGAGCAATCAGCACTTCTGAGAACCATGGCGAACCAAAGCGGTTGCGCTTTTTGAAAATGGGCAAAAGCTCGTTGTCCTCGGCCATAGTGGCGGCGGTGCGGCTAACGCCAGCCAACAGGGCCAACATGGAACCAAGCGAGGCCAAAGTGGCAACCAAAATGGTGACCTGGTGTGGCCAAACCGGGATGAACTGCTCGGCCAGAGTTTTGAATGGTGCGCGGTCGAGCATGAGGTTGTAAGACAAAAACTTTTGCAACACGAACGCCAGCACAAAGTAGATTCCCACTACCGCAATCAGGGCTACAGCGATGGCACGCGGAATGTTGCGCTTGGCATCGCGGACCTCATTGCCCAGAGTGGCAACGCGCGCGTATCCCGCAAAGGCAAAGAAGAAAATGGCGGCGGCACTGACCACAGGAAAAGGGCTTGCACTAACAGGCGTTACAACCGCCACGGCTGGAATAAAGATTTCCTTGGGGGCCGGCGCTACCAACCCCATCACTGCTAAGTACAAAAAGTATGCGCTGGTGGTGACGGCCAAGACGGTGGCCACAGCGGTGGTGCGTTGAATGCCAAGAATGTTGATCACCGTGAGCATAGCGATGGCAACTGCCGCGGGCCAAAAACGGTGCTCACTCAAAAAATAACTGTTGAAAGCCAGTGCAATAGCTGCAATCGACCCGATTTTGCCAAAAACAAACGCAAAGCCGGCGCTGAATGAAACAGTCTTGTTCACATAGACCCGAGAGTAGGCATAGATTCCGCCGGGGCGCTCAATTTGCCTGGCCAACGAGTAAACGCCCCAGGCGTTCAAAGTTGCAACCAGTGCGGCTAGACCCAAGGCTAGGTAGAAATCACCAAAGTTGTTGGTAAATGCCGTGTGGAAAACCACAAACACACCCGCACCAAGCATGGATGCAATGCCTATGGCAACTGCACCAACCAAGCCCACCTGCTGCTTAGGGCTAGCGGGCGTAGTTGAGCCAGATGTGGCCGTCATGGTTTGCTATGCGTGACCAGGGAAGATGTTGCTCACCGAATCATCGGTGAATACAGCCTCAATGGCGCGAGCAATCAGCGGTGCAATGCTCAGCACTGTTAGCTTGTCGAAACGCTTTTCAGCGGGAATCGGCAAGGTGTTGGTAACCAAAACCTCGTCTACCGAATCGCCCGAAAGGCGCTCAACTGCTGGATCGCTGAATACCGCGTGAGTTGCGGCAACAATAACTCGGCCGGCTCCGTTGTCCTTCAGGGCCTTTGCCGCAGCAACGATGGTTCCGGCGGTGTCGATCATGTCGTCTACCAAGAGGCAGGTGCGACCCTTAACATCTCCAACCAACTCGTGAACCTGAACCTGGTTTGGGCGGTCTGGATCGCGACGCTTGTGAATGATGGCAAGTGGCGCACCAAGGCGGTCGGCCCAGATGTCGGCTACACGAACGCGACCCGAGTCAGGCGAAACCACGGTCAGAGGCTCGTGACCCCACTTCTCGGCTGCGTAGTCGGCCAGCATTGGCAGCGCCCAAAGGTGGTCTACCGGACCATCAAAGAAGCCCTGAATCTGCGGGGTGTGAAGGTCTACGCTCATGATGCGGTTGGCACCAGCAGCCTTGAACAGGTCGGTCATTAGGCGGGCGCTGATTGGCTCGCGTCCCTTGTGCTTCTTGTCTTGGCGGGCGTATGGGAAGAACGGGGCAACCACGGTGATGCGCTTAGCGGAGGCGCGCTTTAGGGCGTCTACCATCAGCAAGTGTTCCATAACCCAGTGGTTGATCGGGTAAGGGTGAGCCTGAATCACAAAGGCGTCTACGCCTCGAACCGACTCCTCGTAACGAACAAAGGTCTCGCCATTGGCAAAATCGTAGGCTGCGGTTGCTACCAGTTTGGTGCCCAGCAGTGCGGCAACTTCTTGTGCCAGTTCAGGATGAGCACGACCACTCGCGATGACCAGTTTTTTGCTATTAGGAATTGCAGCGCTCATGCTTGCTCTCTTCTACTGGTCCGACTTGGTGGTGCCGGGGTTTGCTTCTTCTGCCTTGTGAGCAGTTTCGGAATCCTTTGCAGCCTGCGCTGCGGTAGCCGCATCGGTGCCAGCGCGCTTTGAAAGCACCCAATCAGCGATGTTGCGTTGCGGTGCCACGTTCATGCCTAAAGCACCTGGTTCAACGTTACGTCTAACCACGGTGCCCGCGGCGGTATAGGCTCCATCACCAATAGTAATGGGCGCGACAAACACGTTATGCGAGCCGGTTCGAACCTGGCTACCAATGTTGCTGTGGCTCTTGGTTACGCCGTCGTAGTTGGCAAAAATAGTTCCGGCGCCAATGTTGCTGTCTGTGCCAATGGTGGCATCGCCCACATAGCTCAGATGCGGAACCTTGCTGCCATCGCCAATGTTGGCGTTCTTGGTCTCCACAAAGGTGCCGATCTTGCCACGCTTGCCCAGAACTGTGCCCGGTCGCAGGTAAGCGAATGGCCCAACCACAGCGCGGTCGCCAATTTGGCTGGCAAGCACGTGACTCTTAACCACGTGCGCGCCATCGCCCACGGTGGTATCCACCATCACAACTTCTGGACCAATGCTGGCTCCAACGCCAACGGTGGTCAGGCCCTTTAGGTGAGTCCCAGGCAAAATAAGGCTGTCTTCGCCGATGCTCACGGTCACGTCGATCCACGTGCTGTAAGGGTCAAGAATGGTTACGCCCGCCATCTGCCAAGCGCGGCAAATGCGCCCGTTAAGCTCGGCGGCAACTTCGCTGAGTTGAACGCGGTCGTTGATTCCAGCAACTAGCCATTCATCATCGATGGATACCGCTTGAACCTTGTGGCCAGCGTGCAGCAAAACTGCGGCGGCATCTGTGAGGTACTTCTCGCCCTGCGCGTTGTGTGTTCCAACTTTGCCCAGAGCGGTTTTTAGGTGCTTGGCATCGAAAACGTAAACTCCAGCGTTAACTTCATCGATATCCAGCTGATGCGGGGTGGCATCCTTGTGCTCAACAATCTGCAAAAACTCGCCATCGTTGCTTCGCATAATGCGGCCGTACCCGGTTGGGTCGTTCAAGAAAGTGGTTAGAACGGTGGCTGCAAATCCGCCATCGATGTGGGTCTGCAGCATGTTCTCGAGAGTGGCTATGTCTAGAAGCGGAACGTCGCCGCTGGTCACGATAACCGCGCCGTCGAAGTCGGCGGGCAAGGCGGCCAAACCACATTCAACCGCACGACCGGTGCCAGGGATCTCGTCTTGCTCGGCAATAATCGCGTGCGGGTAAAACTCTGCGATGTACTCGCTGATGGTTTCTTTTTGGTGGCGAACCACAGGCACCACGTGTTTGGCGTTCAGGCTGCTCGCGGTGGAAAGCGCGTGACCCAAAAGCGGCAGGCCGGCAATCTGGTGCATGACCTTTGGTTTGGCTGATTTCATGCGGGTTCCCTGACCCGCGGCTAGGACCACAACTGCTAAGTGACGTTCGCTCATTGTGCTCCCTAGTCTGCGGCGGTGGCATTGCTGCCGGTTACTGCTGGCCTACCAGGATTCGAACCTAGACAAGCGCCTCCAAAGGGCGCGGTGCTGCCGTTACACCATAGGCCACCGATGGAAAAACCTAGGTCAAACCATCAGGTACTAGTCTGCCAGATTTTTGAGCGCCGTTAGCCTGGGTGGGCATAGAATCTAGACAATTCATAACCAGGGGGAACCATGCAGAACCAAGCAATTCAAGAGCTTTTGGCACTGAGGAAAAGAAACTTCGAATCAGCCATAATCTGGATCGGCCTCTGGGCGATATGCGTGGTTGGTTTCATCATTAGCGCGTTTCAGATAGCCCCGGTTTTCATTTACGTATTCGTAATCGTGGGAATAGCCTGCTTCGCATTAGCGCTCTACTGCCTGTTTAGCGCCAATCACGCAAAAATCGCCGCTTTGCAATGCCAAGCGCTGACTAAATCCGACTAAGCCAGCAGCTCGCTAGCCTCAAGCCACTCCAGCTCAAGACCTTCGCGTTTGTCGTTGTAGGCGGCTTGTTGCTCGGCCATGGCGGCTAGCCCATCGTAGTCATCTGGGTTGTGTGCGGCCATTTTCTGATGCAGCTGTGCTTCATCGCTGGCCAGTTTTTCTAGAGCGCGTTCGATTCGCGCCAGGTTCTTTTCCGCATTACGTAGTTCAGCCCCGCTTAGTCCGGACTTGCGACCATTAGAAGCAGTTGGCGCAGCAGACTCAGAATGCACTGCTAGCGACTGCTTCGATGGGTCGCCGCCGTCAGTGGGTCGACGGGACCCTCCCGCGCGCAAGGAGTGCTTGCGCAACTCGAGGTACTGGTCTACTCCCCCGGTTAGGTGGCGCAGCGAGCCATCGCCAAGCAGCGCGTACTGCACATCGGTCACGCGCTCTAGCAAATAGCGGTCGTGACTAACCACAATGAGGGTTCCCGGCCAGCTGTCCAGCAGGTCTTCCATGGCGGCCAGCATATCGGTGTCTAAATCGTTGGTTGGCTCATCCAGGATTAGCACGTTTGGCTCGCCAAACAGCAGGCGCAAGAACTGCAAACGCCTGCGCTGACCACCGCTTAGTTCGCCAATCAGGCTCTGCAGCTGTGCTGTGGTGAAACCAAGTTGTTCAATGAGCTGGCCAATGCCAACTTCTTTGCCATCCACCATAAAGAACGACTTCTCGCGAGCAATCAGCTGGAAAATGCGTTCCTTGGCAAACTCATCAAGCTCGCGAACTTCTTGAGACAAGGTGGCGATGTTAACGGTCTTACCGCGCTTGATCTTGCCCGAGGTTTGCTCGAGGTCTCCCGAAAGTAGACGAAGCAGGGTGGTCTTGCCAGCACCGTTTACGCCAACCAAACCAATGCGGTCGCCCGGGCCTAGTCGCCATGTGATGTTGTGAAGTAGGTTGCGGCCAGGGATGTCGTAAGACATGTCTTCCATGTCAACCACGTCTTTACCGAGGCGCTGGGTGGCCATTTTTTTCAGGCTGATCTGGTCGCGCGGTGGTGGTTCGTTTGCAATCAGTTCGTTGGCTGCATCGATGCGGAATTTTGGCTTGGTGGTGCGAGCCGGTGCACCGCGACGCAACCAGGCAAGTTCCTTACGAAGCAGGTTTTGACGCCTTGCCTCCGAGGCGGCTGCCGAGCGGTCACGTTCGGTTCGCTGCAAAATATAAGCCGCGTAACCGCCTTCAAAAGGGTCAAGAATTCCATCGTGAATTTCCCAGGTTAGGTTACAAACCTCGTCTAGGAACCAACGGTCGTGGGTAACCACAATTAGGCCACCGGCGGTTGCCGGCCATCGCTGCTTTAGGTGTTGGGCTAGCCAAGCCACGCCCTCAATATCCAGGTGGTTAGTTGGCTCATCCAACATGATGATGTCGTAATCGCGGGTCAGCAGAGCAGCCAACGCAACTCTGCGCTTTTGCCCACCGGATAGTTCACCGATGGTCTTTTCCCACTCCAGGTCGTTCACCAAACCGGCAATCACATCACGAACCTTGGAATCGCCTGCCCACTCGTGTTCCATGCGGTCGCCAACCACTGCCTGGCCCACGGTCATGGTTTGATCCAGCACATCCATCTGGTCCAACATGCCAATGGTCAGACCGCTTCGTTGTGTTACTCGCCCGCTGTCGGTGATAAGACGCTTTGCCAACACCTTGAGGAGCGTGGATTTTCCATCGCCGTTTTTACCAACGATGCCTATGCGGTCGCCTTCGTTGACACCAATAGTGATGCCCTTGAACACGGTCTTGGTGGGAAAATCGTGGCGGATTGCTTCTGCGCCAAGTAGGTGGGCCATGGGCTGCTTTCTAGAGAACCAGTTGCGCGGCACCGGCCGGCGATGAAGTGACGATGGCCTGCTGGCCATAGGTGCGCAGGCGACTAGCGATTGCGATTGCGTCGTTGGCATCGCGTGCAAGCATTGCGATGGTTGGGCCAGAGCCCGAAATGATAGCCCTTAGAGCAAAGACTTTGTCGGCTAGGTTGAGGATTTCCTCAAGTTCTGGGCGCAGGCTAACGGCTGCTGCCTGAAGGTCGTTATGCAGCAGCGGCGCGATTTCCTCGGCCGCGGCGCCGGCTTCTAGCGCGGTAACCAACTTTGCGCTGATTTGGGCTTGGGTTACCCCGGCTGGGTCTTGGCCGCCCGCTGCCCGCATTCGATCTAGCTCGGCGAACACCTTTGGAGTGCTGAGGCCAAACTCATTAGGCACCAAAACCCAATGCAGTTTGCTGGCTTGCGCGATCTCGGTTAGTTCGTGGCCTGTGCCCATGCCAATGGCCGCGCCACCCATGAGAGCGAAAGGCACATCTGCGCCAACCGTTGTTCCGGCTGGAATGAGACTTGCGTCGTAATTGGTTAGCCCCCAAGCCGAGGCGGCTGCCAACATGGCTGCGGCAGCATCCGCTGAGCCACCACCCATTCCGCCAGCAACTGGAACGTTCTTGTGAACCCAGAACTGCAACTTTGCTGCCTGTTTGAGTTTGCTGGTTTTAGCCAGGGCTCGAGCCGCTTTCACAACCAGGTTGCGCTTGTCGGTGGGTACGCCCGCTAACTGTTCCTGGCTTAGGCTGCCGCTGGTGGAAACCTGCCAGTCCGGAGCCCATTCGGCAATCACCGTCTCGCGCAGGTTCACGCTCTGGTAGAGGCTGGCCACCTGGTGGTATCCATCTTCTTGCAAAGGACCAACAGCAAAGAACAGGTTGATTTTGCCAAATGCAATGGCGGCATGAACCGGCTCGCAAAGTAGGCGACTGTAAAGGTTGTCTAGCAACATTTGCCAGTAGTGCCGTGCCCAAGAGAGCTCGTCGGCGTTGTGCAGATGCTCGTGTTGCACGTTTACCCGAACCAGACCCGCGCGAATCGCTTCAAACGTGAGTTCCACTCGGCTTTGGTTGGCGAAACTGTATCCCAAGACCACATTGGTTTCGGTCTTGATCAACCGCTGCGGTGGCTCTACCGGCCAACCCGCTGGGTCGTTCAACATGGTGAAAATTCGCGGCAGTTCGGCGGTCAAAAAACGCCCGGTGCTGGCGGTGAACCATCCGCTCTTGCTGGTTTGAACATCCCAGTGCTGCATTAGCTGGCCGCCATCTTGGCCTGAGCGATCCGAACAAACTGGTGAACATCCAGTTGCTCGCCTCTAGCCTGCGGCTCAACTCCGGCTGCCACCAAAATGAGCTCGGCGGCGGCGGCGGAACCCGCCCACTCTGCCAAAGCCTGGCGCAGGGTCTTTCGTCGTTGTCCAAAGGCCGCATCAACTGCCGCAAAGGTTGCTAGACGAAGCGTTTCGTCGCCCAGTGCAATCTGGCGTTTGGCAAAGTAAACCAGCGCGGAATCCACGTTTGGAACCGGCCAAAAAATGTTTCGTCCCACATTTCCCGCCAAAGCGGAATCGGCGTACCAAGCAAGCTTCACACTGGGAACCCCGTAAACCTTGTTGCCAGGTTTGGCAGCCAGTCGGTGAGCCACCTCGGCCTGCACTAGCACCAGGCCGGTCTGCAGACTTGGGAACACCTCAAGGAAATGCAACAACACTGGAACACTGATGTTGTAAGGCAGGTTGGCAACCAGAGCGCTCGGCGAATCGCCCAGGTCTGTCACCCGCAACGCATCTTGGTGAATCAACGAAAAGTTGGCACCGGGTGCGCGTTTAGCAATAGTGGCCTCGAGCGCCACCGCCATTTTTGGGTCAATCTCAACGGCGATAACCTTGTTTGCAACTTCGATTAGCCCAAGTGTCAACGAACCAAGCCCCGGCCCAATCTCAACCACGGTCTCGCTGCCGTTGAGTTTGGCGGCCGCCACAATTCGACGAATGGTATTTGGGTCGGTTACAAAGTTTTGACCTAGCTTCTTGGTAGGCACAACATCCAGGCGGGCGGCCAACTCACGAATATCCACGCCACCTAATAACTGAGCTTCGGTAGCCACTAGGGAACCTTCGAACTATCGGTTGGTGGGTTGATTTCAGGCATCGATGAATGTCCCTCAGCCAGAGCAGCCTCATCGAGGCCCTCAGACCACAGACCGTAAACGCGTTCTGTGTTCTTGGTCAGCTGACTAGCCAACTCGTTTACACCTTTGCCGAGGACACCGGCCATAAAGCGCACGGTTACCGGAACCAGGTAAGGGGCATTAGGGCGACCACGGAATGGTTCTGGAGTAAGGAAGGGTGCGTCGGTCTCAACCATAATCAGCTCGGGGCGCGCTACCAAGAGGGAGTCGCGCAAATACTGGTTGCGCTTAATGGTGATGTTCCCGGCAAAGCTCATGTACCAGCCGTTTTCGTTGCAAATCTGGGCCAGTTCGGTGTCGCCCGAATAGCAGTGGAACACCACTCGCTCTGGTGCGCCAACGCGCTGCAGAGTCTTGACAACCTGGTCGTGTGCCTCGCGATCATGGATCTGCAAAGCAATGTTGTTCTCTTTAGCGATTCGAATGTGCTCTTCGAACGAATACTGCTGAAGTTCAAGTTCGGTTTCGCCGGCGGTTCTAAAGAAATCAAGCCCGGTTTCGCCAATGGCACGCACACGTGGTTGGCTTGCAAGCTCCGCGATGCCGGCAATCGCCTGATCAAGGCGGGCCTTGGTCTCATAAAGCGGTGCCTCGTTTGGGTGCAGTGCAACCGCAGCCAACACTCTTGGCTCAATAGCGGCCACTGCCGCGCTCCAGCGACTACTTTCCAGGGTGACCCCAACCTGAACCACGCCCAGCATGCCAGCCTGGTTTGCCAGGTCAAGGTGCTCCGTGAAATGCAGCGGCTCATCGCCGTCCGCGATTTCCATGTGCGTGTGGTTGTCGTAGGTGCCAACCTCAAGCGGCTCAGGCACCTCGGGGTATTTCAAATTGGCGCGGTGATTATTGGCGTCGTAGTTCACGCGGGTGCGCATGTGCGAAACCGGCTGGTCGCCCTGCAGGGCATCCGAAACCGAGGCAGCAATATCGCCGTCGCTTGCGCACATGGTTTGCCTTACTTGGCTTCGGTTTCGATGCGAGGGAACAGCGGCTCTAGCACACCGATTGCGGCGCCAGCCTTTAGCTGACCCCAAACCCCGGCCTGGCTTAGTTTCTGATCCGCAAGATCGCCCAACGAACCCTGACCCAGAGCAGACCACAAAGTGGCGCAGGCCTTAGGGGTAATCGGTGCTAGCAAAACGGTAAGAGCACGAATGCCCTCGGCAGCGGTGTTCAAAACGGTAGCTAGGCGCTCGCGGTTGGCTTCATCCTTGGCCAAAGCCCACGGCTCCTGCACTGTGATGTAGTTGTTCAGCTCGTCTACTAGGGTCCAAACAGCAGCAATCGCATCCTGAATGGCAAGGTCATCGATGGCCTGATCTGCCTTGGCTACGGCCTCGGCGGCAACTCGTGCCACCTGCAGGTCGGCTTCGGTGTGCTGGCTTGCTGCCGGAAGCACGCCATCAAAGTAGCGGTGAATCATGGCGATGGTGCGAGACGCGAGGTTGCCGAAGCCGTTCGCAAGTTCGCTCTGGTAACGAGCCGAAAGGTCTTCCCAGCTGAACGAGCCATCGGATCCAAAGGCGATTGCCTTCATGAAGTAATAACGGAATGCATCGGAACCAAAGGTGTCGGTGATCTGGCTAGGAGCAATTCCGGTCAACTTGGACTTAGACATCTTTTCGCCGCCAACCAGCAACCAACCGTGACCGAAAACCTGGTTTGGAGGGGTAAGCCCGGCTGCCAACAACATGGCTGGCCAAATTACGGCGTGGAAGCGCAAGATGTCTTTTCCAACAATCTGAACGCTAGCTGGCCAGAGGCTCTCAAACTTTGCCTTGGCCTCGGCGGTGTCCTCGCCGTAACCAATGGCGGTGATGTAGTTCAGTAGGGCGTCGAACCACACGTAGGTGATGTGGCTGCTATCCCATGGAATGTCGATTCCCCAGTCGAACTTCTCCTTGGAACGCGAAATGCTCAAATCCTCTAGGCCGCGACGAACAAAGCTGACCACTTCGTTCTTTGCGCTTTCCGGCTGCACAAACCTTGGGTTGGCCGCGTAGTAATCCAGCAGTGGCTGCTCGAATTCGCTGAGCTTAAAGAAGTAGTTGGTCTCTTTTAGCTTCTCCACCGGACGGGTGTGAATGGCACAAACTTTTTGACCATCAAAGTCACCTTCGCCATCAATTAGGTCGGCCATGGTCTTGTATTCCTCGCAACCAACGCAATAGTTGCCCTCAAAATCACCCTGGTAAATGAACCCGGTGTCATAAAGGTGCTGCAAGAAAACCTGCACGTTTTTCTCGTGGCGCGGTTCGGTGGTGCGAATAAAGTCTTGGTTTTTTACATCGATGGTTTCCAGCAGCGGCAACCAGGATTCGGTTACGAGCTTGTCTGCCCATTCCTTAGGAGAAACCTTGTTGGCGGCTGCAGTGCGCAGGATCTTTTCGCCGTGCTCGTCGGTGCCGGTTAGCAAGAACGCAGACTCGCCGCGCTGGCGGTGCCAACGGGTCAAGACATCGGCAGCTACCTCGGTGTAGGCGTGGCCAATGTGAGGTGCGTCGTTGACGTAAAAGATTGGGGTCGTCGCATAAAACGACTTGCTGGAAGACATGGTTTCTATCTTAATTCAAGGCTTGCTTGCGCTTTTGAAGAACCAGGTCGTAAAGCTCACTTTTGCTCACTCCAGCTGCCTCGGCAATCTGGGCCACCGCAGGCTTTAACGGGCTGCCCGCAGCCATCAGCTCTAGCACCTGGTCTATTACATCGATGGCCTGGTGTTCGGTTGCAACCGCTCCGGCAATCACAATAACCATCTCTCCTTTGGGCTCGGTTTTGGCCCATTCCACCAACTGCGCCAGGGTACCGCGCTCGGTGTGCTCAAACTTTTTGGTTAGCTCGCGGCTAACTGTGGCTTGACGATCGGCTCCCAATACGGCGAGCGCCGACTCCAGAGATTCCTGGATGCGGTGCGGGGACTCAAAGAAAACCATGGTTCGGGTTTCGTGAGCCAGGGTGGTCCAAAGGCGGGTGCGCTCCCCTTGCTTGCGAGGCAGAAACCCTTCGAAGCTGAATCGGTCGGTTGGCAGACCGCTCACCGCAAGTGCGCTCAGCACCGCGGAAGGTCCGGGAATGATTGTGACTGCAACACCGGCGGCTACGCAGCCTCGAACCAGTTGGAAGCCAGGGTCGCTCACTGTGGGCATTCCGGCGTCGCTCACCACCAAGACATCATTTTCTGCAGCGATGGCGGCCAGCTGATTTACTCGGTCGCCTTCGTTGTGTTCGTGCAGGCTAAATAGTTTGGCATTTAGCCGGATGCCTAGAGCGTTCGCTAGTTTCAGCAGGGTTCGGGTGTCTTCGGCAGCGATGAACTGGGCGCTTTCAAGGTGCTCCACCAGCCGAGGTGAAGCGTCTTTGAGGTTTCCAATGGGTGTCGCCGCCAAGATAAGCACACCTCATTGTGTCAAACCCTTAAGAAAGCGTGTCAAAACCTCGGTCAAACGTGTCAAAACCTTGGGAATCTTTGACAGCCGAATGTTTGCGTAACCTTGCCCAAGTAGCATTCAACTGTGAGTTTGAGAGACCAGCTAGCAGCCGTTTACCGGCGTTACCTGCCCTACGGATTCTGGATCGTTACCGGAATCGCTGCTTTCCTGCGTTTCTTCAACTTGGGCTCGCCAAAGGCCCTGATTTTCGATGAAACGTATTACATAAAAGACGCCTGGACACTTTCGCACCTTGGGTACGAAGGGCAATGGCTTCCGGAAAGCGATGCCAAGTGGGTATCGGGGGTTTTTAGCACCTTCAACCACAACGCCAGTTTCATTGTTCACCCACCCCTAGGCAAATGGCTGATTGCCCTTCCAATGCTGGTCTTCGGGCCGCAGAACACTTGGACCTGGCGTTTTTCGTCTGCCTTGGTTGGCACTTTGGCAGTGGTTCTAATCATGTTTATTGCCAAGCGCCTGCTTCAAAGCCGTTCGGCAGCTGTGTTGGCCGGCATGTTTTTTGCCATCGATGGTCATGCCATAGTTTTGGCCCGCACCTCTTTGCTCGACAACTTCTTGATGTTCTTTGCCCTGTTGGCTTTTTACTTTTTGATTCGCGACCGCGATGATGCTCGCGTCAAATATTCGCTTCGGCGGTCTATCAAAGACGCGGCACCACTAGAAATGCGCGACCACATCAGTAGTGTCATTTGGAACCGGCCCTGGTTGCTGGCTTGCGCTGTGGCACTTGGTTTGGCTACCGGAGTCAAGTGGAGTGGCTTGTACTTTGCGGCGGCTTTCGGGCTTTATGTGGTGGTGAGCGAAACTTTGCTTCGCAAGCGCTACGGCTACAAAAACTGGTGGTCCGAGGGGCTCTTCGGGCAGGGTGTAGCCACCCTGGTACTTATGCTTCCGGCCTACGCACTCACTTACCTAGCAACCTGGACCGGCTGGATTTTGACCATCGGTGGGTGGGATCGAAACTCCAAGCCGACCTGGTGGGAATCGCTGATTCAGTACCACAAAGACATTTACCAGTTCCATGTGAACCTTCACACTCCGCACAGCTATGCCAGCAACCCGCTCACCTGGCTGTTCATGATTCGCCCAACTTCGTTCTACTACGAATCCATTCCAGATAGCGCAGCCTGCCCCAGCATCAATGGTTGCAGCAGTGCCATTACAGCGATGGGCAACCCTTTTATCTGGTGGGGTGCCGCGGCGGCAATCCTCTACCTAGTGGTGCACTATGCAAGGTACTTCAACCGCACCGAAGGCCTGATTCTGCTTGGATTCGCAGCCGGATACGTGCCCTGGTTGTTTTACATGCAGCGCACCATCTTTGAGTTTTATGCGATCGCATTCCTGCCATACACAATCCTGGCTCTGGTTTATGTACTTCGATCGCTCTGGTACCGGCACACGCCAGGACGCGGGTTCAGGTGGCGCAAGGCAATAACTATTTACCTGATAAGCGTTGGATTGATCAGCTTTTTCTACCTGAGCGAATGGTGGGGTTTCACCACTCCTTACTGGTACTGGTTGATTCACATGTGGTTGCCGAGCTGGATTTAAGGTCATAGCCAGCAGTTAGGCTTGGGGCGTGCCAACTTACAGTGTTGTATTGAAAAAACCCGGTGTCATTCGGGTGATTGGCTCACAACTTTTAGCCCGCTTTGCTTTCGGAATGATGAGCTTGGGCTTTGTTTTTCACATTCAAAACGTCTACCACTCCTACGCCCTAGCCGGAGTGGCCCTTGGATTCGAGACGGTTGGCGCGGCCGTAGCCGGGCCAATTTTGAGCCGCAATATCGGCCGACTCGGCGTTCGTCGGCTCATCTGGGTAACCACGATCGTCACTTGCCTCATGCTTTTGACCATTGGTTTGGTTCAGGTACACCCGGCTCTCTTGTGTCTGGTTGCACTGGGCGTTGGGCTCTCATCGCCGCCCATTCAGGCCGCGGTGCGGGCTATTTATCCAACCTTGGTTACGCGCAAAGAACGCCAGGCCCTGTTTAGCCTCGATGCCACCCTGCAGGAACTGATCTGGATTATTGGTCCGGTGCTCGCAACTTTTGTTGCGGCCAGCATTTCTCCTATGGCCGTTATCCTCATGATGGTTGTGGTTCAGCTTCTGGGAAGTGGGCTTTTTCTTGCCAACCCAGAAGTCGGTAACGGCCACTTCCCACCCAGCTCAGGCCGACTCGGTGGGGTGCTAAAAAAGCCAATCGTTCTTTGGCTGATGACAATCGGAACTCTACTTATCGGATCCTTCAGCGGAGTCGAAGTTGGAACCGTTGGAGCTCTAGACAGAGGCACCGCGGGTCTGGTGATCAGCGTCTTCAGCATCGGCAGCATCATCGGTGGTTTCGCAATCGGACCGAGGGCTAAAAACGCTAGGGCTCTGGTTTGGTTTACCAGTTTGATTTTGGTGGGCTATGTTTTGGCCAATCTCATGCCCACCAATCCCTGGTGGCTCGGACTTTGCTGGTTCATAAGCGGGCTGGGCATTGCACCTGCGCTCGGTCTAATCAGCCACTCATTGAGCCTGGTACTCACCGCGGCAGAATCCGCAGAGGCCTTCGGTTGGATCATGACCGGACAGCTCATGGGTTACTCGGCAGGGGCGGCCCTAGCCGGCATCGCTATCGACACCATTGGCAACACCAGCGCTATTTGGCTGGCAACCATTTTCGAGGTCCTAACAGTTATCGCGTGCATCTTGGCACTGCCCTACATGCCTAGCCTGCATCACGTGCCTACTCAAGGTATCCAGATCATTACCGAACCAGAAGAAGACTAGGAACAGATAAATGGCAATCTTCGCTGTGCAATATTTCTACTCGGCTGAAGCCGATGACCTAAGCCAGATTCGCCCAGCGCACCGCGAATGGCTGTCGCAGAAACTGGCTGAAGGCACCTTGTTGGCTTCGGGTCCTATGGTGGACTACCCGGGTGCGCTTTTCATTTGGAAAGCGGATTCGCTTGAGGATTTGGCGACAACCCTAGATCAAGACCCCTTCGATGTCGTTGGCTACATAGGCGAACGCACCATCGGGGAATGGAATCCGGTCTTCGGGCCTTTCAACTAGCATGACTTTCTCACCCGAGCAGATGCCACTTGTCACTCTAAACAACGGCCAAAAAATCCCCCAACTGGGACTTGGCGTTTACAAGGTAACGCAGAAGATTGCCGAGGTTTTGGTGCTCGAGGCCATCGAACGCGGTTACCGCCGCATCGACACTGCCTCGCTGTATGACAACGAACCAGAGGTGGGCTCCGCGATTCGTCGCAGCGGACTACCGCGTGAAGAGCTATTTCTGACCACCAAGATTTGGCACGATCATCACGGCTACGAAGACACGCTAGAGGCCATCGACGAAGCCCTCGATCGCCTCAAAATCCAGTACATCGACATGCTCCTGATTCACTGGCCGGTGCCACGCTTGGGCAAGTATTTAGAGACCTGGCACGCTTTCGAAGAAGCCCAAAAATCCGGTCGGATTCGTGGCATTGGGGTCAGTAACTTTGAACCGGTTCATTTGCAAACCCTCATCGATGGCAGTCACACGGTACCTGCAATCAATCAGGTTGAGCTGAACCCTGGTTTCCAACAGCCAGTGGTTAGGGCTTTCAACGCAGAACACGGAATTGCCACCGAGGCTTGGTCTCCTCTGGCTCGTGGGCGCATGAACGAGCACCCGAGCATTGTTGGACTTATGGCAAAGCACGGAAGATCTGCGGCACAGATTGTGTTGCGTTGGCATCTGCAGCTAGGCAACCTGGTGATTCCAAAAACCAGCAACCCGGAGCGCCTGTCAGAGAACATCAATGTTTTTGATTTTCAACTAGACAGCGATGACATGGCCGCGATGCTGGCACTCGATACCGGAATCCGCACCGGGCTAGACCCAAATGAGTTTTGATTTGATAACTGAGAAGAGCACAAAATGCGCGTACTAATTAGCGGAGCCAGTGGACTCGTAGGAAGCGAAGTTGCCAGGCAGGTAGTTGCCAGAGGCGATGAAGCTATCCTCTTGGTTCGCCGTCCGGCTAAAGCCGCCAATGAGGTGCAATGGGACCCAACCACTCACAGCATTCCAGCGGACCTCATGGAAACCATCGATGCCGTGGTGAACATGGCAGGCGCCACAACGGGCAAAATCCCTTGGACCAAGTCATACAAAGATGAAATCATCCTGAGCCGCCTGAACAGCACTCAGACGCTAGTGGATGCCATCAACGCGTCCAGCAAGAAGCCCAAAGTTTTGGTTAGTGGCTCGGCCAGCGGAATCTACGGGGATGCAGGTGCGCGAGTGCTGACCGAATCGGACCCGAGGGGAACCGGTTTTTTGGCGGACCTTGCCAGCCAGTGGGAAACAGTAGCTGGTCAGGTAGACCCATCGGTGCGCCTTATTTTGGCGCGAACAACCATGGTGATGTCTCGCAAACTTGGTGCGCTCGGTCGACTACTGCCTCTAATAAAGGCGGGCGTCGGCGGTCCGCTTGGAAACGGCAAGCAATTCTGGGCATGGATTTCGGTGGTAGACGAGGCAGGCGCAATCTTGCATTTGATTGACACCCCTAGCGCGGTGGGCGCATTCAACCTCACCGCACCCGAGCCAGCGACTTGCAAGCAACTGGTGGACTCCCTCGGCAGAGCGCTAAAGCGCCCTACCCTGATCCCGGTTCCTGCTTTTGCAATGCGTTTGGTGTTTGGTGAAGCAGCCGATGAACTGTTGCTTTGTAGTCAAAACATGAGTGCCCAAAAACTTTTGGACTCGGGCTACAAGTTTCAGCACCCCACTTTGGAACAGGCGTCGGCCTGGGTGGTTGCTAAAGATTAGGCAGTCATAAGAAAAACCCCTCCGCGGTATCACGGAGGGGTTTTTACTTTTAGTTAGTTA
>CANBWO010000020.1 GCA_947373155.1 Microbacteriaceae bacterium | reverse complement strand
CACCTTGCCAAGGTGAGGGTCGCGAGTTCGAATCTCGTCATCCGCTCGAAGTAGGCGAAAGCCCACTCACATGGTGGAGTGGCCGAGAGGCGAGGCAGCGGCCTGCAAAGCCGTCTACACGGGTTCAAATCCCGTCTTCACCTCCAGGTTACATGCCAGAAATGGTCGATTGGCGCAGCGGTAGCGCACTTCCTTGACATGGAAGGGGTCACTGGTTCGATCCCAGTATCGACCACTTAGATAAAGCCCTCTGAAAGAGGGCTTTTTTGTTTAAGCAAAATCCCCGCCGAGCTACCTCGGCGGGGATTTCTTCGCTCATGGAAGGTTTGTTTATAGCTTCAGTGTTTTTGCGGTATCGGCCAAAGCCTTAGCAGCGGCGGAGGCATCGCTGTTTAGGTGACTACCAAACGACGGCATGATTGTCTTGATTTCTTTTTCCCAACCGGCAAACTCAGAATTGAACGCGCTTTTCAGCACCTCAAGCATTGCGTAAACGGCGGTGGAGGCACCAGGAGATGCTCCCAGCAGACCCGATATACTTCCGTCGGCCGAGGTGATGATTTCGGTACCGAACTGCAGCACGCCACCCTTTGCGGCATCTTTCTTGATGATCTGCGCGCGTTGGCCTGCGTTCAGTAGCTCCCAGTCACCTGGCTTTGCAGTTGGCATGAACTCGAGTAGTGATTCGAACTTACGAGACTTCGACTTGAGTAACTCGCCGACAAGGTATTTGACCAGGCCGAAGTTGCCAACTGCCACGGCAAGGTACGGGATCACGTTGGCTGGCCGAATAGACAGCGGTAAGTCAAGAATCGACCCGTTCTTTAGGAACTTTGGATTCGCGGTTGCATACGGCCCGAAAAGCAGGCTGGTTTTACCGTTGACCACGCGCGTATCAAGATGTGGAACAGACATTGGAGGTGCACCCACGGAGGCCTGGCTGTATACCTTGGCCTTGTGCAGAGCTACCAGCTCTTGGTTGTCGGTCTTGAGCCATTGACCACCAACCGGGAAAGTGCCGTAGCCCTTGGCTTCCTGAATGCCTGAACGCTGGAACAACTTAAGAGCCCAGCCTCCAGCCCCAACGAAAACGAACTTGGCGTTGACCATCTGAGTGCCATTGCTTGTCTTGGCCTTAAGGTTCCAGGTGCCATCAGTCTGTTTCTTGACTGATTTGACCTCCGCCGAGGTAATAACGTCCACGCCCTGATCTTTGAGGTGAGCAAAAAGCTGCCTGGTGATGGCTCCGAAATCTACATCGGTACCGGACGCAATTCGGGTGGCAGCGATGGGTTCGTCTCCGCTGCGCCCTTGGATTAGAAGAGGTGCCCACTTGGCGATTTGCTTTGGGTCGGTACTGAATTCCATGCCAGAGAATAACGGCTGGTTCTTAAGAGCTTCGTATCTGCGAGATAGGTAGTCCACATCCTTTGCACCACGTACAAAGGTCATGTGCGGAGTTGCTGAGATAAAAGTGGTTGGGTCGTCAAGTACCCCGTTCGAGACCGCCCAGGACCAGAACTGTCTGCTCAGTTGAAATTGTTCGTTGATTGCAATGGCCTTGGAGGGATTCGGCAGACTGCCGTCCTTGGTATCGGGCATGTAATTCAGTTCGCACAGAGCCGCGTGGCCAGTACCCGCGTTATTCCAGGGGTTACTAGATTCGTTGGCAACTTGGTCGAGGCGTTCGAAAACCCTGATCGACAATGATGGGTTTAGCTTTTTTAGGAGGGTTCCCAGGGTGGCACTCATAATGCCGCCACCGACGAGAACTACGTCAAATTTTTGTGGATTCACAGAGCAAGTTTACCTGCCAGATCTAGGACTAAAGCCGATTAGTCACAGTTGCCCAGTAGGTTAAACAGCATGCCCAACCAGGGCGCCAATACCGTAGGTTATGCCCATCGTTGCAGCGCTGATCAACAGATTGCGGAGGATTGGCTTAGTGGCCCCTGCCCCACCAATCTTTGCGCCAACGTAGCCGGTGAGGATGAGCGAAATCAAGACAGCGATGATGATTGCTGGAACACGCAACGCCATCGGTGGAACCGTTGCGGCTAGCAACGGAAGAATTCCACCGGCTGCAAACGCCACGAAAGATGAGAGGGCTGCCGAAGTAGGTGATGCATGCGAACCCAATTCAATTCCCAACTCAGCCTCAGCATGAGCGCGTAGTGCGTCTTTGGCTGTAAGTTCCTGCGCAACCTTGGCTGCGGTTTCGAGGCTTAGACCTTTTTGCTCGTAAAACCAGGTGAGCTCGCGAAGTTCTAACTCTGGCTGCTCGGCCAGCTCCTTGCGTTCAACTGCAAGTGCGGCTATCTCGCTATCCTTTTGAGCAGATACAGAAGTGTATTCGCCGCCAGCCATGGAAATAGAACCGGCAACAACCGCGGCAACTCCGGTAAACAGAATCACTGATGGGTCCGAGGTGGCACCTGCTACTCCCATCAGGAGTCCAGAGGTAGACATGATTCCGTCGTTAGCGCCAAGCACGCCCGCTCGCAGCCAGTTCAACTTGCTGGCCATCGCTGTTTTCTGAAATTCCTGCGAGGCAAGTAGTTGTTCGTCTAATTCAACTGCTTTAGATTTGGTCATGAACTCAATCAAACAGACTTGATGACTGAATTTCTAGCAAGGCAAACCTAAGCACGGGGCAGTGTCTTGTTCGCTGGCTAAGATTTAGGTATTCGATTCAGTCATGGAGCACACGTGTCGCAAGAGCAGATTTTGAACATTTCCGTCGATGGAGCAGCCGTAACGGTTGAGCCAGGAACCGACGGCTTCAAGCTGTTTACAGACCGAGCCACGGTTGCCCATAGGGTCAACGGCGAACTAAAAGACCTTGCCTACAAGGTTCAGGATGGCGACGTCATCGAGGGTGTGCTCATTGGTAGCCCAGACGGCCTGAATATTTTGCGCCACTCGGCAGCTCACGTGTTGGCTCAGGCAGTTCAAAACATTAACCCAGAAGCCAAGTTGGGCATCGGCCCTCCAATCACCGATGGTTTCTACTACGACTTCGACGTTGAGACTCCGTTTAACCCAGAGGATTTGCGGGTGCTCGAAAAGGAGATGAACCGCATCGTCCAGGCAGGGCAACGCTTTATGCGTCGCGTAACCAACGATGTAGACGCACGCGTTGAACTTGCGAACGAACCTTACAAGCTTGAACTTATCGGCCTCAAAGGCTCGGATCTAGGGGAGGGCTCGGCCGAAGTTGGAGCCGGCGAGCTAACTATTTACGACAACGTAGATTCAAAAAGTGGAGAAACCGTTTGGTTTGACCTGTGCCGTGGGCCACACCTTCCGAACACTCGAATGATTGGCAATGGCTATGCGCTGACCCGTGTGGCAAGTGCTTACTGGCGCGGTAACGAAAACAATAAGCAACTACAGCGAGTTTATGGAACCGCTTGGCCAAGCAAGGATGAGCTTCGGGCCCATCAAGAGCGCCTAGAAGAAGCCGCTCGTCGTGACCACCGACGCCTCGGTGCGGAACTTGATCTTTTCTCCTTCCCAGAGGAAATTGGTTCAGGTTTGGCCGTTTTCCATCCAAAGGGCGGCACGATGCGCCGAGTTATGGAGGACTACAGCCGCAAGCGGCACGAGGAATCCGGCTACGAGTTTGTTTATAGCCCACACATCACCAAGAGCAACCTGTTTGAAACCAGCGGACACTTAGCCTGGTACGCGGACGGCATGTTCCCTCCGATGCGCATGGACGAAGAAGTTGATGAAAACGGCGTGGTTCGTAAACAGGGTCAGGATTACTACCTGAAGCCCATGAACTGCCCCTTCCACATCTTGGTTTTCAAGTCGCAGGCTCGTTCATACCGAGACCTCCCGCTGCGCATGTTCGAATTCGGAAGCGTCTACCGCTATGAGAAATCGGGAGTATTGCATGGTCTTACTCGCGTGCGAGGAATGACTCAGGACGATGCCCACCTATTCGTGACTCCGGACAACATGGAAGCCGAGCTCACCAATGTCTTGAACTTTGTTTTGGGTTTGCTCAAGGACTACGGTCTGAACGACTTCTATCTAGAGTTGTCAACTCGCGACCCAGAGAACCCAAAGTTCGTTGGCAGCGATGAAATTTGGGAGACAGCCACAAATACGCTTCAGAAAGTTGCAACCGAGTCTGGCCTGGAACTTGTTCCAGATCCGGGTGGCGCGGCCTTCTACGGGCCAAAGATCTCGGTTCAAGCACGCGATGCTATCGGGCGCACGTGGCAGATGAGCACCATTCAGTTGGACTTCAATCTTCCGGAGCGATTCGACCTTGAGTACACCGCTCCAGATGGAACCAAGCAGCGACCAGTCATGATTCACCGCGCCCTGTTTGGCTCCATTGAGAGATTCTTTGGCGTACTTACCGAGCACTACGCGGGTCACTTCCCACCTTGGTTGGCTCCGGTTCAGGTTGTGGGTATTCCTGTTGCAGACGCGTTCAGCGATTACCTGCATGGCATTGCTGCGCAGTTGCGAAAGCATGCCGTGCGCGTACAGATCGACGACTCTGATGAGCGCATGCAAAAGAAGATCCGAAACCACACGCTTGCCAAGGTTCCCTTCCAGCTCATCGCTGGCGGTCAAGATGCAGAGAACAACGCTGTGTCATTCCGTTTCCGCGATGGCACCCAGGAAAACGGCATCCCAGTTGAGGAAGCAATCGCGCGCATCTTGAAGGCAATCGAAGACAAGGCTCAGGTTTAGTAATGGTTGATCAGGAGTTTTCGGCAGTCCCTAACTGGGACATGCCGGGAACACCTGATAATTTTCAGCGTCTCTGGACTCCGCATCGCATGGTGTACATCCAACATGGCACTCAACCGCCTAAAGATTCCTGCCCTTTTTGCCTAGCCCCAGAAAAGCCTGACACTGATGGTCTCATTGTTCACCGTGGTGAACACGCTTTTGCGCTTCTGAACCTTTACCCGTACAACAGCGGCCACCTGCTGGTTTGCCCATATCGTCACGTGAGTACCTACGACGAAGCCACCCCCGAGGAAGTGGCGGAAATTGGTGCGATAACTCAAAAGGCAATGCGCGTTCTAAAGCACATCAGTGGTTCTCATGGCTTCAATATTGGAATGAACCAGGGCGAGGTGGCTGGAGCCGGTATCGCAGAGCACCTGCATCAGCATATTGTTCCGCGCTGGCGAAACGATTCCAACTTCTTCCCGATCATCGCTCAAACCAAGGCTTTGCCGAGGCTTCTGGAAGACGTGCGTCAGGACATTGCCCTAGCTTGGCACGAGATTTCGTAACCAAAAGTAAACGGAATACAACCGTTTTTCGGTTGGTTTAGGATTGTCACTATGACTGATGCAAAAGCAACCACCGGAACTTCCCTAGTCAAGCGCGGCCTAGCAGAGATGCTTAAGGGCGGCGTAATTATGGACGTAATTAACGTTGAACAAGCCAAAATCGCTGAGGATGCAGGTGCCGTAGCCGTAATGGCTCTAGAGCGCGTGCCGGCTGACATTCGCGCACAGGGCGGCGTTTCTCGCATGAGCGACCCAGACATGATCGACAGCATCATCGCTGCAGTTTCGATTCCTGTCATGGCCAAGGCCCGCATCGGTCACTTTGTGGAAGCACAGATTCTTCAGAGCCTAAAGGTTGACTACATCGATGAATCCGAGGTACTCAGCCCGGCAGATTACGTTCACCACATAAACAAGTGGAAGTTCGAAGTTCCGTTTGTTTGTGGAGCCACCAACCTTGGCGAAGCCCTTCGTCGTATCACTGAGGGCGCTGCCATGATTCGCTCCAAGGGCGAAGCTGGTACCGGCGACGTATCTGAGGCGATGAAGCACATCCGCACTATATCTAGCGAGA
Organism: Microbacteriaceae bacterium; assembly: GCA_947373155.1. Taxonomy (GTDB): domain Bacteria; phylum Actinomycetota; class Actinomycetes; order Actinomycetales; family Microbacteriaceae; genus Rhodoluna. The sequence continues at coordinate 21,869 of CANBWO010000020.1, read as the reverse complement.
TCGCGGCTCTGGCTGCCAAGAACGAGGACGACCTCTACGTTGCTGCCAAGGAACTTCAGGCTCCATACGAGCTTGTCAAAGAAGTTGCTCGCACCGGTAAGTTGCCAGTGGTTATGTTCGTTGCCGGTGGCGTTGCCACCCCGGCAGACGCGGCCATGATGATGCAGATGGGAGCCGACGGCGTTTTCGTGGGCTCGGGTATCTTCAAGAGCGGCGACCCAGTTGCACGCGCCAAGGCGATTGTCAAGGCAACCACTTTCTATGACAACCCAGACGTTCTAGCCGAGGTCAGTCGCGGTCTTGGCGAGGCAATGGTGGGCATCAACGTATCCGACCTCCCAGCTCCTCACCGTCTCGCGGAGCGCGGCTGGTAACAATGACTTTGCCCATCGGTGTTTTGGCACTGCAGGGTGACTTTAGAGAACACGCCGCTGCGCTAGATCGCATCGGCGTTTCTTCTTTGAAAGTGCGCACGCTGCAAGAACTCGAGTCCGTCTCGGCCCTAATCATTCCTGGTGGTGAATCCACCGTGATCCACAAACTCAGCGTTGCTTACGGCCTGTTCCAGCCAATCAAGGCAAAAATCAAGGCCGGCTTGCCTATTTTTGGAACTTGCGCTGGTCTGATTATGCTCAGCGATGAAATCATCGATGGAATTTCCGGACAGGAAACCTTTGGCGGTTTAGACGTGACCGTGCAACGAAATGCCTTCGGCCACCAGCTGGACTCCTTTGAAGTGGACCTTGATTTTGAGGGCATCACCGATGGACAAGTGCACGCCGCATTCATCCGTGCGCCTCTGATAACTCGCGTGGGTGCAGCTGCATCTGTTGTGGCACAGCTTCCGAATGGGGGAGTCGTTGGGGTTCAGCAGGAGAACCTACTCGGCATCTCGTTCCACCCGGAAGTCACGGGAGAAGACCGCATCCATGCGCTCTTTGCGAAGCTGGCCAAGGTTTAGGTAGGTCGCCTTACAGCCGAGCAACGGCAAACAGGTAAACTCGAACCAAATAATTCACGTTTCTGGGAGAACTATGTCCGGCCATTCCAAATGGGCAACAACTAAGCATAAAAAGGCACTCATCGATGGCCGTCGCGCCAAGCTATTTGCCAAGCTAATCAAGAACATCGAAGTAGCGGCTCGTCTTGGTGGCCCAGACCTCGAGGGTAACCCAACCCTTTACGACGCCGTCCAAAAGGGTCGCAAGAGTTCGCTGCCGAACGACAACATCGAACGCGCAATCAAGCGCGGTGCCGGTGTTGGAGCCGATGCAGTTGAGTACATGACCATCATGTACGAAGGCCGCGGACCTGCCGGAACCGCAATCCTTATCGAGTGTCTAACCGATAACAAGAACCGCGCTGCGGCGGAAGTGCGCCTAGCGGTCACCAAAAATGGCGGCACCATGGCCGACCCAGGAAGCGTTTCGTACTTATTCAGCCGCAAGGGAATCATCGTTGTTAACAAGGCAGCGAATGTAACCGAAGACGGCTTACTTGAGTTGCTACTTGATCACGGTGTAGAAGACGTGGAAGACCGTGGCGAAAGTTTTGTCATCACCACTGAGGCGTCCGCAATGGTTCCGGCCCGTGTTGCGCTTCAGGGAGCCGGTATCGACTACGAATCCGCCGACAGCGAGTTTGTGTCATCGATGATGATTCCGGTAGACGCCGATGCAGCTCGCAAGGTAATCAAGTTGATTGACGCACTGGAAGACTCCGATGACGTGCAAAACGTCTACAGCAACGTTGACATGTCTGCCGATGTACTTGCCGAACTAGAAAACGACTAACAGCCTTTGAACAGCACCCACTCCACCCGAATCCTGGGGATTGACCCCGGACTGACTCGGTGTGGCGTGGGTGTTGTCGATTTGAGTGCGGGTAGAAAAGTTGCGCTGGTCGAAGTAGACGTCTATCGAAGTGAGCCATCAGTGGCCCTGGATGAGCGGATCGGTTCCATTGGAAACCGCATCGATGCTTTGATTGAACGAATCAAACCCGACGTGATAGCGCTGGAGCGCGTCTTCGCCGATGTAAACGTGCGGTCGGTCATGGGAACTGCTCAAATTTCTGGCGTGGTGTTGCTTCTGGCCAACCGTCACGGCATCCCAATCGCCATGCATACTCCAACCGAGGTTAAGGCGGCTGTCACCGGTAGCGGAAAAGCAAATAAGGACCAGGTTGGGGCGATGGTTGCAAAGATTCTTGGCTTAGCCGAAGTACCCAAGCCCGCAGACGCGGCAGACTCGCTGGCAATTGCAATTTGCCATGGATGGCGTGGTGCAGGTTCTGCTGTTTCAAGCGATTCCGCCCTAACTCCTGCCCAACGCGCATGGCACGCCGCGGCCTCTGCTGCCGCCCGTAAGCGCGAGGGTTAGTTAGTCTTGACAGCGTGATCGCCTCGCTAACCGGAACAGTATTTTCGCTGACTCAACATCAGTTAGTAATCGATGTCTCCGGGGTGGGGTATCAGGTTTTTGTCACACCTCAGACCAGTTCTCAGCTTCGGCTGGGTGAAAGCGCAAGACTTCACACTGCACTAATCGTGCGCGAAGACGCTTTCACGCTCTTCGGGTTTGCCAATCAAGAAGAACTGGAAATGTTCGATCTGTTGCGTTCGGTAACGGGTGTGGGGCCTAAATCGGCTCTGGGTATCTTGGCGGCCCTCACCGCTGACCAGATTCGCGTTGCCGTTCTCTCAGAAGACGACGCAGCTTTCCGTAGTGTTTCTGGAATTGGTCCAAAGACCGCCAAGCTCATCACGGTGACTCTTGCCGGCAAGCTCAAGGGCTTGGTTCCAACACCAGCTGGAAGGCCTTCGGAGGATTCGACTACACCAAAAGTGGATCTCGCTAGCGTGAGTTTGGCCCTACAGGGATTGGGTTGGCCGGAGCGTTCCGCGACCCAGGCGGTGCGCGAAGCCGCTTCGGCGCTCGGTTCAGGCGCCACTGCCGACGCCCTATTGCGCTCAGCGCTTGGTGCGCTTGGCTCGGGTAAGTCAATTAGCGGGGGAGACGAATGAGCGATCTAACTTCCGCCGAAACCAGCGGTGGCGAATTAGCCTTCGAATCAGCCCTAAGGCCAAAGAGCCTCGATGAGTTCGTTGGGCAAACCAAAGTTCGCCAACAGTTGAGCCTGATGTTGAACGCTGCAAAAATGCAGAACCGAACCGCAGATCACATTCTGCTGGCCGGGCCTCCAGGTCTTGGGAAGACAACCTTGGCCATGATCGTTGCGCACGAGAGCGGCCACCCACTGCGGCTCACAAGTGGTCCAACCATCCAACACGCGGGCGATCTCGCGGCGGTACTTTCCTCACTTGTACCTGGCGAAGTTCTTTTCATCGATGAAATCCACCGCATGGCTAGACCAGCAGAAGAAATGCTGTACCTGGCCATGGAGGACTTCAGAGTTGATGTAATGGTCGGCAAAGGCCCGGGTGCCACCAGCATTCCGCTTGAGCTGGCGCCTTTCACTCTGGTGGGAGCAACTACCCGAAGTGGCATGCTCCCCAATCCACTTCGGGATCGCTTTGGTTTCACAGCACACCTGGAGTTTTATAACGACGATGAGCTTGCCCAGGTTCTGTTACGTGCCGCCAACAAGCTCCAGATAAACATCAGCTCCGATGCGCTCGGGGAGATCGCGAAACGAAGCCGCGGCACACCGCGTATCGCAAACCGACTCCTGCGCCGAGTTAGAGATTTTGCTTTAGTTGCCAACGTTTCGCAGGTGAGCCTAAAAGAGGCCAAGGCCGCATTGGTGCTTTACGAGGTAGACGAAATCGGTCTAGACCGGCTTGACCGACAAATATTGGAGCTACTAACTAGCCGATTCGCTAATCGCCCAGTTGGCCTTTCGACACTTGCAGTTGCAGTTGGCGAGGAACAAGACACCATCGAAGCAGTGGTCGAACCGTTCTTAGTAAGACAAGGGCTAATTGCCCGAACCCAAAGAGGCAGAGTTGCCACGGGGCTTGCTTACCAGCATCTTGGGTTGGAAACCCCTACTCTAGAGGGATAGCCCACCGTGGGTAACCTATAATCTAAAGGGCGCTTTGTGCGCCTTTGTTTTTGTTTAGCCGAAGGTAAAAAATGGATTCCAACTCGCTCATTCTGATTGTCGTGTTCTTTGGCATCATGATTTTCATGAACATGCGCAGCTCGCGCAAGCGCAAGGCTGAGGCCGAGAAAATGAAGACTCAACTGGTGCCTGGCGCCAAAGTAGTTCTTTTTAGCGGCATTGTGGGAACTGTGGTGTCCGTGAACGATGACAACGTTGTAGTTGTTACCGCCGGAAGCAACATCGAGGTCCTGAAGGCCGCCATCCGCAGCGTTTCGGTTTGGGAAGCAGAAGCCGAGTCGACCGAACTGCCGAGCTTTGTTGCAGACAGTGCAGCCGATGAAGCACCAAAGAAGACCACCCGTACTCGTAAGCCTGCTGCACCAAAGCAGACCGAGAACTAACCAGAAGAAGAAACGGACTTATCGTGGCCGCATCTGGCATCCAAAAATCAGCGCGCAAGCGCCTCGTCTGGCTCGGTGGCATAGGCGTCACCCTGTCCGCTCTGATTGGACTTGGCATCCTTTACAACGACCCTCAGGCGTCGTTCGTTCCCAAGCTGGCCCTAGACCTTCAGGGTGGAACGCAGATCATCCTTACCCCGCAGCTGGCCAATGGCCAGACCATCAAGCCGGGCGACCTCGCGCAAGCCGTGTCGATTATTCGTCAACGCGTTGACGGCACCGGTGTTGCGGAAGCAAGCGTCACCACTCAGGGAAACAACAACATCATTGTTGAAATCCCAGGTAAGCCAAGTGACAGCACTCTGAAGCTAATTCAGGCAAGCGCATCGATGCAGTTCCGGCCAGTGCTAGTTAGCTCACAGAGTGGCCCAACCGCTGCAGTGGGCGCTAGCACCGATGTTCACGCCAGCGCGAGCGCTGTGCCAACCATCACCGGCGCTCCACTGGCTACCAGCAGTGCTAGCCCTACCAACGGAAGCGACCTGAACTGGGTTAGCAAGACCTTGCAGGCACAGTACGAGCAACTTGATTGCTCAAAGTCGTTCCGCGCACCTGGCCAGGTAGACGACAACACCAAGCCTCTTGTTACCTGTGACTCGAGCCGTACTTTTAAATACATCCTTGGTCCGGTAGAGGTTGAGGGCAAGCACATCGCAGACGCCAACGCCAACACCGTTACCACTTCAACCGGTGCGAGCACCGGCGAATGGGCTGTAAACCTTACATTCGACACCACTGGAACCGCAGGATTTGCCAAGGTAACCCAGCGTCTTTACGCACTGAACCAAGCTGGCCAAAAGCCACGTGACGAGTTCGCGGTTACCCTCGACGGCTACGTAATCACCGCACCATCTGCCCAAGCTGTTATCACCAACGGACAGGCCCAGATCACTGGCTCGTTCGATGCTGTAAGCAGCAAGGCACTAGCAGACCAGCTCAAGTACGGATCATTGCCAATCGGTTTCCAGGTGCAGAGTCAGGACAACATCAGCGCTGCTCTTGGTGGCCAGCAACTAAGCAGTGGTTTGCTTGCCGGTCTTATCGGTCTGCTAATCGTTGTTTTCTATTCGCTTTTGCAGTACCGCGGTCTCGCTATCATCACCATCGGTTCGCTGGTAGTGGCTGCAGTATTCACATACCTGATGGTTTCGCTTCTGGCCTGGCGTCAGGGATACCGACTATCTTTGGCCGGCGTTACCGGTCTGATTGTGTCGATTGGTATTACAGCAGACTCGTTCATTATTTACTTTGAGCGTGTCCGCGATGAGCTTCGCGACGGCCGCAGCCTTTCGGCAGCGGTAGACCAGGGTTGGAGACGTGCAATCCGTACCATTCTGGTTTCGGACGGTATTTCGTTCCTAGCCGCTGTGGTGCTTTACACACTTACCGTGGGTACCGTTCGTGGTTTTGCTTACACACTAGGCCTAACCACCATTATCGACATCTTGGTCGTGGTTCTGTTCACGCACCCGATGCTGCAGTTGCTAGCGGGAACCAAGTTCTTTGCCAGCGGTCACAAGTGGAGCGGCTTCGACGTAAAAACCATGTCCGATATTGCTTACGTAGGTCGCGGACAGTTCCGCGTTTCTAAAGAAGTAACTGCAACCAAGGCCGCAAAGGCCTCAAAAGAAGCTGTAAAACGCCAGACCATTGCCGAGCGCAAGGTTAGCGAAACCAAGGGAGATGCAAACTAATGTCTCGATTTAGTGATTTCGGTAACGCACTCTACTCGGGTGAACGTTCCTACAATTTCGTTGGCCGTCGAAACCTTGGTTTCTCCGTTTCGGCAGTGGTTATGCTGGCTGCGATTGCCCTGACCTTTTTGGTACACAACGGATTCAACTTCGGTATCGAGTTCAAGGGTGGGTCGGAATTCCGAGTGACCAGCACCAGCGCCAACTACCAGAGCATTGCCACAAACTCCGTTGACAGCATCCTAGGCGCAACCGCTCAGGTAAACGTGAGCCAGGTTGGAACCGATGGCGTTCGCATCCAGACCGAAAAGCTTTCACCTAACAAGAGCGAGCTGGTTCGCCAGGCAATCGCAAAGGGATTTGGTGTTCCTGGCAGTGCTGTTGCGTCTTCGTTTGTTGGAGCTAACTGGGGAGCGGATGTAACTGGAAAGGCACTTAGCGGTCTTATCTGGTTCATCGTCCTGGCCGCGATTGCTATGGCTGCCTACTTTAGAACCCTAAAGATGTCTGCTGCAGCGCTTATCGCCCTCGTGCACGACTTGGTAATCACAGCTGGCGTATACGGAGCTCTCGGCTTCGAAGTTACCCCGGCAGCTGTAATCGGTTTCTTGACCATTCTTGGTTACTCGCTTTACGACACCGTGGTTGTTTTCGACAAGATTCGCGAAAACACCTTCGAAGTTGAGTTCAGCGCAACCACCACCTTCCGTGAGCGCGTAAATCTAGCGATTAACCAGACTTTGGTTCGTTCGATCAACACCTCGGTTGTAGCAGTTTTGCCTGTTGCTTCGATTTTGTTTATCGGAACCCTATTGCTAGGTGCGGGAACCCTTCGCGACATCTCGCTGGCCCTGTTTATCGGAATTATTGTGGGTACTTACTCCACCATCTTTGTGGCAGCACCTCTTTATTCGATGTTCCGCGAGAAGGAAGCCAAGTACGCAGCCGCCGAGGCAAAGGTACTGGCTAACCGCTAGTAACAAACCCAAAACAAATTGTCAGACGCAACCCCTACAGGCAGTATTAGTGCTTTCCGCACGCGCCTGCAGGGGTTGTTTGGCAAAGGTGGGCCTTACGCCGAAGAACTAGGCGAGATCCTACGCATCGCAAAATCGAACCACCCAAAAGCTGATTTGAGCATCCTAGAACGCGCTTTCGAGGTAGCGGAAGAGGCTCATAGAGGGCAGACACGCAAAAGCGGCGAGGCGTACATCACGCACCCACTGGCAGTCACCAAGATTCTGGCAGACCTAGGAATTGGCGTGACCAGCTTGGCCGCCGCACTGCTTCACGACACCGTAGAAGACACCCCCTACACGCTAGATAGTCTGACTCGCGATTTTGGCAACGAAGTTGCGATGTTGGTAGACGGTGTAACAAAGCTTGACAAGGTCAAGTTTGGGGATAACGCCCAGGCCGAAACCGTGCGCAAAATGGTTGTCGCCATGTCTAAGGACATCCGTGTTCTGGTCATTAAACTTGCGGATCGCCTTCACAACGCTCGTACCTGGGGTTTTGTTGACCCAGAAAAGGCACGCAAAAAGGCTCAGGAAACAATCGAGATCTACGCTCCGCTAGCGCACCGCCTTGGCATCAGCGCTATCAAGAGCGAACTTGAGGATATTTCGTTTAGCGTTTTGTACCCAAAGGTTTACGAGGAAATCGTCAATCTGGTGCGCCAGCGCAGTCCAAAGCGCGAAGAGTTCATCGATTCGGTGATCGCCAACATCGAAGAAGACCTTCGTGAGAACCGCATCAAAGGCCGAGTGGCAGGTAGACCCAAGCAGTACTACAGCATCTACCAAAAAATGGTGGTGCGCGGTCGCGAGTTCGACGACATCTATGACTTGGTTGGCATCCGTGTAATCGTGCAAGACGTGCGCGATTGCTACGCGATTCTAGGTTCGATTCACTCTCGTTGGAGCCCGGTTCCTGGTCGCTTCAAAGATTACATCGCCATGCCCAAGTTCAACCTGTACCAATCACTGCACACCACAGTAATTGGGCCTGCTGGCAGGTCCATTGAGATTCAAATACGTACGCAGGAAATGCACCAGCGTGCCGAATACGGTGTAGCGGCTCATTGGAAATACAAGGAGCAGGTAGGCAAGGGCTCTACCAGCACCGAGGAAGACCTAGCCTGGCTCAAACACCTAAGTGATTGGCAAGCCGAGACTCAGGACCCTAGCGAGTTCCTTGACGCCCTTAGATACGAGATTGGCGCAAAGGACGTATACGTCTTCACGCCTAAGGGTCGCGTTATTGGCCTGCCAACTGGTGGAACCCCGGTTGATTTTGCCTATGCCGTTCACACCGAAGTAGGTCACCGAACCATGGGCGCCAAGGTAAATGGTCGTCTTGTTCCTTTGGAGACCGAGCTGCAATCCGGCGATGTGGTTGAGATATTCACATCGAAGAACCCCGACGCCGGACCAAGTCAAGACTGGCTCAACTTTGTAAAGAGCCAGAGAGCCAGAGCCAAGATCAAGCAGTGGGTAGCCGCTGGACGCCGCGAAGACGCGGTTGAAACCGGAAAAGAAGCCATTGCCAAGGCGATGCGCAAGGCTAACCTGCCACTAAAGAACTTGATGGCTGGCGACCTAATTGTTCAACTGGCGGCCGACTTGCATCACACCGACCTAACCGGACTGTTCGCGGCCGTGGGGGAGGGGCACACTTCGGCACAGAGCGTGGTGGAGAAACTCACCGCAATGATGCAGGTCCACGACGACAGCGAAGACCCCGTGTTCGAGCTGCCAATCAAGCCAAGAAGCGCCACCGACCAACGCAGCAATAACTCTGGTGTTCTGGTTCGTGGCGATGCCGACGTAATGGTAAAGCTTGCTCGCTGCTGCACTCCTGTTCCAGGTGATGAAATTGTGGGTTGGGTTACCCGAGGCAGTGGCATTTCAGTTCACCGCTCAGACTGCAAGAATGTGCGCGAGCTGCGTGAACAGCCAGAGCGACTCATGGAAGTTACCTGGGCTACTTCCTCTCGTGGCCAATTCCTGGTGCAGATTCAGATTGAGGCACTGGACCGCAATGGATTGCTCTCAGACGTCACTCGAGTGCTCTCAGAGCATCAGGTAAACATCTTGAGTGCCAGCGTGTCCACCCGGGCCGACCGAGTTGCTCTAAGCCGGTTTGTTTTTGAAATCGGTGATCCAAGCATTCTTGATCACCTCTTGAATTCAGTACGCCGCATCGATGCGGTTTACGATGTTTACCGAGTAACGCAGTAAGCCAAGCAAAGGGAGCTAGCCATGACAATGTTGCACCACATCAGTTTGGGTGTATCGGACATCGAAAAATCTGGAGCCTTCTACGACGCCATTATGGAAACCTTGGGTTACCGCAGAGTATTCACTGATTTCCGACCCGGAGAGGCCAAGCAGGCCATCGGCTATGGATTGGTGGAGGGCAAAGACATTTTCACCATCAAGGAACGCGCAATGTCCCGTCTGAGTGCGGGTCGCGGCTTTCACCTGGCTTTTGAGGCGCCAAGTCAAGCGGCCGTCGCTGAGTTCCATCGTGTAGCCCTAAGCCTTGGTGCAGTTGACCGAGGCGGACCAAGAATCTTTACCGAGTTTGGACCAGATTATTTCGCCGCATTTGTGATTGACCCCGACGGCTGGCAGTTGGAAGCGATTCACCGCGAGAATTCGAGTAACTAGCGCAAAACCTTATGGGTAAAACGAAACCGGGAGCCTCAAAAGAGACTCCCGGTTTCGCTAATTCTTGAACTATTGTGCGGCTTTGACTACCTCTAGCCAAGCCTTGCGAGCCTCAAGTGCCTCGGTTGCAGCCTTGATCTTCTTGGCGTCTTTGCCAGCCTTAGCAGTTGCCAAATCAGCTTCCAACTTGGTAATGGAATCAACCAGCTGGCTGAGTACCGAGTTGGTGCGTTCAATGGCGGCAGGATCGGTCTTGCGCCAGTTCTCGTCTTCGGCTTTGCGAACACGGGTTTCGATGGCCTTGAGGCGGTCTTCCACCTCGCGTACCTTTTCACGAGGAACCTTGCCGGCCTTCTCCCACCGGGACTGAATGCTCTGAAGGACACGCTTAGCCTCAGCCAAGTCTTTTTCTGGCTTGACGGACTTCTCGGCCTCGGCTAGAAGCTCGAGCTTGACGGCTAGGTTTGCCGAGTACTCGGTGTTTTCAACAGCAATCTGCTCACCCTTAGCGGCATAGATCGTGTCTCCTGCGGCCTTGAAACGCGCCCAAAGTTCGTCGTCTACCTTGCTCTGGGAGCGGCCAGCGGCCTTCCACTCGTCTAGCAGCTTGCGGTACTCAACAATGCCATCGGCGCCCTTTGCAACAAGTGCCTCGGCTGAGGTAACGATAGCCAACTTCTTGCCCTTGGCAGCCTTGTTTGCAGCGTCCAGGGATGCGAAATACTGGCGCTTTGCTGCATCGAACTTGGTGCGAGCGGTGCTGAAGCGCTTCCAGATTGCGTCTGCATCGCTCTTAGGGAGCTTTGGACCAGACTTCTGCTGGGTCTGCCACTGCTCGAATAGGGCGGTCATCTGTGCACTGGAGTTCTTCCACTGAGTCTTGGCGGCATCCTGGTTTGCGATAGCCTCGGCGGCTTCGGCAATCTTGGCGCGCTCAGCCAAGGCGGCCGCGATCTGCTCTTTGTTCTCTTCGGTCTTAGCCGCAACCGCTACCGTTACCTTTTCGCTGGCTTCTACCAGGCGCTTACGCAGGGCTTCGATGTCTCCGACAGCGGCCGGCTCCATGAGCTCAAGGGTGAGGGTCTGCAGGCTCTTCTTAAGCGAGTTTGCGTCAGCATTCGCCTTCACGCGCTGCTCGAACAGGCGAACTTGAGCCTCAAGATCGGTGAACTTGCGCTCGTAGTATGCCAGGGCCTCGGCTGGAGTCACATTTGGGTACTGACCTACACGACGCTCGACACCACCCTCGATTGCAAAGACGTTGTTTTCTTCATCGACGCGGCCGAAGGTTGTATTGGTTGCCAAGGTGTGCTCCTGAGTTTGTTGACTCACACAAGATGAGCCCTAGTAAAGACGTTCCTTTAGTTTAGTTTGATAGCACCGATGGTGGTTGCCACCTTAGGTACACCATCCCCTCCGCCATCGGTGGTTCCTTGTGCTGCAATCTTGGTGACAACATCAAGACCGCTAGTGATTCGACCAAAGACGGTGTAACCGCCGGCAAGGTCTGCTGGAATGTTCGAATCCTTGTAAACGATGAAGAACTGCGAGCCCATTGTGGATCCGTTGTCCATACGGCGTGCCATGGCAATTACACCGCTCTTGTAAACATTGCTGGCTGGAGCATTCTCGATTGGTCCCCAGCTGTAACCTGGGCCGCCGGCTCCGGTGCCCTCTGGGTCTCCACACTGCAGAACAAAGATTCCACTAGTGGTTAGTCGGTGGCAGGTGACGTTCTTATAGAAGTTTTTTTTGGCAAGAGTCAAAAAGTTTGCTACGGCCTGAGGTGCTTTCTTGCCACTGAGGCTTAGTCCAAGTTCTGAACCGTTGAGCTGCATGGTTCCGGTCCAGGTGCGGCGTTCAGCAACAGCAGGGCTAGGCACAAGCGGACCATTAGTGGGCGCCGCGCTGGCGGTTGGGCTGGCGGAAGCGGTTGCCTTAGCAGACGCACTTGCCGAGGCAGAAGCGCTCAACGATGGAGTAGCGCTAGGAGAAGCGCTGGCAGCCAGCGAGCCGCCTGGAAGGAAGGCGTGACCGTAGGTTGCACCAAGAGCAACCAGAACTGCAACAACTGCAACGATGATCGCGAATCGATTATCAGCAGTGCGCTTTTTTTGCACTAGCTCTCGCGCCTGTTGCTTAGCTTCGAATGCTTTCAAGCGAGCTTCGGCGTTCGAGGTTTGATTCTTTTTGCTGGCCACTTCGGTCTCCTTCTGGGACTATCTCTACAGATTTTATGGCATCCTGAAGGGGTGACCCAAGACGAGAGCATGTTTGCCATAGCGGTTCCGTTGGCTGCTCGAATGCGTCCTCGGTATTTGAGTGAGGTTGTGGGGCAGGAGCACCTACTTAAACCCGGTTCGCCGCTGTTGCAACTGGCCAGTCAAGTGACATCCGCAAAGCTTGCATCCACAACTTCGCTTCTGCTTTGGGGACCTCCTGGAACTGGAAAAACCACACTCGCGCAAGTCATAGCGCGTGAATCCGGACGCAAGTTCGTTGAGTTGAGTGCCATTACCGCGGGAGTCAAGGACGTCCGTGAGGTTATGCTGGCCGCTCGCAAGGAACGCGATGCGTACGGTACCGGAACTCTGCTATTTCTTGACGAGATCCATCGCTTCTCCAAAGCGCAACAGGATGCCTTGCTGCCGGGTGTCGAGGCGGGCTGGGTGGTGCTCATCGCTGCCACCACAGAGAATCCTTCCTTCAGCGTCATCGCCCCGTTACTGAGCCGATCACTACTACTGACACTCGAGCCGTTGGCTGACTCGCACATCAAAGACCTCCTAAGCCGTGCCCTATCGGATTCCAGGGGTTTGTCGAACGAGTTCGACATCGATGTAAAGAACTTGGAACAGATTGTTTCCCTGGCTCAGGGCGATGCCCGCAGAGCTCTTACCGTTCTGGAGGCAGCAGCCGGAAACGCTCGTTTAGCTACTGCGCCCACACCGGATAAAGCAGTGGGTAGCAAGATCCTCATTACTCAACAGGCGATCGAAGCCGCACTCGATAGATCGTTGGTCCGCTATGACCGCGATGGCGATCAGCACTACGACATCATCAGTGCCTTTATAAAAAGTGTTCGTGGTTCTGATGCCGACGCCGCCATTCACTGGCTGGCACGCATGATCGAAGGTGGCGAGGAACCAAGGTTCATTGCCCGCCGCCTGATGATTCTGGCGGCTGAAGACATCGGTCTGGCCGATCCTCATGCACTGCCACTAGCAGTTGCAACCTTCGAAATGGTTCAGCAGATCGGCATGCCCGAGGGCCGCATTCCCTTGGCAGAGACAACTATTTACCTTTCGCTGGCGCCAAAGAGCAACTCGGCCTACAACGCGATAAATCAGGCCATTGATGATGTCCGTGCCGGTTTACAGCCGCTCGTGCCCAAGCCGCTTAGGTCCAGCAACTATTCCGGAGCTAAGTCCAGAGGGAATGGCGTTGGCTATCTCTACCCCCATGATGACTCGAAAGCTGTTCTGGAGCAGGTTTACCTGGGTGGAAAACTTGCCAACAAAAAGTACTATGCACCAAAAGAAGTTGGTTACGAACGTGAGCTAGGGGAGCGGTGGGGCCGCCTTCGAGCCATCATCAGAGGCATAAAAGGCTCGAAATAACCTTGGTTCTTAGAGGGCGCCCTGCTAGTATTGACAGGTTGCCGTCTGGAGTAACCCGCTCGCGGCTGTGCGGAACTCATACGGAGCGACCAACTAAATAGCCAGTTGGTCCGTGGCGATTAGATCGAAATCAACTCTAGATTTTCGATTCCAATTTGTGAACAGAAGCTATTGATCCATTTGGATCCTAAGAAAGGAACACGTGTCTAAAACCACACGTACCCGCAGCAAGACTCGTTTGTCTCGCGCACTGGGCCTAGCCCTAACCCCTAAAGCAGCTAAGTACCTAGAGAAGCGTCCATACGCTCCAGGTCAGCACGGACGCACTCGCAAGAAGGCAGACAGCGACTTTGCTGTACGTCTTCGCGAGAAGCAGCGTCTTCGCGCCCAGTACGGTATTCGCGAGGCACAGCTTCGTAAGACCTTTGCTGAGGCAAAGCGCGCTCCAGGCCTAACCGGTGAGAACCTGGTTGAGCTTCTAGAAATGCGCCTAGATGCGCTTGTGCTTCGTGCGGGCTTTGCTCGTACCATCGCACAGGCTCGTCAGATGGTTGTGCACCGTCACATCCTCGTAAACGGTGAGCGCGTAGACCGCCCATCGATGCGAGTCAAGCCAGGCCAGCAGATCCACGTCCACGCTAAGAGCGAAGGAACTGAGCCTTTCCAGGTTGCAGCAGCCGGCGGTCACGTAGACGTTCTGCCTCCAGTTCCTGGATACCTAGACGTACAGCTAGACAAGCTAACCGCTGTTCTAGTGCGTCGCCCATTGCGCGCCGAAGTCCCAATCACCTGTGAAGTACAGCTTGTGGTTGAGTACTACGCAGCTCGCTAGTAGTTTCGAACTAACAACTAGTTAGGAGTTCGCGTGAGCGGCGGAGACATCGCAGGAATTATTGCTGCCAGTGCATTTGTGTTACTGGTGCTTTTCTTGGCTGTCCCGCTTATCAAGTTGGGCCGAGTGCTCGACGAAGCAAGGATATCGATTCGCAATATTGGCGATGACGTATCTCCGCTGCTCACCGAACTTACCGAAACCGTCCAGGTCACGAACAAGCAGTTGGCCAAGGTAGACGTAATTACCGAAAACGTAGTCGAAGTAACCGGCAACGTTAGTGCTTTAGTTGCTCTTTTTGCATCAACTCTCGGTTCGCCACTCGTTAAAATTGCGGGTGTAGCGAATGGTCTGCGCTCAGTCTTCTTTGGCAAGGCCAAGAAGTAGCTGCTGTCAGGTTTCAAAGAGTAAGAAAAGGGTAGCCCCATGAAAAAACTTATTTGGTTCATCGCAGGCATTGGTCTTGGCGTTGTAACCGCGCAGCAGTTGCGCGAAAATCCAAAGGCAAAAGACTTGGCAGACGACGTGGCACGTCGGGCCAAGGAGTTTGGTGCAGCCGTCAGCGATGGCTTCCGCGAACGAGAAGCCGAAATCGCAGCTGAAGCTGCCAAACAGACCAACTAGATCCCAGCTTTCTGGGTTCCTTCACGACTAGGACGCTACTCACGTGCAAACCGCCGAAATTCGCCGTCGCTGGCTTGATTACTTTGCTAGCAAGGGCCACACCGTAGTTCCTTCTGCGTCGCTGATTAGCGAAGACCCATCGTTGCTTTTCACAGTGGCGGGCATGGTGCCTTTCATTCCTTACATGACGGGCCTGGTTCCTGCGCCTTATTCGCGTGCAACCAGTGTGCAGAAGTGCGTGCGAACGCTCGACATCGAGGAAGTCGGCAAGACTACCCGCCACGGCACGTTCTTCCAGATGAATGGAAACTTTTCTTTTGGTGACTATTTCAAGCGTGAGGCAATTGGTTTCGCTTGGGAGTTTTTAACCGGCAGCCGCGAAAGTGGCTGTTTGGGTATTGACCCGCAGTTGCTGTGGGTGACCGTATTCCAGGATGACGACGAGTCGATTGGCATGTGGCGAGAGATTGCCGACATCCCGCTTGAGCGCATTCAGCGCCGTGGCATGAAAGACAACTACTGGAGCACCGGCCAGCCAGGACCAGCAGGACCTTGCTCAGAAATTTACTACGACCGAGGCCCAGACTACGGACGCGAGGGTGGTCCTGAGGCCGACGAAGACCGTTACATCGAAATCTGGAACCTCGTGTTCATGCAGTTCGAGCGCGGTCAGGGTCTTGGCAAGGACAACTTCGAGATCCTCGGCGAACTACCAAAGAAGAACATCGACACCGGCATGGGTCTAGAGCGCGTTGCGTTCTTGCTTCAAGGTGTAGAAAACCTTTACGAGATCGACCAGGTTCGCCCAGTTCTAGATCTGGCTGCCAAGCTTTCTGGCAAGACCTATGGCGCCAATACTGAGGACGACGTTCGTCTTCGCGTTGTGGCTGACCACGTGCGCTCAGCCCTGATGCTGATCTGCGATGGCGTTACACCGGCGAACGACGGTCGCGGCTACGTGCTGCGCCGCCTCTTGCGTCGCACCGTTCGCGCTATGCGACTGCTCGGCGTGGAAACCCCAACCTTTACCCAGCTCTTCACCACCTCCAAAGAGGCCATGAAGGCGGCTTACCCAGAACTCGAGGCTGAGTTCAAGCGCATCCTTACCGCGGCTGTGGCCGAAGAAGAGGCATTCCTGCGCACGCTTGTTGCCGGAACCGTATTCCTGGAAGAAGCCATTGAGGTCGTCAAGAACAGCGGAAGTAAGCAGCTCAAGGGCGATGCGGCCTTCTTGCTCCACGACACCTATGGCTTTCCCATTGACCTCACTCTGGAAATGGCTGAGGAACAGGGTCTAACGGTAGACCGCGATGGCTTCAAGGCCCTGATGGCCGAGCAGCGCGACCGTGCTAAGGCAGATGCCCGAGAGAAGAAATTGGGCGGAAACGATCTTACGGTTTACAGCGCCTTCCGCGCCAAGGGTGTGACTACCTTTACCGGTTATCAAGAGTTGCAGAGCGATGCCAAGGTCATTGGACTTATCAGCGATGGCGGCAGCAGCACTGTGGTTGAGCAGGGCTCGATTGCAGAAATCATCTTGGACCAGACCAGTTTCTACGCGGAATCAGGTGGCCAGGACAGCGATGCCGGTTTTATCACCGGAGACGGCTTTGAACTTGAAGTCCTAGATGTGCAAAAGCCGGTCAAGGGCCTGGTCAGCCACAAGGTTTTGGTTCGCAAGGGGCAGGTTTCGGTCGGTCAAAAGGCTGTTACCTCGGTCGATGCCGATTGGCGCCTCGGTGCTTGCCAGGCACACTCGGGTACTCACGTGGTGCACGCAGCACTGCGCCAGGTCCTAGGCCCTACCGCTTTACAGAGTGGTTCCTACAACAAGCCTGGCTACCTTCGCTTGGACTTCTCTTGGGCTCAGGCTCTAAGCACGGAGACCAAGAGCGAAATCGAAGAAGTCACCAACTTGGCTATCCGCAGCGATCTAGCTGTTAGCGCTCAGTTCATGAGCCTTCCAGAGGCAAAGACTTGGGGAGCGGTTGCTTTGTTCGGGGAGACCTACGACGAAAGCGTTCGTGTAATCGAAGTTGGCGGCCCTTGGTCGCGTGAACTCTGCGGTGGAACCCACGTTGCTCGTTCCTCGCAGATCGGGCTGGTTTCGGTCATCAATGAATCTTCGGTTGGATCTGGTTCGCGCCGAATCGAAGCTCTTGTTGGCATCGATGCATTCCGCGCACTTGCAACCGAGCGGGCTTTGGTTGCCCGTTTGGGAGAAATCCTAAAGGCTCCTCAAGGCGGGCTAGAAGATCGTCTGTTGCAGACCATCGATGACCTGAAGAGCGCTCAGCGTAAGTTGGCGGGATACCAGGCTGCCGAGCTAGCGGCCAAGGTTCCTGCTCTTATTGCGGCCGCCCAGGTTGTGAACGGAAACAAGATTGTTGCCCAAAACATTGGATCTTTGGAGTCGGTAGAGGACCTTCGTAGTCTTGCCACTCAGATTCGAGAGGGTTTTGGCGCCGATTCCGGCGTTGCGGCAATCTTTGGTGTTGTTAATGCAAAGCCAATGTTGGTAATCGCAACCAGCAGGCAAGCTCAGGCTCAGGGTGTCAAGGCTGGCGCCTTGGTTCGTGTAGCTAGCAGCGTGCTCGGTGGTGGCGGTGGTGGCAAGGACGACATCGCTCAAGGCGGCGGTTCCGATGTTTCACAGATCGACGCGGCTATTTCGGCCGTGAAGGCAGCGCTCTAAGCTGTTCGCCATGCGAAAAGGTCGACGATTAGCAGTTGACGTGGGTAAAGCCCGCGTTGGCCTAGCCATTAGCGACCAAGATGCCATCTTGGCGAGCCCTTTCGAAACTGTTCTGCGTCTGGAAACGCCCGAGCGCACAGCAGCCGCCATCAAAATCGCAACTGATGACTACAGCTTTGTTGAGGTTTACGTTGGCCTACCGGTATCTATGGCCGGGCGTGAAACTGCGTCCACCCAGGATGCACTTCGGGTTGCGTTCGCGATTTCAGAGGCGCTAAACGTTGAAGTTCGACTGGTGGATGAGAGACTTACCACTGTGTCTGCAACGGCCAACCTTCGGCTTGCGGGCAAGAACTCAAAGAACTCTCGAGCCATAATCGATCAAGAGGCAGCGGCTATCATTTTGGAACAGGCTTTGGCAGCCGAAAAACTTACCGGTAATCAGCCCGGCAAGGCACTTGCTGATTTTGAAAGGCCTCAAGATGAGCCAGTTTAGACAGCAACCCAATAAAAGCTTGAAAGCCAAATACCGATTCCGCAGGACAGTAGTTGCCGGTTTTCTCGTATTTCTGTTGCTAGTAGCAATCGCCTTCACCCAGCGTGCGCAGTTGCGTAACTTGTACGATGGTCTTCTCGGTCGCGATTACCAAGGTTCCGGAACTGGCTCAGTCACTCTTGTTATCGCCCAGGGCGAGAGCGGCCTGGGAGTCGCCTCGGACCTCGCAAAATTGGGTGTGGTCAAGAACTCCGATGTGATTTATCGCCTCATAGTTGCAGAGAACACCGTGTTCTACCCGGGCACCTATTTATTGCGAGAGCAAATGAGCTCGGCGGCCGCGCTGGCGGCTCTAAAAGACCCCAAATCGCTCAAGGTAAACCGAGTGACCATCAAGGAAGGGCTGCGAATCACCAACGTGTTGGCGCAACTGGCTAGCGCTTCGGGAAAGCCGGTGTCGCAGTTCACTAGTGCAGCCAAGGACTTAGCCGCACTAGGTATCCCCGCCACAGAGCCTTCGGCGGAGGGATACCTGTTTCCCGCTACCTACAGCTTTGACCCGGCATTGACTGCGCATCAGATACTCAAGCAGATGGTTGCGCGCACATATCAGGAGCTGGAACACTTTAGGGTAGCTGAAGCTGACCGGCACAAGGTGCTGACGTTGGCATCAATCGTCCAAAAGGAAGCGCGCCAACACGACGATTTCTACAAAGTTTCTCGAGTTTTTCAAAACCGTTTGGCAATCGGTATGCCCCTGCAAAGTGACGCAACAGTTAGTTATGGCTCCGGTGGCACAACGGTGACCACCACAAATGCCGAACGAGCCTCAAACAACGGATATAACACCTACGTTCACACTGGACTACCGGTTGGGCCAATCGGCGGACCAGGTTCATTGGCAATAGA
Organism: Microbacteriaceae bacterium; assembly: GCA_947373155.1. GTDB lineage: Bacteria > Actinomycetota > Actinomycetes > Actinomycetales > Microbacteriaceae > Rhodoluna. The sequence goes on along the minus strand of CANBWO010000020.1, from coordinate 2,796 downwards.
TGCGGCTCTTCACCCGGCATCCGGATCTTGGCTGTATTTTTGCGCTGTCAACTTGAAGACCGGCGAAACCGTGTTCAGTACCACTGTGGCCGAACATGAGCAGGCAGTGGCAAAGTTCAGAACTTGGATTCAGGCAAATCCGGGTTGGAATGGTAACTAATGATTACAAAGAAGCTTTCAGTGCTGGGTTCTCCTATTGAGCACTCAAAATCACCACTGATTCACGCGGCTGCGTATTCCGTTTTGGGTTTGGATTGGATTTATGAACGCAACGAGGTGCGCAAGGGCGGGCTCAGAGGGTTCATCGAAGGACTAGACGACTCCTGGTTGGGTCTTTCGCTCACCATGCCTCTCAAAGAGGAAGCTGCCAAATTTGCCACCTGGGTAGACAAAGCAGCCGAAGCCACGGGAGCGGTTAACACTCTGGTGCGCAGCGAATCCGGCTGGAATGGCTACAACACCGATGTCTTTGGAATCGTGCAAGCAGTTCACCAAGCCAACCTGGGAGAGCTCAATAGGGTTTTGATTATTGGTTCGGGAGCCACCGCCACTAGCGCGGCCGTGTCTATCAGACAGCTTGCCCCAAACTCTCTCGTGCTGATTCAGGCCCGCAACCAAAAGACCAGAGACAAACTTGCAGGATTTTGCAAGGATTTGGGGCTCAAAACCAAAAAAGTTGCTTCGCTTAAGCGAGCAATCAATAAAGCAGATTTGGTCATCGCCACTTTGCCCGGTGGAGCACTAAACGAAGATGCAGCCAAGTTGAGTAAATGGCGCGGTTTCAAGCCCACTGGGGCTGTTCTAGACGTTGCTTATCAGCCATGGCCGAGCAGTTTCGCGCAACTTTGGTTGGACCAAAATCGCCCAATAATCAGTGGTCTTGAAATGCTGTTGTGGCAGGCCATTGCGCAAATTCGCATCTTCACATGTAACGACCCGGCAATTGCACTCCCCAACGAAGTTGCCGTGGTGGAGGCAATGCGACACTCACTAGAACAGTAGCGAGAACCTAAGGCCGCTTGGTGTGGCAGAATTGCACCCATGCTACGTTGGATCACTGCCGGGGAATCGCACGGCCCAGAACTTGTTGCCGTCTTAGAGGGTTTGCCTGCCGGCGTGCCAATAACCACCGATGAGGTGCAGTCTGCGCTTGCTCGTCGTCGTCTTGGTTACGGCCGTGGCGCTCGCATGAAGTTCGAACAAGACGAAGTGACCCTTTCGGGTGGTGTTCGTCACGGATTCACTCAGGGTGGTCCAGTTGCGATCTGTGTTGCCAACACCGAGTGGCCAAAGTGGCAAGACATCATGAGTTCGGACCCGGTTGACCCAGAGCTGTTGACCGGCGCACGCGCCGCCGCACTAAGCCGTCCACGCCCGGGTCACGCCGATTTCACCGGGATGCAGAAGTACGGTTTCCTAGATTCACGCCCGGTGCTAGAACGTGCGAGTGCGCGCGAAACCGCAGCGCGCGTTGCACTTGGCGCCGTAGCCAGCGCTTTTTTGAACGAACTCGGTATCGAGCTAGTGACCCACACCGTTGGAATCGGCCCTGTCGAATCTCCACGTGGTGGAGCTATTCCATTGCCTTCTGATCTGGAGGCACTCGACGCCGACCCGATGCGCTGTTTCGATGCAACCGTGAGTGCGGCCATGGTCGCCGAGGTCGATGCGGCTCACGCCGATGGAGACACCCTAGGTGGGGTAGTGGAAACACTGGTTTACAACCTGCCTCCGGGACTTGGCACCTATGTTCACTGGGACCGCCGCCTAGACTCACAACTTGCCGCCGCACTCATGGGAATCCAGGCCATCAAGGGTGTTGAGGTTGGCGACGGCTTTGAGACGGCCCGACGCCGCGGCTCCGTTGCCCACGACGAAATCGAACGCGACGCTGCTGGGGTAGTTCGCCGCCTTGAGAATCGCGCGGGAGGAATCGAAGGCGGTATGTCAAATGGCGAGGTCCTTAGGGTTCGTGCCGCTATGAAGCCAATCTCTACCGTGCCTCGGGCGCTGGCTACCATCGATGTTGCCACCGGCGAACCAGCCAAGGCGCACCACCAGCGCAGCGATGTGTGTGCAGTTCCGGCCGCCGGCGTTGTTGCCGAGGCCATGGTCGCACTGGTGGTGGCTAACTCTGTTCTCGAGAAGTTCGGCGGAGACAACGTAGCCGAGACCAAGCGCAATCTGCAGAGCTACCTTGCAAACATTCCAGCGGTTCTGACCTCGTTCGACGCATAGCATGACCAAAACCGATGCGCTGGTTCTGGTTGGGCCGATGGGGGTTGGCAAAACCACCGTTGGCAAAAAGCTAGCGCGTTCCCTCAAGGTTCCTTTTGTGGACACCGACTCGCTCGTGGTTGCCGAACACGGTGCAATCGAGAAGATTTTTTCAGAACAAGGCGAACCGGCATTTCGTCGATACGAGGAACGGGCACTGAACCAAGCCATCTCTGCCGCTGCGGTAGTGGCAACCGGGGGAGGCGCTGTGCTAAGTGAGCTGACTCGCAACAGGTTGAAGGCCGTGACGGTTATCTACCTAAGCTCCGATGGGCGCCACATTAAGAGCCGCCTCAAGGGCTCTAAGCGACCACTTTTGAAAAACGGCTTCGATGACTGGACTCGCATCTATGACGAGCGAAAGCCAATCTACGAGTCGATCGCCGACCTCACTATAAATACTTCGGGGCAGTCGCTTGGCGCCACCGTAAACGAAATTAAGCAAAAGCTGGGACTGTAATGGAACACGTAACCAAGATTGATGTAACAGGCGCCGACCCTTACCAAATACTTGTGGGA
>CANBWO010000019.1 GCA_947373155.1 Microbacteriaceae bacterium | reverse complement strand
CGAGTAGCAAAAAATAGGCAGTTTCGCAAAAACACAACGGAATCCGCAGCCCTGGAGACAGGAAACTGCGGATTCCGCAATTGCGACACGTTTGAGATTTTCGGCATAAAGACTCCCTTGGTTATACTTTGGGGAGCGTGCCTACAACGGAGTCTGCCGCTACGCATTTATCCGTAGCTTTCAACAAGGCTGTCCAAAAGAACCTTTATAGGAGTTTCTAATGACCGGCATCTCCCAGAGCACCGCGGTGGTAACCCTTACCCCCGCACCAGTGCTTGACCGCACCTACTTTGTTCACGACCTAATCCCAGGCGGAGTCAACCGCGCCGACGGCGTAGGAGAAGAACTCTCAGGCAAAGGCATCAATGTCAGCCGTGGTCTTTACCTAGCCGGAATCGAAGCACCAGCCGTTGTGCCTGTTGGTAACGGAGACACCAGCGTGCTTGAACGCACCGGTTCAACCAAAATCGTTCGCCCACTCTGGGTCGAGGGCACACTGCGTGTGTCCACCACCATCATCGAGAACCACGGCACCACCACTCGCATCACCGAGCCACCCCGCCCGCTAACCGCAGACGACTGGACCGCAGTGATGGACCTAACCGAGAAAACCGTAATGGAAACCGGCGCAAAGTGGCTAGTAATTGCAGGTTCTCACCCGGTAGACCAGCTAACCGGCGAATTCATAGACCTAACCCGCTTATTCGATCGCATGGATCAACTGGGCGTCCGAATCGCACTTGACACCAGCGGCAAGCCACTAAACACCTGGGCAAGAAGCGGCCGCGCAGCTGTAATCAAGCCAAACTGCGAAGAACTTGCATCGGCTGTTGGGCGCACCTTGCTCACCGTTGGCGATGTAATCGACGCAGCAACCGAACTTTGCGAGCACGGAATCGAGGCCGTTCTGGCATCGATGGGCTCCGACGGCATCATCGCTGTCACCAAGGAAGGCGCTTTTGGCGCCAAGACCGCTCCGGTGAAGGTAATCAACACGGTGGGCGCCGGCGATGCCACCCTCGCGGGCTTCCTCAGTGCCGTAACCACCAAGCCACTTGCCGAAGGCGAGACCATGCTGGGTGTTGGGTTTGATGTGATTCACGGAGCTCTTACCGGAGTCAAGTGGGGCGCAGTAGCCGTTACCCAGCCAAGCTCAGGTCTAGAAAACATCGATCACCTACCAGAGTCTTTCTTCATCGAAACTCCGGACCGCACCAAATACCTAGAGGAACCAGCGCACGCTTAGAACTTGAAAACCGCCGAAGCGAAAGCCTAGGCGGTTTTTTCTTGCGCGATTTTTAGCGCGGAATCCGCATTTTTAGCGCGGAATCCGAACCTCAAGTAAGCGCGGTTCGCCAAAATCGCTGTCTAGCACAAAGCTTTGCAAGTGCATTTCATCGTCTACTTCGCGGATTCCAGCGGTCAAAAGTCCGTCGGTCAGGCCGGTAAGCACAAAGATAAATCTTTCTCCGCTCGCCAAATCCTCAAGGTCGTATTTGCGCTCAACGTCGTAACCGGCCGCCAACGCGTGGCTCATCTCATCGGGGCTCAACGGCATTAATCGCCCCTGCATAAAACCGCCCAAGGCCTGAACGGCGCAGGCAGTCACAACACCCTCCGGGTTGCCACCTATGCCCATGAGCATGTCAACACCCACATCACCAACAGCCGCAGCCACGGCCATAGCCACATCGCCCTCGGCAAACCTCACCCAATTGGCGCCAAAGTCTTGAACCCTGGCAATTAAGTCGCGGTTTCTGCCCTTGTCGATTACCGCCACATTCAACATAGAAACGGGTTTGCCCAGCGCCTCTGCCAAAAGCTCCATGTTTTGCTCTGGCGAGTAATCCAGATCAAGCAAATCTCGCCCGGCGGGGCCGGTCACAATCTTCTGCATGTAGAAAACCTCGGGGGCACTCATCATGCCGCCGCGCGGGCAAGCCGCCATCACACTGACAGCGCCGGGAACACCCTCTGCAGCCAGCGCAGTTCCATCGATGGGGTCTACCGCTATGTCCCATTCCAAGGGCTGACCGGAGCCGATGATCTCCCCGGTAAAGAGCATGGGGGCTTCGTCTTTTTCGCCTTCGCCAATCACCACGACACCACCAAAATTGGCTGCTCGCAGGGAGGCTCTCATGGCATCAACGGCCGCAGCATCTACCGCGTGTTTGTCGCCGGAACCAACCAGGTGCCAGCTGCCAATGGCCGCCGCGATGGTGGCCGCAAAGATGTCTACGGTTGGCTGCCCAAGATGAGTGTCTGTCACGACTTGTTCTCCTAACTGGGCACCTGTAGAAAGCGTAACTTGGTAACATCTTAGGTAAGCCCAACGAAGCGCTTTTGGCCCAAAACTTTAACTTTTGAAGGAGCGCAGCATGCCTGTAGCAACCCCAGACCAGTACCTCGAGATGCTTGACCGTGCCAAGCAGCAAGGCTTCGCTTACCCAGCCATCAACGTCAGCAGTTCCCAGACTCTGAACGCAGCCCTTGCCGGTCTTCAGGCAGCAGGCTCCGATGGCATCATTCAGGTGACCACCGGTGGCGGCGACTACTGGTCGGGTCCTACCGTGAAGAACATGGCATCTGGTGCAGCAGCGATGGCTGTTTTTGCCCGCGAGGTTGCCAAGAACTACGGCATCACCGTTGCGCTTCACACCGACCACTGCGCTAAGCACCAGCTAGACACCTTTGTTCGCCCACTGATCGCAATCAGCCAGGAGCGCGTGCGCAACGGCGAGGTCGCCTTGTTCAACTCGCACATGTGGGATGGCTCGGCTGTTCCAATGGCAGAGAACCTAGTTATCGCTCAGGAGATGCTAAAGCTCACCAAGGGCATCGGCTCGGTTCTAGAGATCGAAGTTGGCGTTGTTGGTGGCGAGGAAGACGGCATCGAGGGCAGCCACGGCGCCGAGATGTACACCACAGTTGCAGACGGCCTAGCAACCGCAGAAGCACTTGGCCTTGGCGAGAACGGCCGTTACATGGTTGCTCTTACCTTTGGAAACGTTCACGGTGTTTACAAACCAGGAAACGTTGTACTTCGCCCAGAGCTACTAGGCGAGATCCAGGCTGCGGTTGGCGCCAAGTACGGCAAGGACAAGCCTTTCGACCTAGTGTTCCACGGTGGTTCGGGTTCCTCGGCTCAGGAGATCGCCACTGCGGTTAGCCACGGTGTTATCAAGATGAACATCGACACCGACCTTCAGTACGCATTCACCCGCCCAATCGCCGCCCACATGTTCACTAACTACGACGGCGTGCTAAAGGTTGACGGCGAAGTTGGAAACAAGAAGGCTTACGACCCACGTGCGTGGGGCAAGATTGGCGAGGCCGGCATGTCGGCTCGCGTTGTTGAAGCTGCTGGCGAGCTTGGCTCAGCCGGAAAGAGCATGTCGCTCTAAACCCTTAAAAGCGAAAACCCCGCTCAGTTGAGCGGGGTTTTCGCGTTAGTAATGTTCGCTAAACGCGCTTGGTCTTGTTGCTCACATCGGTGCCGGCGGCTTTCAAATCTTTTCGCAGTTCCGGCGGCAACGAGAACTGGATGTCTTCCTCTGCGGTGGTCACGTTTCGAACATCGCCGTATCCGCGAGCGGCAAGGTAGTCCAAAACGCCATCTACCAGGTCCTCAGGCACCGATGCGCCAGATGAAACTCCCACCGTCTCAACACCCTCGAACCAGGATTCCTGGATTTCGCTGGCGTCGTCGACTCGGTACGAGGTTTTTGCTCCCGCATCCAGCGCAACCTCCACTAGGCGAACCGTATTCGAAGAATTGGCCGAGCCCACGACAATCACAAGGTCGCTCTGAGCGCCGACCTTCTTGATTGCTACCTGGCGATTCTGGGTTGCGTAGCAAATGTCATCGCTGGGTGGGTTTTGCAAAGTAGGTAAACCGATACGCAGGTGACGCACGGTCTCCATGGTTTCGTCCACGCTCAGAGTGGTTTGACTTAGCCAAATCACCTTTTTGGGGTCGCGAATCACGGCATTTGCGGCGCCTTCTGGGCCATCGATGACTTGAACGTGTTGAGGAGCTTCTCCGGCGGTGCCTTCCACTTCCTCGTGGCCGTCGTGGCCGATCAAAAGAATGTCGTAGTCTTCTGCCGCAAATCGCTGAACCTCGCGGTGAACCTTGGTTACCAGAGGGCAAGTGGCATCAATGGTTTGGAGCCCACGGTCGGCAGCCGCTGCCACCACTGCGGGCGAAACACCGTGAGCCGAGAAAACCAGGCGAGCACCAACCGGCACCTCGTCTACCTCATCGACAAAGATTGCTCCGCGGGTTTCCAACGAAGAAACCACGTGCTTGTTGTGCACAATCTGCTTGCGAACATAGATGGGGGCACCGTAGTGATCCAACGCTTTTTCCACCGCAATTACGGCGCGGTCAACACCGGCGCAATAGCCTCTGGGCGAGGCCAACAACACCTTTTTGCCGTTGCCAACAAATGCTTCAGAACTCTGGTCTGAGGAGGTAGGCAGGGCCTCGGAAAGTCCTAGCTCGGCGGTAGGCTTGATGTCAATCACCCTTCAATGATAAAGGCAGAACACTATGAGCGACCTTGGTTCCTGGGGCGCTGCACCGTCTTCTAAACCAGAGACCGGTGCCTTAGATTCCGCCTCGGGTGCAACTGCCAGCAAAGCCAGTTCTCAGGAGTCCCCTTGGCCGGTTTCCAGACTGAGCCAGACCCTAAAAGACTTCATAGATCGCCTTGGAATGCTGTGGGTAGAGGGCGAAATCGCCAAGATTTCCATAACCAACAACATGTTTGCTCAGCTAAGAGACTTGCAAACCGAAAACAGTGTCGAAATCCACTCTTGGAACATCGCCAAGATAGACCCAACTATCAAACAGGGCGACCGCGTGGTGGCGCTGATCAAACCCAATTTTTGGCCGAAAAACGGCAAACTCAGCATGCAGGTTTTCGAGATGCGCAAGGTTGGCCTTGGCGAGCTTCTGGAGCGCATCGAGCGCCTACGCGCCCAGCTGGCCGCCGAGGGACTTACTCAGATAAAGCAGCCTCTCCCTTACCTGCCAAACCTGATCGGTTTGGTCACGGGTAAAGACAGCGATGCCGAAAAAGACGTGCTTCAAAACGCTCGTTTACGCTGGCCTGAGGTTCAGTTCCGCGTGGTCCACACTCTGGTTCAGGGCGACAAAGCGGCTCCGCAAATCATCGCTGCAATCAAACAACTAGACGCCGACCCCGAGGTAGACGTGATCATCGTTGCCCGCGGTGGCGGTTCTTTCCTAGATCTTCTGGTTTTCAGCGATGAAGGGCTGGTGCGGGCCGCTGCGGCCACCACAAAACCTTTGGTTAGCGCAATCGGACACGAGAACGACCGCCCGGTTTTAGACGACGTAGCGGATCTCCGTGCCAGCACTCCCACCGATGCAGCCAAACGTGTTGTGCCTGATGTCCAAGAAGAGCGCTTACGAATCACCCAGCTACTGAACCGGCTTTACCTGCGTGTTGGTGGGCAAATCAACCAGGGTCTAGATCTTGTGGCGCAGCTTAGAAGCCGGCCCATCTTGGCAAACCCACACACTTTTATAACCCTTCGCCAAGAGCAACTGGATCGGCACCTGGCCGATGCCCGCGGAGCATTTGGCACTTTGCTGAGTCACGAGCAGTTGCGACTCGACCACCTGAAGCAACAGGTACGTTCGCTCAGCCCGCAAAGCACGCTAGATCGTGGCTACGCGGTGGTTAGAACCAGCGAAGGCCAAGTGATTTCCGATGCCTCACAGGTAGCGGCCGGAACGAAAATCAAAGTCAGAGTCGCCAAGGGCGAGATCCAGGCAACCAGCAACTGAATTAAGGTAGATAGAGATGACAGAAAAAGCCCAAGACGCTAAAAACACCGACGTAGCCAAGTTGAGTTACGAGCAAGCCCGAGACCAACTGGTGCAGGTGGTGGCAAGCCTGGAACAAGGTAGCGCAACCCTCGAAGAATCCATGGCCCTCTGGGAACGTGGCGAGGCCCTAGCCGCACAGTGTGAACTTTGGCTCAGCGGAGCAAAGGCACGTCTGGATGCTGCGTTGGCGGCAAAGCAAGCCGACTCCGAGTAATAGTCAAAAACTATGACCGACATTGAACTTTCCAAACTTAGTGACGACGAGCGCGCTAAAAAGCGCCGTGCCAAGCAGACCCAGAACAACCTGATTTTGTCGCTCCTTGCCTGCCTGGGCATGGTTGCGGTCATTTTCCTAGCGGTGCCACGCCCAACCACCAGCTTGATTCCTCACGTGGATTACAAAACAGTTGCATCGCAGGCGGCTAGCACCAGCGGACTTCCGGTGGTTGCTCCTTCGTTGCCAACCAAAAACTGGTATTCGAATGCCGCAAGGTTCACCGCTAAGCCATCCGATGGTGTTGCGAACTGGTACGTAGGCTTTGTGGGCCCCAAAGACGAATACCTTGGTCTCACTCAAGGATTTGATGCCAACCCAACCTGGACCACATTGCAGTTACAGGGAGACGTGCCAACCGGCACCGCAGAAATAAGCGGCACCAAGTGGGTAGTTTGGCAGGCAACCACCAAGAGCAATCCAGCCAAAAGCCGCGATTACGCTTTGGTGGCGGACATCGTTGCCTCGCCTGGTAAACCAGCGCAGCAGTTCATTGTTTTTGGAACTGCTTCCAAAGCTCAGCTCAAGTCCTTTGCCCAGTCAGTCCTCAAGGCGGTCAATTAAATGTTAGAAGCGGAACTTCCCAGCAACCCACAGGAAGCCTGGCAGGCCATTGTGGATGGCAATCACAGATTTGTGTCGGGTTCTCTTGCGCACCCTCGCCAAGACATTGACCGCCGCACATCCTTGGCTCAGGCCCAAAGGCCGTTTGCGGCTCTTTTCGGTTGTGCAGACAGCCGCCTGAGTGCTGAAATCATCTTTGATGTTGGTCTTGGCGATCTTTTTGTGGTCCGTAACGCTGGTCAAGTAATCGGCGAGACCATTTTGGGCTCCATGGAATACAGCGTTGAGGTGCTTGGCGTTTCGCTCATTTTGGTGTTGGGCCACGATGAATGCGGCGCCATTCGGGCCACCATCAATGCCACCGAAGGCAAGACCCCAGCCAAGGGCGAGTTTATTGCCGAACTGGTGAGCAAGATTCAACCCACCGTTCTAGAAGCGAATGCTCAAGGTCTATTTGGCATCGATGACATTACCGAACTTCACGTGAAAGACACCATCAATGAAATGGTCACTAGGTCGGCTGTGATTTCAGAGGCCATCAACGCAGGTAAATTGGCTGTTGTAGGAGCTAACTACAAGCTCGTCGAAGGCGAAGTCCACCCCATTCTGGTGGTTGGAGACATCAAGTAACGAAAGGTTCCACTCATGGAATACCGCATTGAACACGACACCATGGGCGAGGTTCGCGTTCCAGTCAACGCCCTATACCGCGCACAGACTCAGCGCGCAGTCGAGAACTTCCCAATCAGCGGAACCACGCTTGAACGAGCTCACATCGCTGCTCTTGCTCAGATCAAGAAAGCCGCCGCACACGCCAATGCCGCCCTTGGCGTTCTAAAGCCAGAGATGGCCCTGGCCATTAGTGGCGCGGCCGACGCGGTAATCACCGGCAAACACGACGGCGAGTTCCCGGTAGACATCTTCCAGACTGGTTCCGGCACTTCGAGCAACATGAACATGAACGAAGTTTTGGCAACCCTGGCATCTGATCTACACGGCTCCCCTGTTCACCCAAACGACCACGTGAACGCTAGCCAGTCCAGCAACGATGTTTTCCCGACCTCGGTGCACGTTGCCGTAACCAGCGCTCTAATCAACGACCTACTACCTGCTTTGGATTACCTTGCGCTGTCGCTAGAGGAAAAAGCCGTGCTCTGGAAGTCGGTTGTGAAGGCTGGACGCACCCACCTGATGGATGCCACTCCAGTAACTTTGGGACAGGAATTTGGCGGCTACGCTGCACAGATTCGCTATGGCATCGAGCGCGTTAAAACCACAATCGGTCGCGTAGCTGAGGTTCCACTGGGTGGCACCGCGGTTGGAACCGGCATCAACACCCCTAAGGGTTTCCCGCAGGCAGTAATCAAGTTACTAGCCGATGAAACCGGGCTTCCTATCACCGAGGCACGCGACCACTTTGAAGCCCAAGGTGCCCGCGATGCACTTGTTGAAGCCTCGGGCGCATTGCGCGTGCTGGCCGTGAGCCTCACCAAGATCAACAACGACCTACGTTGGATGGGCTCGGGTCCAAACGCGGGTATTGCGGAACTTCACATCCCAGACCTGCAGCCAGGGTCTTCGATCATGCCTGGCAAGGTCAACCCGGTGATTCCAGAAGCAGTGATGATGGTTTGCGCCCGAGTAATCGGCAACGATGCAACCACTGCCTGGGCTGGTGCCAGCGGTAACTTTGAGCTGAACGTTGCGATTCCGGTAATGGGCAATGCCCTGCTGGAGAGCATCCGTTTGCTGAGCAACAGCATGCGTTTGCTAGCCGACAAGACCATCAAGGGTCTAGAGGCAAACCAAGACCGTGCCCGCGCACTTGCCGAGTCGAGCCCAAGCATTGTTACCCCGCTAAACAAGTACATCGGTTACGAGGCAGCAGCCAAGATCGCCAAGCACGCCGTGCACGAGGGGCTAACCGTTCGTCAGGCAACAATCGACCTCGGCTATGTAGACGGCGAAAAGCTCACCATGGAGCAGTTGGACAAGGCACTAGACGTACTTTCCATGACCAGCCCTGGTCTCTAAACAAACAGTTAAAAAAGGCTGGTTTCCCGATTTGGGAGACCAGCCTTTTTTCACGCTCAACCCTGTCCGCTGAAGACAGCGCCTATACCTCTACCTCGAAGTTTCTGAGCCTTGGCGTCACACGCAAAATCAGGAACATGGAAAGCGCGATGGCGATACCGCCGAATAGTGGTCCGGCCCAGATGCCCACCAGCGCAGCCATAACTCCCGCATAGATATCTCCGAGGCGTGGACCGCCACCCACCACGGCAAGGAAAACTCCCTGAAGTCGACCGCGCATGCGATCTGGCACCGATGAAATAAGCATCGATGTTCGGAATATAGCTGACACCTCGTCTGAGGCGCCCATGCCAAAAAACGCGAGCGCGCCTAGAATAAGTGCGGGCAGGTTGGCTCCCGCCAGGGTGGCGTTGACGTGACCAAAGATTCCGGTTTCCATCACCAGCAAAACCGCTCCGAACATCGCTGTAAAAATGCCGTAAACCTTAACCGAATTGGCAATGGCCAAGCCCTGCATTTTTATGTGCACCACACGACCACTAAAGGCGCTGGTTGCGAAAGAACCCGCGGCCCCAGCAGCAGTGAGAATACCAACGGTGATTGGACCACCCCCGATGATGGACGACGCGGCTGCCGGAAGCAGAACATAGGGGCGGCCAAGTCCCATAGCAATGATGTCCACCACGAAACCGGCGCGGATGTGAGGTGCCTGACGTAAAAACTCGATCGATTCCTTGAACGACTTCCAACCTGGGCGAATGGCGTCTTCGGCAACTTTGATCTTTGGCAACATGGCGATACCCAAAAAACCGGTGGCGGTGAGGGCTAGGTCGCAGGCAAAGGCCACCGAATAGGTAGATACGGCAACCAGGATTCCCGCCAATGCTGGGCCAGCCATGATTTGAGTACCCATAGAAATACCGTTTAGCGCGCTGGCGCGGGTTACCAGTTCCTTAGGCAGAATCCTTGGTATCACTGCCTGCCTGGCACCGCCCAAGACGGTGGCAGAAACCGCGGTAAGTGTTGTGCAAACGTAGAACGGCCACAGCGCCGCGTGTTCGCCATTAAGCACCGCCTGTTGCTCCCACAGGCTCAGACCAAACAAACCGGCCGTAGCAGAAAACATAATCGAGGCTGAGACAATCATGACCAGACGGCGGTCGAAGGCATCGGTGATCATTCCGCCAATTGGCCCCGCCAAGACCATTGGAATCAACGCGATTCCACCCACCAAGGCCACCGCTGTGGTGCTGCCGGAGATGGCAAATATCTGTAGTGCAACTGCCACCAGAGTCAGCTGGGTTCCGAGGCCGTTTAGAACGTTGCCAATCCAAAGCCGAGCAAACTGAGGCGATTCTCTAAGCGGAGATAGGTCGGCTAGGTGCCTGCGCGTGCCGGTTTTAGCCAACTGCGTCGCCTACGCGCTCCCACATCTTGGCCATGATCCACCACTGGCCATCGAGGTAAACCAAGTTGAGGTAATCCTGCATTAGTCCGCCAAACATCTGCAGTTGAACCCGAACCAGAGCCAAGGTTGGTGAAACCTGATCGAACATCAATACCGAGTCGGCCCGCACGTTGCCTTCGGTGTCGGCTGGGGCCACGCGGCCAGCCACCACATCGCGGTAAATGGCATAGGGTCGAATGCTTAGGGAACCGCCTTGCGATGAATAAAGCACGCTGTCTTTATGGAAAACCTGGTCGAACAGGGCTAGGTCCTGTGCCCATATGACTTCAAAATAGTTGTCAATCAGCTTGGCGATGCCAGAATCTGTAATTTGCGCGATATCGTTGCGAGTCATGCCAAAATCCTACGCCCGAGGTGGCAGGTTGGGCTTCGATGGACACGTTGCGGCACCGCGATTCCGGCCCGAACGCTTAAGACACTTTGGGCAGCCACTCCGTGAGGAGCAACTGCCCAAAGCGCTATTCAGCGGTATTTCTGATTAGCCCCTCACTGGTTTCCCAGTGAGTATTTCGAGTCTAGATGTCTAGAAGGTCTGTTACTAATGCGGCGATCGCAGAGCGCTCGCTGCGGGTCAAAGTTACGTGTCCGAATAGCGACTGACCCTTTAGGGCCTCTACCACGGCTGCAACTCCATCGTGGCGTCCAACTCGAAGATTGTCGCGCTGAGCAACGTCGTGAGTCAGTACTACTCGGCTGTTCTGGCCAATGCGACTCAGCATGCTCAGCAAAACGTTGCGCTCGAGGCTCTGGGCCTCGTCCACAATCACGAAGCTGTCGTGCAAGCTGCGGCCACGGATGTGAGTCAGAGGCAGAATCTCAAGAATGTTGCGGTCCTGGATGTGCTCGATGACCTCTTTGGAGCAGATAGTGCTCAGGGTGTCGAAAACAGCCTGGCCCCAAGGGTTCATCTTGTCGTTTTCGCTGCCAGGTAGGTAACCAAGGTCTTGTCCACCAACTGCGAACAACGGGCGGAATACCAAAATCTTTTTCTGGGTGCGGCGTTCCATCACAGACTCAAGCGCCGCGGCCAAAGCCAAAGCACTCTTACCGGTACCGGCCTTACCGCCCAGGCTCACAATTCCAACTTCATTGTCTAGCAAGAGGTCGATTGCAAGGCGCTGCTCTGCGCTGCGGCCGTGAACTCCGAAAAGCTCGCTGTAGCCACGAACCAAACGGATTTGCTTTTCGGCAGTAACTCTTCCAAGCGCTCCACCGCGCGCCGAAGTGAGGATCAAACCGGTGTTTACTGGGAGCTTCTTTGCCTCTGGGTAATCCAGCAGTTCGCGCTCGTAAAGTTCGCTCATTTGCTCTGGGCTAAGGCCGATTTCCTCCACGCCGGTGTAGCCCGCATCGCGAGCCAACTCGTGACGGTATTCCTCGGCGCCCATGCCAAGAGCCGAAGCCTTGACTCGCATAGGTAGGTCTTTAGAAACCACAGTTACGTCGTAGCCTTCGCTGCGCAGGTTGAAAGCGCAGGCAAGGATGCGGCTGTCGTTATCCCCCATTTGGAAGCCAGATGGCATACCCGAGGAGTTCATGTGATTTAGCTCAACGCGAAGGATTCCGCCCTCGCCAACTTCAACTGGAAAGTCGAGACGTTCGTGCTTTTGGCGAAGGTCGTCTAGGTGCCTAAGGGCCTGACGGGCAAAATAACCAATCTCGGGGTCGTGGCGCTTGCCCTCGAGTTCGTTGATTACAACAATCGGAATGACAACTTCGTGTTCTGCAAATCTAAACATTGCTCGAGGGTCGCTCAACAGCACGCTGGTGTCCAGAATGAAGGTTTTTACCTTCTGCTGCACCTGGCTTTTCGCCTGGGATTGGCTGGTTGACGGTGTGGAAATAGCCTTGGCCATTTGACTTCCCCTCTATGTGAACTTTGTATGAGGATATCCACACATCTGGCAAGATTTGCGAGCAACACGCCCGATGGCGTGGAATGTTCACGAAGTAATTGTTTTGAGAAAAATTTCGGTCTTGCGAAACGCGTTTAGGCGCCGAAACGGCGATGGCGCCGCTCGAAGGCGCGGAGCGCGCGAAGGAAATCCACCTTGCGGAAATCTGGCCAAAGGGCTTCCTCGAAATACAGTTCGCTGCTTGCGCTTTGCCAAAGCAGGAAACCACTCAGGCGTTGTTCGCCGCTGGTGCGAATAATCAGATCAGGGTCTGGCTGGCCACCGGTGTAAAGGTGTTCAGAAATGAGCTCTGGGGTTAGCAGGCCCGCCAAATCATCGATGCTGGTACCGGCCGCCCCGTGTTCCTTCAGAATGGAACGCATTGCCTCTGCAATCTCAATTCTTCCTCCGTAGCCCACTGCCAGGTTTACGTGAGCGCCTTTTTTACCAACGCTGGCTGCAACCGCGGTATCTATTTGCGCGAGCAAATCCGCCGGCAATAACTCGCGATCACCCATTAGCTGCAGGGTCCAGTTGCCGCTCTTTGCCATGTCGGTTGTTAGAGCACCGATGATCCCTAACAGGTCGGCAAGCTCATCGCTGTTTCGATTTTTTAGATTGTCTGTGCTCAGCAGGTAAAGGGTGACCACCTTGATGCCAAGGTCGTCGCACCAACCCAGAAACTCAAAGATTTTTTGTGCACCGGCAGCATGGCCTGGGGCCGCCTTACTGAATGCGCGACTCTTGGCCCAACGACGATTTCCATCGAGCATTACCGCAACGTGCTGAGGCAAATCTTGGCGGGCACCTGGGCGCAATACCGCTTTGGCCAAACGGCCTTCGTAAAGGCGGTAAATAAGGTTGCGCATAGCCAAAATGCTACTACTGCAACCTGAGGACAAGGAGCGTAGGCTGGTTTCATGACCAATGACGCCGGACAAACCTCGCACCAGGACACACCTAGCCAAGGTGTTTCGATTCCCCGCCTACCACTTAGCGAGTTCACGGGTGCCATCGATGTGATTCCTGCCAAACCAACCTGGCGCGGGTGGATTCACGCGGGTGTTTTACCTATCGTTATTGCCGCCGGAGTTGTGCTTATCGTGCTGGCGAACGGAACCCCGGCCAAGGTGACTTCGGCAATTTTCTTTGCTAGTTCACTGTTGCTTTTTGGAATGTCAGCGCTCTACCACAGATTCAACTGGGGACCAGAAGCCAAGTTGCTGCTCAAGCGCATTGACCACGCCAATATCTTTGTGCTGATTGCCGGTTCGTATACGCCAATCACCTGGTTGGCTTTACCCCAGCCAAAAGCCATTCTCCTCATGTCGATCATTTGGGGCACCGCACTTTTGGGCATTGGTTTCCGAGTCTTTTGGATCGGAGCCCCGCGCTGGCTTTACGTGCTTATTTACATCGGTATGGGCTGGGGTGCGCTGGCCTTTGTGGTGGATTTCATGAATGCAAATGCCGCAATGATGATTTTGATTCTGGCTGGCGGACTCTGCTACACGGTGGGCGCAATTGCTTACGCAACCAAGTGGCCAAACCCTTCAAAGAAGCACTTTGGTTTCCACGAGATTTTTCACTCTTTTACGGTTCTGGCGTTCATGTGCCACTGGACCGGAATCTTGCTGATCGCACTGGCGCCAGCCGCCGGCAGCTTTGGAGCCTAAGGCTTAGGTTGTGCCCAAATCTCTAGCTGAATGCCGTCTGGGTCTCTTAGGTAGGCCCAGCGTGAACCGGCTAGATCGCCGTCGGTTAGTGTGACCGGCGGAGCATTGAATACTGCGCCGCGCTCCCTAAGAGTTTGGTAGGCGGCGTCCATGTCGTCGATCTGCAAGCAGATGTGAGTTGCGCCAACATCGCCGTTTTTTAGGGCAAAGTCTTTTCCGCGCGGGCTGTGGTACTCCAAAAACTCAATTCGGGTCGAGCCGATCTCGATCATGGAAAAAGATAGTTCGGTACCTTCTACCTGAACCGCCTTGGACAGTTCGTCGCCGTGGCCGTGATTTACCGGCCCAGGCGTGAGGTCGAACATCTTTGAATACCAGTCAAAGGATCGCTTCATATCCCTAACCGTGATGCCAATGTGGTGTACGCCTTCTACTTTGAACGACATTCAGTTCACCTTCTATTTATGTGTTTGCACCCTTAGTCAACATTATTGGTCAGGTGTTCAGGCTCGTCAACCATAACGGTTTGAAAACGTTTGCTTTGAAAATTCCGCGTGCCATCTCGAAAAACCCCGTAATGACGCGATTTTCCTTGGTTTCTGTGTCGCAAATCGGCAAAAATGCAGTTCTTCTTGAAGTTGATAACGCTCAAAATGTTCATCTAGACTAAACACACGCCAGGGGACCATTCCTGGTACTTGCCAGTCAAGGAGGACAGCAATGACAACTGCAACATTTGGCACCAATCAGGTGGACTGGGAACAGCGCCTTGATTTCGACAAGCTGCGCAGCGAGCGCCTTGCCAAGCTAAAAGCAGAACTGGTCAAGTCAGACGTGGGTGCCCTACTGGCATTCGACTTCGCGAACATCCGCTACATGTCTTCGACTCACATCGGAACCTGGGCCATTGACAAGGCGATTCGCTTTGCCTTGGTCACCCGAAACTCAGATCCGATTGTTTGGGACTTCGGTTCGGCAGCAAAACATCACAAGCTTTACAACCCTTGGCTAGATACCACCACAGCCGAAGCCGATGCCGACCCTCACGCCCCTCACCACGGTGCAGTGCGCCCAAGAGCAGAGTCTGGAGCGCGCGCGGGAATCTCCACCCTTCGCGGTGCTTTCAACCCTGATGCCGGAATCGCAGACGAGGTTGCAGCGAAGATTAAGCGCGAGCTCGAAAAATACGGCTTGCTCAACGAGCCTCTCGGAATCGACATCGTGGAGCTTCCGATTTTGTTCGCCTTGCAGCGTGCCGGTGTATCGGTAGTAGACGGCCAGCAGATTTTCCTAAATGCTCGTGCTATCAAGACTGGTGAGGAAATCGGTCTACTGACTCAGGCAGCCTCCATGGTGGATGCCGCCTACGAAAAGCTCTACGAGTTCCTGCGCCCAGGTGTTCGCGAGAACGAGGCCGTTGGTCTGGTTTCCAAGGTTCTTTACGACCTGGGCTCCGAATACGTGGAAGGCGTTAACGCCATCTCGGGTGAACGCTGCTCCCCTCACCCACACGTTTATTCAGACCGCCTGATTCGTCCGGGCGACCCTGCCTTCTTTGACATCCTGCACAGCTACCAGGGTTACCGAACCTGCTACTACCGCACCTTTGCGGTTGGCTCTGCCAGCAGCGCGCAACACGACGCCTACAAGCGTGCTCGCGAATACATGGACCGGGCTATCGCTCTGGTTCGCCCGGGTGCCACCACCGCGGACATCGTTGCGGTTTGGCCAAAGGCCGAAGAGTTTGGTTTCCCAGACGAAGAAGCCGCATTTGCTTTGCAGTATGGCCACGGCGTTGGTCTATCGATTTGGGAGAAGCCAATCTTCTCTCGCCTCGTGTCTTTCGACTACCCAGAAGAGCTCAAAGAGGGCATGGTGTTCGCCCTCGAGACCTACTGGCCATCGGCCGATGGCTGGGGTGCTGCCCGAATCGAAGAGGAAGTAGTTGTTACTGCCACGGGTTGCCAGGTAATCACCAAGTTCCCAGCCGAGGACCTACTGGTTGCCGGTCAGCGTTACTACTCCGTTGGCGGACCACTGCCACTGCTTCGTGACTCGCAATCTCACCTGAACACATTCGAAGGTCGCGGCGGAAAGTAAGTCCAATGGCAGACCAGATGATTGCTGCCGTCTTTCACGCAAGTGCAGATGTGCGGGTTGAGAAGCTAGACATTCCCACTCCGGTGGCAGGCGAAGTTTTAGTCAAGGTGCTGCGCTCTGGCATTTGTGGGACCGATGCGTCCGAGTACAAATCGGGCCCAAAGATGTTCCCGATCAATGCACCTCACGCCATGAGCGGGCATGTTGGACCTATGGTCATCGGCCATGAGTTCATCGGTGAAGTAATTGGCCAAGGCACCGGCGGATTCAACGCCGGCGACCTAGTTGCATCAGGAGCAGGAATCAGCTGCGGAAAGTGCGTGCGTTGCCAACAGGGCCGAACCAACCTTTGCGATAAATATGTAACCCTTGGCCTGAACCGTCACGGCGGATTAGCCGAGTACGTCTGTGTACCGGTGAGCACCCTGGTGAAGATACCGGCAGAAATGAACCTGGATGCCGCTGGAATCGCCCAGCCACTGGCCGTAGGTCTTCATGCCGCCAGGCGCTCAGGCGCAAAAGACGGAGACAGGGTTTTGCTAATTGGCGCCGGAGCCATTGGCACCTTCGTTCTAACCGCGCTAAAGCATTTGGTGAATGTAGAAGTTGCAGTGATGGACTTCGCTGGCAGCCGTCTTGAGAGAGCCACTCGTTTGGGCGCAGATCACACCATCGATGTTGGCCCAACCGCAACAGACCGAGTCAAGGAATTTGCGGCCGGCGGAGGCATCGATGTTGTTATCGAAGCCAGCGGTGCACCGGGGCAGCTTCAGTTTGCGATCGAAACGGTCAAGCGCGGCGGCACAATCCTGCAGGTTGGTTTGCCATCGGCTCACCAGGAAATAGATGTGCACAAGATTGTCTTGAGTGAAATAGATATCAAAACCACTCTGGCCCATGTTTGCGATGAGGACCTTGGAGTGGCGCTGGAGATTCTGGCCTCGAGCAATTTGGCGGCCGAACTGGTGGAAGGCGTTTACCCGCTTTCGCAGATCAGCCACCAACTGGAACTTCTAAGCACTGGGAAAATCCAGGGCAAAGTTTTATTCGACCCATCATTGTAAAAAAGCAACTGCGAACAAAAGGAAATAAGAAATGAAGGCAGCAGTATTTTACGGAGCCAAAGACATTCGGGTTGAGAATGTGGCTGAGCCGAAATTTGTTGGACCGGGCGAGGTAAGGCTAAAGCCCTTCTGGTGTGGGATTTGCGGTACCGACGTTCACGAATACGCCATGGGTCCAATCGTTATTCCAGCCAAGCCACACAAGCTAAACGGCTCGATCCTGCCTCAGATTTTGGGTCACGAATTCTCAGCCGAAGTGCTGGAACTTGGCGCCGGAGTAACCAACGTGAAGGTGGGAGACCGAGTTTCGGTCATGCCGTTGCTTTCCTGCGGAATCTGCTACTTCTGCCTTCGTGGCAACAACCACCTTTGCACCTCGATGGCCTGCATCGGTCTGAGCTGCGAATGGGGCGGAATCGCAGAGCAAGCAGTTGTGCCAGCGGCCAACGTCTTCAAGCTGCACGACTCGGTGTCCGATGTGGCTGGAGCGCTAGTTGAACCTACCGCCGTAGCAGCCTACGGAGTTGACCGCGGTAACGTTCGCCCGGGTGACACCATTTTGATCACCGGCGCAGGCCCTATCGGCGCACTCGCAACCCTGTACGCCGAGAACCTTGGCGCTCGCGTTTTCGTTTCCGAACTAAACCCAAACCGCCAGCGTCTGATCGACTCGCTGGGTGTAGCCACCCTGTTGGATCCCACCAAGGATGACGTAGTCAGCATTCTCAAGGACGCCACCGGTGGCATCGGTGTAGACGCCGTTATCGAGTGCTCTGGCAACGAACGCGCACTTCAGACCGCAATCAAATCGGTTCGCTCCGGCGGATATGTGGTTCAGACCGGCTTGCACACCAAGCCAGCTTCGCTGGAGCCAATGGAACTATCAGAGCGCGAGATCACCTACACCGGAACCTGGTGCTACCCGGTCACCGACTGGCCACGCATCATTGAGCTAATCGGCCGCCGTGGTTTGCCAGTAGAGAAGGTAGTTAGCTCGCAGATTGCCATGGATGACATTGTTGCCAAGGGATTCGAAGAGTTGGTCTCCCCTACCGGCAACGAAACCAAAGTCCTAGTGAGAGGCTTCTAAAAATGAAGGCACTTGAATTCGTATCCGAAGGCGTAGCCAAGGTAAACGAACTTGCGATTCCGGATATTGCCGATGACGAGGTTCTGATTGCATCGCGAGCCGTGGGTGTCTGCCACTCCGACATCGAGCTGCTAGAAGGCCGCTATATCATTCCGTTCAGCTACCCGATTATCCCTGGGCACGAATGGTCTGGCGAAGTAATGCGAGTGGGCTCCAAGGTGACCAGGTTCAAGGCTGGCGACCACGTTGTGGGCGATTGCGTGATTGGCGATGACCACTTCGGCTTCTCGATCAGCGGCGCGGCGGCAGAGTTCTTCATCACCAAGGAATCATGGCTTCACAAGATTCCAAACAACATCTCTTGGAACAACGGCGCTCTGGTGGAGCCGTTCAGCGTGGCTTACTATGCCCTGATGCGCGTTGGAAACGTGAACGCCAGCGACACCTTGGTGGTTCTTGGAGCCGGGCCAATCGGTCTAGCGGTTACCGCCGCATCGCTGGCTTTGGGAGCCCGCACCATCGTGGTTGAGCCGGTTGACTTCCGCCAGAAGGCCGCCCGCGAACTAGGCGCTCACATCGTTTGCTCGCCTGACGAAATCAAGGACGTGCTTGCCAAGGACACCGATGGCCGTGGCGCCAACGTTGTGGTTGAAGCAACCGGTCGCCCAGATGTAATGGCTACCGCGCTTGAATTGGCCGGATTCAAGGGTCGCGTGGCTTACATCGGCATCGATGTAGGTAAGTCGGCACCAGCGCAACTCGGTCTGATTCAGTCCAAGGAGCTAACCATTACCGGTTCAATCGGTTCGCCTGGAGTTTGGGAAGAAACCATTCGTTTCATGTCCAATAAGAACATCGATCTGTCACCTTTGGTGACTGCCCGATTCAGCGTAGACGACGCACTTGGAGCAGTTGAAGCTGCCCAGCGTCCGATGCAGAACATCAAGGCGCACATCGAATTCAATGCCTCACTGTAAGTGGTGATTAAAGAAGAAGGGCTACCCAATCGGGTAGCCCTTCTTTTTACCTTTTCCGCTTAGCGGGGAAGGATGTTTGCGTTTCGGTAGGCCTCGACATTAGCGAAGAAGCTCTTTGGGCTCGAACGGAAGTTCAGGAACCCGGCTTCGCGCGACTTGGTCATGTCGGTGAAACACTCGATCTGACGACCTAGGTCGCTGTCGCTGTGCCACCACGAAGCCAACTTAGTAACATCGCTGACTGCAAGCCCGTGCTTCTTGGCGATTTCTTCCCAAACCGGGGCAGCATCTTTCATCTGCTCCTGAAGTGGCTGGAAGTGCTCGGCCTTTGGACCCTCGTAAGCAACGCCAAAGTGCTCAGCGATCTGCGGCCAGAGCCAACGCCAGCGGAAAGTGTCGCCGTTTGCAATGTTGAAGGCCTGGTTTTCGCCGGCTGGATTGGTGGCTGCCCAAACCAACTGCTCGCCTAGCAAGTCCGCGTCGGTTACGTCTACAACGCCATTCCAAGCCTGGGTTGAACCAGGGAAAATGAACGGCTTGCCCAGAGCCTTCTGGATCTCGGCGTAAACCGAGAGAGTGAGCACCATGTTCATTGCGTTGTCTACCGCGTAGCCAAAGATGGTGTGCGAGCGGTGTACGCTCCAGGTGAATCCCTGCTTCTTAGCGGCCGAGAAGAGCTCGTCTTCCTGGGTGTAGTAGAAGTTTGGAACGTCTAGGCGTGGCTCGTCCTCGTGGAACGGGGTCTCCGCCATAACTGCGTTGGCATAGTTGTCGAATGGGCCTAGGTAGTGCTTAAGACCGGTCTGCAGGGCAACGTGACGAACGCCTCCATCTGGTTCAAGACCAGCAAGCAGGTTGCGGATGGTTGCACCGTTTACCGCGATGTTCTCGGCTTCGGTGTCCTTTTTAACCCAGGCGGTCATAAACACGATCTCTGGCTTTAGGCCAGCTAGGGCCTTCTTCATGCCTTCTGCATCCAAAAGATCTGCAGAAACATGGTGCACTCCGGCTGGTAGGCCTTCGGCGCGGCGCGAAAGGCCAAATACTTCCCAGCCATCGGCTAGCAGCTGCTTAGCGATGACCTGTCCCGAGATGCCGGTAACCCCGACAACCAAAGCGCGACGATTATTACTGGTGCTCATTACGATAATCTCCGTTTCGTGAGTGATGTTCACTTGAGATGAACGCTATCAGTAAACAAACCGCCAATCACCCGTGAAATAAATAACGATTTGATTGAAAAACACTCATCGATGAAGCGAGTGGCCGTTTTTGAATGCCTGGAATCCTGAAATCCTCGCAATGGCAGAGAAAATAAGGGTTTTATTGCGCGTTATCCGCCCGAAAAGCATTCCTGCAACGGCGTCAGAAGCCGCTCTGAATGTTTTCAAACTATGAAATGTCACTTAATCGTTATCGTAAGTGTGCCTAAACGCTGTTTAGGTTTCATAAAGTAGTACTCAACAGAGTGGTGGATAAATCCACAGAAATTGCATCAAGGAGAACACATGTCGAGTCAAAGTGCAGCAACCCTCTCAAAGGGCTCGCGCTTTCAGGTCTCTAAAGGCCTCTTGACCGTATTAGTTTCCACAGTGGTTTTGTTTGCTCTGTGCGTTGTTATTGCTCCATCCAGCGTTGCGCCAACCACTCTTCAGGGCATGCTTCCTTATGCGGCCATCCTGGCCATTGTTGGGTTGGGCCAGATGTTAGTTATTCAGCAGGCTGGCATCGATCTATCGGTCTCTGGTGCGATGTCGCTAGCAGCCGTGATTGTTACCGCCTACCCAACCGGCGACAACAACAAGTTGATTCCAGCTCTGTTCATGGCTCTTGCAGCATCGTTGGTTTTCGGGCTTCTAAATGGGTTCCTTGTAGGTTTCATCAAGCTGAACCCGATCATCGCCACACTGGGAACCAACTCTCTTCTGTACGGCCTTGTAATGGGAATCTCTCAGGGAATTCCTCGCCGGACCACCTCGCACCTAGAAGCAGTGGTAACCGGAAGCCCACTGGGAGTTCCGAACTCTGTGCTTTTTGCACTTGCCACTCTTGCTGTTGTGATCTTCTTCCTGCGAAAGACCGTTGCGGGCCGTCGCTTTGAGTCCATCGGCGCCAGCCCAAAGGTGGCAATCATCTCTGGTTTGCGCGTTCGTACCCACCAGGGTCTTGCATATGTTTGGGCACAACTTCTTTACACACTTGCCGGAGTCACCATCGCAGGTGTCATCTCGGAGCCAAACGGCTTCATGGGAGACGCCTACCTACTGCCATCGGTGGCTGTAGTGGTGCTGGGCGGAACCTCGCTGCTTGGCGGACGCGGAATTCCAAGTGCCACCGTGATTGCTGCGGTATTCCTCTCTCAGCTAGACCAGTTCGTGCTGGCGCTGGGTGTGAACTTTGCTATCCGTACCTTGGTGCAAGCCGCCGCCCTGGCAATTGGCGTGGCTATCTACACCGTTGATTGGTCTCGAGTGAGAACAATCTTCCAAAGACTCCTGTCGGCATCCGCCCGCAGGCAGAACCAAGCTTCTTTGCCTTCGGCATAGAAGTAAACAAATGCGCGACAGGGATGTCTCGCAGTTAGATGGAGGAAACAACGATGATTAGTCGTCGAAGAATAGCTGCTGCGATTTCCGCTGCAGCAGTTGCATCGATGCTACTGACCGGCGTAGCTGCTGGCACCACTAGCGCGAATGCAGCAACCCGCCCGTCGTGGTGTGGCCCTAAGAAGATCACCATGGGTCTAACCGACGGTTTCGGTGGCAACAACTGGCGTCTAGTAACCACTGCTTCGGCAAAGGACGAGGTTGCAAAGTGCTCGAGCGTAACCAAGCTTCTTTACGCAGATGGCCAGGGAAACACCACCAAGGCAATCTCTGACATCAAGGGCATGGTCGCCAAGGGCGTTAAGGCACTTGTAGTATTCCCAGACGCTGGTAAGGCAATGCTGCCAACCCTACGTGCTGCATACAAGGCCGGCGTAAAGACCGTTCCTTATCGCGTTGACCCATCGGGCAAGGCTGGCGTGGACTACAACATCTTCATCGCCGGTGACTTCGTTACCGATGGTAAGAACTGGGGTAAGTGGACCAAGAAGAACTTCCCTAACGGCGCAAACATCTTGTTCCTATCGGGTCCTGCTGGAAACAGCCAGGGTCTAGACGAGCGCAAGGGCTTTGAGTCTGTTCTAGGAAACGGAAGCGGCTCTTACAAGTACATCGGCGAGCAGCCATTCGAAGTGACCAACTGGGACGCAGCTCTTACTCAGAAGGTTCTAACCGCAGCTATCGCTAAGTACCCAAAGATCGACGTAATCTTCTCGGACTTCGGTCCAGTTATGGTTTCGTCGCTTGGCGAGTTCGCAAAGAGCGGCCGTTCGATCCCAGCTCTAGCTACCTCTGATGGAAACATCCTTGGTTGCTTCTTCCAGGACAACGTGAAGGCAAACCCTGACTTCAAGTTGATGACCGTTGCAACTGGTAACGACCACGTACGTCTAGCAGTTCAGCACGCAGTTGCACTAGCAACCGGTGGTGTTGAGCCAAAGGCTACCAAGTTCGAAGCTCCAATCTTCGAAGACTCGACCACCAACAAGCCTCAGGGCGTACAGTGTGACCGTCAGATCAACGACTGGACCTTCCTATCGGCTCAGATGAGCGGTAAAGACCAGCAGAAGTTGCTCAAGTAACACCATTTAGTTACACAGGTTGCTGGGCCGGCTTAGAGATAGGCCGGCCCAGCTTCACATTTAGAACAAAGAACTACCAGGAGACGCAAAGTGGCGCAGAGTGAAGCAAAAAACGTGGTTATGGAACTTCGTGGAATCTCAAAAAACTACTCGGGAGTAGCAGCGCTTAGCGATGTTAGCCTCAAGTTCCGCGCCGGCGAGGTTCACGCGCTGCTCGGTGAGAATGGTGCGGGTAAGTCCACGCTGATGAATGTTGCGTCGGGAACGGTAGCTCCTTCTTCTGGAGACCTCCTGGTGCACGGCGTTCAATACGCCGCCCTGAACCCGGTATTGGCCAACGAACTTGGTATCGCCATTGTTCACCAGCATCCAGCCGTGCTACAGGATCTAACTGTTCTGGAAAACCTTCAGGTTGCGCTTCCACGTGCGATTTTCAAGGGTCGCAAGGCAGACAAAGTCGGAGCAGAGCTCCTAGAGCGCGTGGGCCTTAAGATTTCGCTCAAGTTGAGAGTGGAAGAGCTGACAATCGCTCAGAAACACCTCCTTGAAATCGCCAAAGCACTGGCTACCTCCCCAAAGATTTTGGTTCTAGACGAACCAACCGCTGCATTGGGCCAAGAGTCAGTTGAACTGTTGTTCGCCCTGGTAGCGAAAGAAATCGCCAATGGCACCGCAGTTGTTTATATCACCCACCGTCTAGCAGAGGTTCGCGAGCTAGCTTCCATCGTTACCGTTCTACGTGATGGCCACCTGATGGCCACCTCGGACATCGACAAAATCACCGATGCTGAGCTCCTCGCTCAGATCATCGGGCGTGAACTCCAGTCGGCATTCCCTGCCAAGCACCAGCGAGTATCAGGCGCAAAGCCAAACCTAGTCGTCAAGGGCCTCACCGGTAATGGATTCACCGACGTCAGCATCGAGGCATACCCGGGCCAGATCATTGGCATCGCTGGTGTGGTCGGTAACGGCCAATCCGAGCTTCTTCGTGCCTTGTCTGGGCAGACTGATTTCACCGGTTCCATCGAGGTAAATGGTGTAACCAAGACCTCTAGAGACCTAAACGGTAAAGCCGCGCTCATGCCAGCCGACAGGCAGCAAGAAGGCGTGATGATGCGTATGTCGGTTCGCGAGAACTCGGCACTGGCATCGCTCAAGAAGTTCAAGATTTTTGGGCTACTTAGCCGCAAAAAAGAAGTTGAGACCGTTCACGACACTCTTACTTCGCTTTCCATCAAGGCACCTGGACTTGAGGCTCCCGTTTCGGCTCTGTCCGGTGGAAACCAGCAAAAAGTTGTTATGGCTCGCGCCCTCCTTTCTAACCCAGTGATGATTTTGGCCGACGAGCCAACCCAGGGTGTAGACGTTGGTGCTCGTTCCGAGCTCTACGACATTCTGCGCAAGGCATCGGCCGAGGGCATTCCCGTCGTGGTCGCGTCGTCCGACGCCAAAGAGCTTGAGGGCCTTTGCGACACTGTTTATGTACTCTCTCGTGGTCAGGTAGTAAAGACCCTCATCGATGGGGAAAACCGCGAAGAAACAATGATTGAGGCGGCGGTTACCTCTACCGCCAAGGTGATTCGAATTGAACGCCAGCAGCGTGAGCAGATGCTTGGAAACGAAGGTTTCATGTATAAGTTCCGTCGGTTCCTGAAGGGCGACTACGCTCCCCCAGTCATGCTGGCAGTTGTGATGATTGCCCTTGCCGGATTGATCATGACCAAGAGCGACACCTACTTGGGCGACTTCAACATCAACTCAATTTTGCTTTTGGTAAGTGCGCTAGGTTTTGTTGCAATTGGTCAAACCACAGTGATGATGACGGGCGGAATCGACCTTTCCACCGGCCCGCTAGCTGGCTTCCTGGTAGTCATTGCCTCGTTCTTCATCAATGACAAATCACCCGTACTTTCTGTGGTGCTGGGCTTGCTTACGATGTTTGCGGTTGCCGCGCTAGTAGGGCTTGCCAACAGTTCGATGATTCGATTTGTAAAGTTCACCGCTATCGCTGCCACTCTGACCAGCTACATCGCAATCGGTGGCTTTGCCTTCATTCTTCGCCCTGAGCCAGGCGGCTACATCAGCGTGGCTTTCTCCGATGCGCTAAACGCCGTTGTTGGTCCGTTCCCATACGTGTTCTTTGCGCTTATCGCAGCCGTGGTAATCATGGAGCTATTGCTTCGTAAGACGGCTTGGGGTTGGCAGCTTCGCGCTGTGGGCTCTAACGAAGAATCGGCTCGCAAAGTTGGTATCCACACCACCAGAACCATAATCGGCGCCTATGTGGTTTCGTCGGTTTGTGTTTGCTTCGGCGCCATTCTGCTCATGGTTCAGCTTGGCATTGGAGACGCCTCTCAGGGCGTTACCTACACCCTGACCGGTGTCACCGCAGTAGTTTTGGGCGGCACCTCGCTTACCGGCGGTCGTGGCACCTACGTTGGAACTTTCATGGGATCTATCCTTCTGATTCAGGTTCTAAACGCCACCGTGTTCCTAGACCTAGACCAGACCTGGCAGTACCTACTGCAGGGAATCCTGATTCTGGTAGCGGCCGTGGTTTACAGCACCGCAAGAAACCGCAAAGCCTCTATCAAAAAGGCTTAAACGCGAAAAAGTTGGGGTCCGCGTAGGCGGACCCCAACTTTTTTTATGACCTAAATCTTGCGCTGTCTGGTGATCTCGGCAATCGAAGACCAGTCGAGTTCCGATAGGTCTGGATCTGCGAGTGCCTGCTCGAAAAGCCCACGCAGCACCGGGGCCACCGGCAACTTTAGATTGAACTCCGAAGCGGCGTCTTCAACCAGCTTTACGTCCTTGAGGCCAAGGGCCACGGAGAACCCAGGTGGGGTGTAGTTGCGATTCACGATCATTGGTCCGTAACCCGTGTATGCGGCTCCCGTAAAGGCGGTGTGGGTCAGGATTTCCACGAATGTGTTTGGATCAACGCCACCCGATTCCACAAGCGCTACAGACTCGCCAATGGCTTGCAGGGCGTGAATCAGGTTGTAGTTAACACCCAGTTTCACCAGAATCGATTTGGTGTGGTCTTCTCCCACGTACCAGTGCCCAGCAGAGACTTTATTGAACACCTCGGCTGCGCTTTGAACCTGGCTCTCTTTGCCGGCGGCCACAATCAAGAGTTTGCCGTTCAGGATTGCGGCTGGGCGCCCAAGAACCGGTGCAGCGATATACCCCAGGCCTAGTGCCTCGTGCCGAGCCGCCAAAGTCTTTGAGGCGGCCGGGCTCAACGTGGACATGTTGATGTGAATCGCGCCTGACTTTGCCAAACCGAGGTTGGCCTCGCTGAACAGTTCCAACGCGGCGGCATCGTTGCTGAGCATGGAAATAAACATGTCATTCTGCAGGGCAGCCGCCAAGTCAACCTGGCTGGCTCCCTTTTCTAGAAGGCCGGTGAGGTCCTTGGCGGAACGATTCCAAATATCTAGGTCGAAACCCTGCTCGAGCAGTTTGCTAGACATGGCAGTGCCCATGGACCCAAGTCCAAGGAGCGATAGACGGGTTTTCTGTTCCATTTTTTATCCGTTCAATTCGTTGCGAACAAACTCAAGTTCGCGGCTCACGTAGTCGATGATGTCGCCAGTTTTAAGCTCCGGTGGAAGCACATCCCAGGTATAGGTTTCAATCTCAAGGTGGTCCGAAAGCGGAGTTTCGCGGTGCATTTTCAACGCTTCCTGAACACCAAATCGAGTGGTGCGGAATGGTCCCAGCTCTTCTAGGAAAACAGGCACGTGGAAGTGCGTACGCATCTCGGTAGCCACGGGGTTGGCCTCGTATGCGTCGAGGGCCTCGCCAAGATTGAGGAACTTGGTAATCTGACCGTTTTGCTTGAGCGAAGTTTGGCTCAGATAAATAGTGTCGGTAAAGCGTCTTAGCGCGGGGATTTTCTCGGCGGTTAACTGCTCTACCCACAGCGATGCGGCTTCCTGCAGCTTAAAAATAGGGATACCTGCCTGAACCAACTTGGTGAGAGACTCGGTGATGTTTTCGAAACCCACCGACTGGTGACCGATGTCAAAGACCACGCCAAGATAGCGACGAATTATTCCGATGGCCTCACTCACCGGTTCGTCCAGAATCGACGCCAGTTCTTGAGTGCCCGACATCGAGTAAAGCCGTTCCTCAAAATAGGTGACGGTTTCATCGGTGGTTTCTAGATAGCAGGCTGGTTCTGGCTCGATCGCAAGCTTCACACGGCGTCCGGTTCGGTTTTCTAACTCGTGGAGGTGCTTGATGACGCGAAAGACGTTGGTGGTGAAAGTGCGCACGTATTGCTCATCGGCCACATTTGGCCGGAAGGCCAAGGGTGCGGTTTGAATCGATGGGTTCACGCCGACAGGCGACACCTCAGCCAAGATGTCCGCTACCGAGTTGGTGTAGTTCACTCGATCTTCGGTGGTCCAGTCTGGTTCATAGACACGTTCCATAACCACGTCGCCCTTAAACGGACCATATGGAAACGCATTTACCGTGTATAGGTATAGGTCTTCTTGCCTGAGGAAATCGGCCAATGCGATGCGCTCAGCCGGGTTTTCGGTTAGCTCTTTTGCGGAGGCAGCTGAGATTCGAAGGGACACCGCGAATGGCTCATTTGGCGAGATTCGCTTTTTGACCTGCGGCACAAATTCTCGAAGACTGGCATTCATTTCTGCCCAGGTATCACCCGCGTGCACCAAAGTTGAATAACTTAGGTGTCCAAGACCGTTCTTCAGATCCATAAATGCCTCCAGCGCCATTTCTTTCAAGTTTATGTGTAGCAAGACTTAACACAAAACGCATCCGCGAGCAAAAAAACCCCGTTATTTGAACAAAGAGTGAAGTTTTGGGGGGCAATTCTGTAAAGTGATTCTTAAGCAAGCTTGAAACAGTTGAATTTTCTAAAGGAGAACTGGTGCATTTCGATATTGGGGACGAACTACGCCGAGTACGCGTTTCGCGCAAGCTCAGTTTGCGCAGCGTGGCAACCGCTGTTGGTGTTTCGGCCAGCCTGCTATCGCAGGTGGAAACCGGTAAGACTCAGCCATCGGTGAGCACGCTTTATGCACTGGTAAACCACCTGGGCATTTCGCTGGATGGACTCATGCGCGGTCAGTCGCAAAGCGATAGCCCAGCAGACCCTTCTGGCTACGAAGACGGCCACCACGGAATCGTTCAGCGCCGCAACGAGAACCCGCTCATTGAGATGGAAAACGGTGTGGTTTGGGAACGCCTAGCCGATGGCGGCAGAGACGACGCCGACCCACTCATGGTCACCTACGAGCCGGGCAGTTCCAGCTCGGTAGAAGCAAAAATGATGCGCCACGATGCACTCGAGTACGGAGTGATCATCGAAGGCACGCTAACGCTTCGAATCGAATCAGAAGTGCACGAGTTGTACCCTGGAGATTCTTTTAGCTTCGACGCCAATCGCGTGCACATGTACGAAAACAATTCCGGAAAGCCAGCCCGTGGCATCTGGTTTGTGATTGGTAATAAGGAATCCGATTCCATGAACCTGAGCAACCTTGGTCCGGCGAAAGCTAGCGGCCCGACCCTGCCTGCGAAATCGGCGGTTGACGTGTTGAATGTGATGAGCGATGCCAAGGAACGCAAACTAAGTCAGCGCTAAAGTTTTACAAAAAAAATGGGCCGATGCATTTTCGCACCGGCCCATTTTTATAACCCAAATAGAACCAACTACACCAGCATGCTCAGCGGGTTCTCCACTCGCTGAACAAACGCTGCCAACCACTTAGCCGCCAGAGCACCGTCAACTGCACGGTGATCCGCCGACAGGGTTACCGTCATCACTGTTGCAACCTTGATGTTGCCGTCTTCGACTACAGCGCGAGGTGAAGCAGCGCCAACAGCCAAAATGCCAGACTGAGGTGGGTTCAAAATAGCGGAGAACTCCTTGGTGCCGAACATTCCCAGGTTGGTAACTGCAAAGGCACCACCTTCAAGTTCTTCCTGGCGCAACTTGCCAGCGCGGGCACGGCCAGCAAGCTCCGCGATCTCCATGCTCAGGTTGCTCAACGAGCGCTTCTCTACGCCACGGATTACCGGGGTTAGCAGACCGCCATCGGTTGCAACCGCAACAGAGATGTCTGCGGACTCAAACTTGTGCATGGCATCCGGGTTCCAAATCACGTTGGCATCTGGAACGTCCATCAATGCAGCCGCCACCGCCTTCACCACAATGTCGTTCACCGAGATCTTGACAGGCGAGGACTCATTGATGCGCTTGCGCAGCTCCAACAGTTCCTCTACCTTGCAATCCGCGGTCACATAGAAATGCGGAACGGTGGATTTGCTCTCGGTGAGGCGACGAGCAATGGCTCGGCGCATACCGGAGTGAGGAACAGTGATGTAGCTGCTCGAGTGCTCCTGCTTAGCCAAAGCGGATACTTTAGC
>CANBWO010000018.1 GCA_947373155.1 Microbacteriaceae bacterium | reverse complement strand
GCAATCAGGCTGCAGGCGACTGTGGCTTTGTTTGAAACCCTCTTGGAACAAATCCGAGACTGAGTTTGTTTTAAGAGGTCAATGAACTTTGTGTTACAAACAGAGTCGTCTCACAGAAAACTGTCAGACGGGTTTGTTACAGTTTCACCAAGTAAGTCAATTCGTATCTACTAAAGAGGGGAGGCCATCATGGTTCTAGTTCGTCAAGAAATCGGTGATGTGCTTCGGGACTTCCGCCAGCGCAAGGGACGCACCTTGCGTCAAGTTGCAAGCCGCGCGAGCGTCGCTCTGGGTTACCTGTCTGAGGTAGAGCGCGGGCAAAAAGAGGCATCCTCCGAGATCCTCGCCTCGGTTGCAGATGCTCTAGACGTGCCAATCTCCATCATTATGCGAGAGGTCGCAGACCGCCTTGCAATGTCCGAGGGCGTCACTATTCCAGACACCGTGCCGGCGGAACTTATGGTTCACTACGGTCAGCAGTCGCCTCTGGTTGCCCAGGTTCGCACTGTAGCCAACGGTCTTCTGGCTTCAACTAACTAGTTCGCGATTACCGGTTTACGGTGCGACTCAGCAAATTCTCTGAACTTATGGCCGATGAATTCGGGCAAGCATATGCCCAGGTAATCATCGATGACCTAGTGCTGGGTGCACTGGGAGATAGAACCGCGGCAGTTGCAATCAAAGCCGGCGACGACCTTCGGGTTGTCTGGCAGGCAATATGCGAGGCAAACGGGGTCCCTAAGGATCGCTGGCACGGTAAAACCAAGCTAAAACCAAAGCTTTAGGCGCTTATTTAGGCGCTTATTTAGGCGCAACACGCTTGGTGGAATATTCGAAAACTTGTTCGAATTATTGCTAGGCTATTCACAACTTCACTGGCAGACAAAGTTATTCACAAAGTCGGCTCCAAACGGGGCAATGTCGGTGGCAACACCTAGTTTCAATGAAGAACAGAAACCCTAGGGCCTAGCCAGAAACTTGAGGATCAAGATGCCATCACCAACCGAGCGCGAAAAAGCACTAGAAACAGCTCTCGCACAAATCGACCGCCAGTTTGGCAAGGGTTCGGTTATGAGGCTTGGTTCAGACGAGCGCGCACCGGTAGAGGTAATCCCAACCGGATCTATCGCACTAGACGTCGCATTGGGAATCGGCGGATTGCCTCGTGGCCGAATTGTTGAGGTCTATGGCCCAGAGTCCAGCGGTAAGACCACCGTTGCCTTGCATGCAATCGCAAACGCACAGCGCGCGGGTGGCATCGCTGCTTTCATCGATGCCGAGCACGCGCTAGACCCTGAGTACGCCAAGAAGCTGGGTGTAGACACCGATGCCCTTTTGGTAAGCCAGCCAGATACCGGTGAGCAGGCTCTAGAAATCGCAGACATGCTGATTCGCTCTGGATCTATCGACATCATCGTTATCGACTCGGTAGCAGCGCTTGTGCCAAAGGCTGAAATCGAAGGCGAGATGGGCGATAGCCACGTTGGTCTTCAAGCCCGACTAATGAGCCAGGCTTTGCGTAAGCTAACCGGTGCCCTCAGTAATACCAAAACCACTGCAATCTTCATCAACCAGCTCCGCGAGAAAATCGGTGTCTTCTTTGGAAGCCCGGAAACCACAGCCGGTGGTAAAGCACTCAAGTTCTACGCCTCTGTTCGTCTAGACATTCGTCGAATCGAAACCCTAAAAGACGGAACCGACGCAATCGGTAACCGCACCCGAGTCAAGGTCGTCAAAAACAAGATGGCCGCCCCATTCAAGCAGGCTGAATTCGACATCATGTACGGTGTGGGTATTAGCCGCGAGGGCAGCCTAATCGACTTCGGCGTTGAGCAGGGCGTGGTCAAGAAGAGCGGCGCTTGGTACACCTACGAGGGCGAGCAGCTTGGCCAGGGTAAAGAAAACTCTCGCAATTACTTGCTGGAGAACACCAAGGTCGCTAACGAGATTGAACAGAAGATTCTCGCCAAGCTAGGTATCGGTCAGCCAGTTGTGGCCGAAACCCCAGTTCTAGAAACCAAGGCAGCTGCTAAGGCAGTAGCCGAGTAATCAAGTGGCGGGCCGTCGTCCCAAGTTCGAACCTTCTCAGGCAGATTTAGATCGAAGCCCCGAGGAATGGGACGAACGCGCCCGCAACATCTTGATCAACCAGCTAACCCGCAGCGCCAAAACTAAACATCAACTTTCGCTTCTGCTTCAAAAGAAGTTTGTCCCAGAATCAATCGCGCAAGCTTTGTTGGATCGCTTTACCGAGGTTGGTCTTATAGACGACGCGGCTTACGCCAAAGCGTTCGCGCACGACAAACGGTTAACTCGGGGGCTTTCAAAATCAGCCATCAAGCGTGAGCTGTCGCAGGCCGGGGTAGATCAAGGGCTAATCCTCGACGCCATCGAACCAATCGATTCCGAGGCGGAGCTCGAGCTGGCGATCCGACTTGTGCAGAAACGATGGTCTTCGGTTGCCAAACTTGAACGCGATGCAAGATATCGCAGACTTTCGGGCTACCTCGGCAGGCGAGGTTTCGCGGGTTCCACGATTTCAAGTGCTATCCACGCCGTAGCCAGTTCGGAATCCGCAGAGTAAAATCAAGGTACTTATGACAACAACCTTGGCTCGCAGCTATCAAATTCGCACGCATGGCTGCCAAATGAACGTGCACGATTCCGAGCGCCTGAGCGGTTTGCTCGAGGAGGCCGGCTATGTGGCTGCCGAACCCGGCAACGACGCGGACATCGTTGTTTTCAATACCTGTGCGGTTCGAGAGAATGCGGATAACAAGCTTTACGGAAACCTCGGGCAGCTAACCGGCCGCAAAGAGGCAGACCCAAACTTCCAGATTGCCGTTGGCGGTTGCCTGGCCCAAAAGGACCAAGACACTATCCTCAAGCGTGCGCCTTGGGTGGACGTAGTTTTTGGCACACACAACATTGGTTCGCTTCCAGCTCTATTAGAGCGTGCTCGGCACAACAACGAGGCACAGATCGAGATTGCGGAGTCGCTGCAGCACTTCCCTAGCAACTTGCCGACCAAACGTGATTCCACTTACGCGGCATGGGTGAGCATCTCCGTTGGCTGTAACAACACCTGCACTTTTTGCATAGTTCCAAGTCTTCGCGGTAAAGAGAAGGACCGTCGTCCAGGAGAAATTCTGGCCGAAATCGAAGCCTTAGTTTCCGAGGGCGTTGTGGAGATTACGCTTCTGGGCCAAAACGTAAACACCTACGGTGTGGAGTTCGGCGATAAGGGCGCATTTGCCAAACTTTTGCGCGCGGCGGGTCAGATTCCGGGAATCGAAAGAGTTCGATTCACCAGCCCACATCCAGCAGCCTTCACCGACGATGTGATTGAGGCCATGGCCGAAACGCCAACTGTGATGCCATCGCTTCACATGCCTTTGCAATCTGGAAGCGACAAGGTTCTAAAGGACATGCGTCGTAGCTACCGAAGCGACAAATACCTAGGAATCATAGAAAAAGTACGCGCTGCCATTCCTAATGCGGCCATCACCACAGACATCATTGTCGGTTTCCCGGGTGAAACCGAGGAGGATTTCCTCGAGACGGTTCGTGTTGCTCGTGAAAGCCGCTTTGCGGCCTCGTTCACTTTCCAATACTCGCGGCGCCCCGGAACCCCAGCCGCAGATCTTTCAGACCAGCTGCCTAAAGAGATCGTTCAGGATCGTTATGAGCGTCTTCTTGCAATTTGTAACGACCTAGCATGGGACGAAAACAAGAAGCTAGTTGGCTCTGTGGTTGAGGTTCTAGTAGCCAACGACGAAGGCCGTAAAGACGCGGCCACCAACCGCAAGAGCGGACGCGACCAAACTAATCGCCTGGTCCACTTCGAAGTTCCAGAAGGGGCGGAGGAGCCTCGCCCAGGCGACATGGTTACGGTTCAGGTAACCCAAGCCAAGCCTTACTTCTTGCTTGCCGACACCGGCGCTGACCTTCCGTACTCGGTTCGCAGAACTGCGGCCGGAGATGCCTGGGACCGCGCACAGGCTGCCAGTTGCGGCCTACCCGCTCCGCAAGCGCTCAGCTCGGGCAAAGTTTCCCTCAGCCTCTCGGTGCGAAAGCCAAATGACTAAGACCCCACTGATTGCCGTTGTCGGTCCAACCGGCACTGGTAAATCAGATCTAGCCATTTTTCTGGCGCAAAAGCTCATCGAATCCGGCGCCAAAGCCGAAATCATCAACTGCGATGCAATGCAGTTTTACCGTGGCATGGATATCGGCACCGCAAAGTTACCTGCATCAGAACGCGGTGGCATACCGCACCACCTGATCGATCACCTAGAAATCATCGATGAATCCACCGCTGCCGACTATCAGACGTTGGCAAGGCCGTTGATTAGCGACATGCAATCCAGGGGAGTGGTCCCCATCATGGTGGGCGGGTCCATGCTCTACATCGCTGCGGTTCTAAACGACTTTGAATTCCCCGGAACGGACCCAGCGCTACGAGCGCAGCTCGAAGCGGAACTCGAAAGTGTGGGTGCCTTAGAAATGCACAAACGCCTAGCAGAGTTGGATCCGATTGCTGCCAGCCGCATCATTCCGCAAAATGGTCGTCGCAGTGTGCGAGCCATAGAGATTATTACCATGACTGGCAAGCCCTTCGCCGCAGCCCTGCCAGAAGTTCCGGTCGAATGGCAGCCATCGCTGCAGATTGGCCTTAATGGCCCGCGAGAAGACCTTGTAAAACGCTTGGAGGTTCGCGTGGAGCGCATGTGGCGGCAGGGTTTAGTAGCCGAAGTGGAAACCTTGATTGCCCGCGGGCTTCGCGAGGCCAAAACCGCGAAGCGCGCGATTGGCTATGCGCAGGCGTTGGCGCAGCTAGACGGCGAAATGACCGAGGAAGCCGCGATTGCCGACACGGTTCGGCTCACTCAAAAATACGCCAGAAGGCAAATGAGCTGGTTCAGACGTGATCAAAGAATTCAATGGCTCGAGTATCAGTCTGCAGATAAAGAACAAACTGCGCTTGCGCTGGTTCAAGCCGCCATCAAAAGTTAGGCTTAAGACATGACCAACAGCATTGCCTTCACTAAGGGACACGGTACCGGCAACGATTTCGTGCTGTACCTGGACCTCGATGGCACAAAGCAGCTGACACCGCAGGCAATAGCCAGAATCTGCGATCGCCACTTTGGAATCGGTGCCGATGGAGTTATTCGCGTGGTTCGTTCATCGATGCTGGAAGCAGGGGCAGCCGCGCTAGCCCAAGAACCCGAAGCAGAGTGGTTCATGGACTACTCAAACTCAGATGGCTCCGTGGCGGAAATGTGTGGCAACGGGGTTCGCGTCTTTGCTCGCTACCTGTTGGAAAAAGGTCTGGTAACTCTGACCCAGGGGCAAACCCTTAGCGTTGGGACTCGCGGCGGGGTCAAAGACATTCAGCAAAACTTGGCTGGCTTCGCCGTTGACATGGGCCGCTGGAAGCTAGAACCGGGCGAGACGCTGGTTCACGCAGCAAACCTCAAAATTGATCGCCCAGGACTAGGCATCAATGTTGGTAACCCGCACGTGGTTGTGGCGCTGGCCAGCAGGGATGAGCTTGCAAGCCTCGACCTACAAAGCGCACCGACGTTAGAGCCTGTGCCTACACATGGAGCAAATGTTGAGTTCGTAGTGCCACAAGATCCGATGGTGTCTAATGGTGTCGGTTATTTGGACATGCGCGTTTTTGAGCGTGGTTCGGGCGAAACTCTGAGTTGCGGCACCGGGATTGTGGCCACCGCTCTTGCCGCGAGGCACTGGGCTGGCCAAGGCGCTCCAAATCAGTGGCAGGTCACTGTGCCAGGCGGAACTCTAGGGGTTCGAATGTTCCCTACCGAAGAGGGCGAACACGTGGGTCTGAGTGGGGCTGCCGAATTGGTCTTCGAAGGCGTTTTGCAACTACAGCCCGTTGATTTTGTGACTAACTAAGGGCGATTCTTAACTCGCAAGATTCGGAATGACTTTGACGTATCCACGCGAATCGTACTGAATCCGGCAGGGAGCTCCGCTTCCAGCCAGCGATGCAAGGAATCGGCTCCCAAGTTCTTTTGAACCACGAGGTAGCTTTCAGAGCCCTCGGCTAGCCTTGGCAGCCAAGTTAGCAAAATCGAATGGAGTTCAGCTTTTCCTACTCGAATCGGAGGGTTACTCCATATTCCTTCAAATTCCAATCCTGCTGGAACTTCCTCCGGCCTGCAGACGTTCACGTTGTCTAGGCCAAGCCTCACAGCATTTCGTCTGGTGAGTTCCAAAGATCGCTCATTCACATCGATGGCCCACACCGTGGCGTGCGGCGAACGCGACGCCAGTGAGAGCGCGATTGGACCCCAACCGCAGCCAACATCGAGTAGATGGCCGCCGGGCGGAACTTTGTCCAGGTGATCCAAAAGTACGGCTGTACCTTGATCAATGTGGTCTGGGCTAAAAATGCCGCCGGCAGTTTCAACTGAAACTGCAATCCCGTTGATCTCTACTTTGATTTCTTTGGGATTGAAGTCGCTACCAGGGGTCTCCGAAAAATAGTGTTCCGAGGACATAAGCCAAACTTATTACAACCTGCTTATGTAGTGTTAGTTCGATGAGTGAATTTACCGACGGAGTGCAACCAACCGAAGATTTCGGCCAAGAGGGCCTAGAAAATCCGGATCGTTCCTACGCGGTTATCGATCGAATCCTTGGCAGGGGAGCTAGGGCCGAGGCGCTTGGTGCCAGCGACACTCATTACCACTCCGAGGCTGATGGCGATCAACAAGAACTCTCAGACCGCCAAGCCCTTCGCCGAGTTCGTGGTCTGGGAACCGAACTTGAGGACGTAACTGAGGTTGAATATCGTCAACTTCGCCTCGAAAAAGTTGTGTTGATTGGAATCTGGAACGGCGACGTAAAAGAAGCCGAGAACTCGCTTCGTGAGTTGGCAGCCCTGGCGGAGACCGCGGGTTCCGAAGTCCTAGATGGCCTGCTGCAACGCCGCGCTAATCCAGACCCGGCTACCTTCCTTGGTAAAGGAAAAGCAGAGGAACTTCGCCAAATCGTCATGGCTACGGGCGCCGATACCGTCATTGCTGATACCGAACTTGCTCCAAGCCAACGCCGAGCTCTAGAAGACGTTGTAAAGGTAAAGGTCATTGACCGCACCGCAGTCATTCTGGACATATTTGCTCAGCACGCCAAGAGTCGTGAGGGCAAGGCTCAGGTCGAGCTCGCGCAGCTGCAGTACCTTCTACCGCGTCTTCGTGGTTGGGGTGAATCCATGAGCCGTCAGGCCGGTGGACAGGCTGCTGGCGGTGTTGGCATGGGTTCTCGTGGCCCAGGTGAGACCAAGATTGAGCTGGATCGCCGCAGGATTAACACCCGAGTCTCCAAACTCAAAAAGCAGATCGAGGAGATGCTGCCGGCCCGAGAAACCAAGCGAGCCAATCGCAAACGCACTCAGATCCCTAGCGTGGCAATTGCGGGCTATACCAACGCCGGTAAGTCCTCCTTGTTGAACCGCATCACCAAGGCCGGTGTTTTGGTCGAAAACGCTTTGTTCGCAACCCTTGACCCAACCGTGCGTCAAACTGCAACCCCCGATGGCCGCCAGTACACGATTGCTGACACTGTGGGTTTTGTTCGAAACCTGCCACACCAACTGGTTGAGGCATTCCGAAGCACACTCGAAGAAATCGGCGATGCCGACCTCATTTTGCACATCGTAGATGCGTCTCACCCTGATCCGGCAGGACAGATTGCCACCGTTCGAGATGTGATTGGCGAAGTGGGGGCGCGCAATGTTCCAGAACTCATCGTGTTCAACAAGATTGATTTGGCGGATGACACCCAACGCATGGCGCTTCGTGGAATGGAGCCAGACTCCATCGCGGTCTCCTCGCGAACCGGCGAGGGCCTTGAAGAGCTTCTAGACCAGATCTCTAGACGCCTACCTCAGCCCGATGTACTGACCACGAGTTTGATTCCCTATGACAGGGGAGACCTAGTGAGCAAACTTCACCTGAGTAGCCGAATTTTGAACCTGGAGTATCGCGAAGGCGGAACCTATGTCCAGGCATACGTCAAGCCTGACCTAGCCAATGAGCTAGAGCGCTTTATGTTCCACGGATAGTTACCTTGTGACCATGAACGTCTGGTCATAAAGTAATTAAAGGGAACGCAAGACGGCAACAACCTTGCCCATGATTTGGGCTTCATCGCCAAGAATCGGCTCGTAGTTCGAGTTCCTTGGTAGCAGCCAGGTGTGACCGTCTCGCTGCTTAAAGGTTTTCACTGTGGCAGAGTCATCCAGCAAAGCAGCAACGATGTCGCCGTTTTCGGCTGTCTTCTGAACGCGCACCGCAACCATGTCGTCTTCGCAGATAGCTGCGTCGATCATGGAGTCACCCTTGACCTTGAGCAAGAAGATTTCTCCCTTACCAACCAGGCTCTCCGGCAGCGTCATCCATTCGTCGATGTTCTGTTCGGCCAAGATAGGGCCACCGGCTGCAATTCGACCAACTAGTGGAACCCTCACAAAATTGCCGAGGTGAACATTTGACTCGGCCGCTGCCTCTTGTTCTTGTTGGT
The DNA here is from genome assembly GCA_947373155.1 of Microbacteriaceae bacterium. GTDB lineage: Bacteria > Actinomycetota > Actinomycetes > Actinomycetales > Microbacteriaceae > Rhodoluna. Next base: position 22,151 of record CANBWO010000018.1, on the reverse strand, counting down.
GGCGAGTTCCCTGATCGGAGAAGCTGATTCCGCGGGAAACGTTGTCGATTTGATCTAGCCAACCCATTTGCTTGAGCTGGTCGATCTGGTACTTGGCGCTAGCCACGCTCTTCAGGCCCACGGCCTCAGCGATCTCGCGCAGGGTCGGAGGCATGTCGGTTTCCTGCTTTAGGCGGCGAATAGCCTCTAGTACCTGTCGCTGGCGATCGCTTAGCTGAGATTCATCCATGACCTGACCCTTTCCCTGATGAGGAACCCCTGGTTTCGTACCTTTCCACCATGAATGTCGGTGGTTGGCATTTGAATACAGGAAGAACCTTTTATCGAAACTTTATTCGTATATTTAGGCAAAATCAAACAGATTTACTAAAAAAGTGCAAAAAAGTGTTGACAAAATGTCCCACCCCGCAAGTAATCTATAAATAAGCGAACAGATGTTCGAAACAAATGTTCGAAACAGGCACTATTGAAAGGCAACAAAATGAGCGCAAGTGTTCTAGCTGGAAACCAGCCACGTTACCGCCTCAGCCGCAAGGCACGTCTATTCCGTACCGCCATCCTTCTGGCGCTGGTAATCACCTTGGTCAACCAGGTGGGTCAGTGGCAGTCAGCCCAGGCAACCAGCCACGGCGCTAGTGCATCGGTTGTAAAAGCCAGCACCCACTACGTTTCGGTTCGTGCCGGTCAGTCACTTTGGAGCCTGGCAACTATCTACGCTCCAAACACGGACCCACGCGACTGGATCGCAACCGTAGCAACCATGAACCAGCTCACTTCGGTAGATGTGGTTCCTGGCCAGCGCATTGCTATTCCGAGCAACTAGCAAGGTAGTTTGCTCAGTGCTATTCCGAGCAACTACGGGTTAGCCTCTCGGGTAACCTTGAGGAGTGACTCAGCTTTCAGATCTCCCGCTCAGAGACGACCTAGTAGGCCGCAAGCCCTATGGCGCCCCTCAACTTTCCGTTTCAGTGGCCCTCAACGTAAACGAGAACACTCACCGGATTCCAGAGGAAACCGCAGTTGACATCATTTCGCGACTAGCTGCCGCGGTTCTAGAAGTAAATCGCTACCCAGATCGCGAGTTCACCGGCCTTCGCGTGGCCCTTGCAAACTATTTGCAGCGTGGCCTCACCCCGGAGCAAATCTGGGCGGCAAACGGCTCCAACGAAGTCCTCCAGCACATCTTTCAAGCCTTTGGCGGCCCAGATCGTTCGGCACTGAGTTTCACCCCCACCTACAGCATGTATCCGCTGCTGGCAGAAGGAACCGGCACCAACTACATCGCTGTACCCCGAGGTAACCGGTTTGAGCTCACCGCCGACTCGATCTCGAGCGCAATCCTGGAACACAAACCTGCAATCACCATCCTTTGCAGCCCGAATAACCCAACCGGCACCCCGCTTGATCTTGACTGCATTCTGGCCGCCTACGAGGCGGTTGTGAGTTTTAACGGAATCCTGGTAATCGACGAGGCATACGCCGAGTTCGCGCACGATACTTCAATAACCGCACTCAATCAGTTGGACGGCAGACCAAACCTATTGGTGAGCCGAACCATGAGCAAAGCTTTCGCATTTGCGGGTGCGCGCGTGGGATATCTGGCAGCCGACCCGGCAGTCATCGATGCCCTTAGATTGGTTCGTTTGCCCTATCACCTGAGCGCTTTCACCCAGGCCGCCGCAGAAGCCGCACTGGCCCACAGCACCGCGCTCTTGGCAAACGTAGACGACATCCGGGCACAAAGAGACCGGATAGTTTCAGAGTTGCGCGAGCTAGGGCTCGACGTCTACGAAAGCGATGCCAACTTTGTGCTTTTTGGTGGCCTTGAAGACAACGCCAAGGTTTGGCAGCAACTACTAGATCAAGATGTTCTGGTTCGCGATGTGGGCATTCCTGGAACCCTTCGAGTCACAGCCGGCACCGCAGCCGAGACCACCGCATTCCTGAATGCCCTTCGGGTAGCGCTAGCCAAGTAAACTTAGATAAATCCATCCGGGCTTTGCCCGCTGCAGTTGGCGAAAGGCGTATCGATGAGTCGCATCGCGTCCGTGAGTCGTAAGACCTCCGAATCAAGCATTGAGTTGAGCATCGACCTAGACGGCACCGGCCGCTCGCAGATCGAAACCACAGTTCCCTTTTTCGACCACCTGCTCACCGCCTTTGCCAAGCACGCACTGGTAGACCTAAAAGTTAGTGCTTCTGGCGATACCCACATCGATGTTCACCACACGGTTGAAGACACCGCGATTGTTCTCGGTCAGGCTATCAAGCAGGCTCTTGGAGACAAGAGCGGTATCGGTCGATACGGCGACGCCACCGTTCCGCTAGACGACGCGTTGGTTCGTGCCGTGGTGGATGTTTCTGGTCGCCCATACCTGGTGCACTCGGGTGAGCCAGCAGGTTTCGAGTTCCACCTCATCGGTGGTCACTTCACCGGTTCAATGGTGCGTCACGTTTTTGAGGCAATCGCCTTTAACGCAGGTCTAACCATGCACATCACCGTGCTAGATGGCCGCGACCCGCACCACATTGCAGAAACCGAGTTCAAGGCTTTTGCCCGCGCATTCCGCAAGGCAGTCGAGCCAGACCCTCGCGTGTTGGGAATCCCCAGCACCAAGGGCGCTCTGTGAGTTCACCAACCGTAGTCGTTCTTGACTACGGAAGCGGTAATGTCCACTCGGTAGCGCAAGCACTTGAGGTAGCCGGCGCCAAGGTTAAGCTCACCGCCGATCGCTCTGCAGTGCAACAAGCCGACGGACTCATTGTTCCCGGGGTTGGAGCGTTCGACGCCGTTATGAAACAACTTGCCGCCGTTGGTGCACACCAAATGATTGAGCAACGCCTGGTAGCCACTAAGCCAGTGATGGGCATTTGTGTGGGCCTTCAGGTGCTTTTTGATCGCGGCGTTGAGCACGGGATCGAGACCGAGGGGCTTGCACAATGGCCAGGGGTAGTAGAGAAACTCGAAGCCCCGATGCTGCCCCACATCGGCTGGAATACGGTAGAAGCTCCAGGTGATTCCAGTCTTTTTCAAGGCATCGCAGGCGAACGTTTTTATTTTGTGCACAGTTACGGAGTTCTGGATTTTCCCGAACTGGGTGGCGGTGCATTCGCCGCGCCAAAAGTCACGTGGGCAGAATACGGTTCAAAATTCGTTGCCGCGGTAGAAAACGGACCCCTAAGTGCCACCCAGTTTCACCCCGAGAAATCCGGTCACGCTGGAATCCAGCTGCTCACCAACTGGATTCAAAGTTTTTAGTTGAACTTTTAGAACCAAAGAAAGAACTGCGATGCCAAACAACTATCTAGAACTTCTTCCGGCTGTAGATGTAGCCGACGGAAAGGCCGTTCGCCTCACCCAGGGCGAAGCTGGAAGCGAGACCGACTATGGAGACCCAACCGAGGCGGCGCTGGCCTGGATTAATGCCGGAGCCGAGTGGATTCACCTGGTTGACCTTGATGCGGCCTTTGGTCGCGGAGACAACCGTGCGGTGATCCGCAGTGTGGTGGAGGCATCGCGCAGCGTAAAGATCGAACTCAGTGGTGGAATCCGCGATGACGCCTCTTTAGAATCCGCGCTAGAAGCTGGAGCTACGCGGGTAAACCTTGGCACTGCCGCCTTGGAGGACCCAGAGTGGACAGCGCGCGTAATCGAGAAACACGGCGACAAGATTGCAGTAGGCCTTGATGTTCGCGGCACCACGCTGGCTGCGCGAGGCTGGACCAAGGAGGGTGGAGACCTTTGGGAGGTTTTGGCCCGTCTTGAAGATGTCGGCTGTGCCCGATACGTGGTTACAGATGTAACCAAGGATGGAACCCTACGAGGTCCAAACATTGAACTTTTGAAGCAGGTTATGGAGCGCACCAGCAAGCCAGTAGTGGCTTCGGGCGGAATCAGCAGCCTTCAGGACATCAAAGAGCTTTTCGAGCTGGTCCAGTTTGGCCTAGAAGGTGCCATTTTGGGCAAGTCGCTTTACGCCGGTCGTTTCACTCTAGAAGAGGCCTTGGCTGTAGCCAACGGTAACTAAATCTCGTGGCACACGACTACCAGCACATCAATCCAGATCCGCGTGCGGATTCTGCAGGTGTGCCCTGGGACGGTCGCCACTTTGAACCAAACCCACACTCCAACGATGACGGCAGCGCGGACCCCACCCTCGCGTCTGCCGTCGATGATTTCAAAGCTGGCAAGGCGCTCGCCGAAACTGTGATTGCAGCCTTAGCTAACGCCCGTTTGCTAGTGCCCCTGGTTGCCAACTTGGGTGAAGCCGGAGAGGGTGCCCACGGGCAGGTAGTGGACAAGAGTGCCGACCTGAGCATTGTTTCGGTGACCAGCCCGGATGGCCAAGTTGCCCTGCCGGTTTTCAGCAGTGTGGCTTCGATGCAGGTATGGAATCCCAAAGCGCGTCCGGTGCCCATCGAGGCCCCGAGGGTGGCTTTGGCTGCCGCTAGCGAGAAAAACACTCGCATAATTCTTGACCCGGGCAGCCCATCGCAGTTTGTGGTCCGCCAAAACGCTTTTCAGGCTTTAGCGCAACAGTCTCCGTGGTCACACCCCAGTCGCGACCCGGGGGTAAAGGCGGCTTTCAAGGCAGCCATCGATGTGGAGTCTGCGGTGGAAAATTATGCGATTCAAGACGGAGACCCCGCTGCTGCTCTAACTGGACCAGAGGTTATGGTCTACCTCAAACTTGTGCCGGGGCTTGCGGCAAGTGATTTGAACCAGGTGCTAGAGCGGCTGAGTTTGGCTTGGGCGCAAAGCCCGGAGATCGCAGCCAAAGTGGATTCGCTAGGGCTAAAGGTGGTCTAAATGATCCCGGTGTATTCAATTTCTAAACCCTTCCTGGCCCAGGCGGTGCTAGAACTTGGGGCTGACCTAGCGACTCCGGTTGGAGATTTAGTACCTGGACTCCCAGCGGTTTTGGCCAATAGAAAACTGTGGAACCTGCTCAACCACACTTCTGGGCTGGGCGACTACGGGCCTATTCCCGAATACCAGAGGGCAGTGGCCAACAACGAGCCAGCCTGGTCTCGAGCGGATTTCCTGAATCATGTGTCCTCTTTGCCTCACGACAAGGCGGGATTTAGCTATTCAAACATCGGCTATTTCCTGTTGCGCCTGGCTGTGGAGCAAAAGACCGGACTTTCCTATTTCGAATCCCTGAACCAGCTGGTATTTCCGAATATTGGTTTCACCCAGGTGGCCCAGTGGGAAAGCATTGATGACTGGAAGTTTGAAGATAAGCCGGCGGAGCTGCAAAAATACGATCCGCGCTGGGTCTATTCCGGAACATTTCTAGCCGACCCCGAGGCCCTTTGTGTGGCTTTTGCCAAGCTTGTTCAACTTAGAAGTCAGGGCCTCGGCCTCGAGGCAGGCAACAACCTTTTGGATTATCCAAACACCGGCATGGACGAGCCTGGCTACAACCTTGGATTTATGACCAATGGACAGCAGCCAATGCATGTCGGACATGGTGGGGGAGGCCCTGGGCTGGGACTCATGATTCTGGGTAAACCAGGAGACAGTGCATTTCGGCTTGAATATCAGTTTGGCAATGAGTTTGACCAGACCGCGGCAATCAAACGCCTCAGAGCGTTGGTTGACTAGGTGTGGGCTAGTTAGTTAACCGGGCCGGTGAATTTCTCGCCCGGGCCCTGACCCGGTGCATCTGGCACCAGCGATGCCTCGCGGAAAGCCAGCTGAACCTGTCGAAGTGCCTCGCGCAGCGGGCGGGCGTGGTGATCGCCAAGTTCGGCCGCCGATGCAGTGATGAATCCTGCCGTGGCATTGATCAACTTGCGGGCATCGTCTAGGTCGGCTGGGCGGCCGTCTTCTGCTAGTCCACACTTGACCGCGGCAACTGTTAGCAGGTCAACTGCCATCATGGTGATTACCTCAACCGATGTGAGCGTGGTCAAGTCGTTGACCTCGGTCTGAACTTCTTGGTATTCGGTCAAAATCTCTGGGGTTGAATTAGTCATGAAAAATCGTTTCGTTCGGGGCTTTACTAAGCCAAACCATCTCTGCTAGGCTATCCCATGGCTCCGGGGCTTGCCCTGGTCAGAAGTGGATTCATTTCCCACCCGCGATCGTCGCTCTAAATGGCGGCCGGGTAAGCTTTTTGAACTTTCAGTTCTGTGCGTTATTAGGGCACCTGCCCTGTGCGTGGCCGTTTCGTCACGTCATAGGAGTAGCAGATCAGCGATCCACGTATCAACGAGCGCATCCGCGTGCCAGAGGTTCGCCTTGTAGGCCCAGCCGGTGAGCAAATTGGTGTTGTCCGTATTGAAGACGCTTTGCGCATGGCGCAAGAGCAAGACCTAGACCTAGTCGAGGTCGCCCCAATGTCCAAGCCACCGGTTGCAAAGCTGATGGACTTTGGCAAGTTCAAGTACGAAGCCGCGCAGAAGGTTCGCGAGGCTCGCAAGAACCAGGTCAACACCGTGCTCAAGACAGTTCGTTTTGGTCTAAAGATCGACGACCACGACTACGGAACCAAGCGCGGCCAAATTGAGAAGTTCCTCAAGGCCGGCGACAAGGTGAAGGTCATCGTGGTATTCCGTGGACGTGAGCAGTCCCGCCCAGAGATGGGTATCAAACTGCTGCAGAAACTTGCCGAAGAAGTCAACACCCTAGGAGCTATCGAATCGTCACCTTCGATCGATGGCCGAAACATGGTGATGGTAATCGGTCCACTTAAGAACAAGGCCGAGGCAAAAGCCGAGGCCAAGCGTGCCGCTGAGAAGACTGCTACCGCAGTTGCCCCAGCAACCACCGAACCAACCGAATCGGCCGCCGTGGCCGAAGAGAAAACAGGAGAAAGCAATGCCTAAGCAGAAGACCCACTCGGGTGCCAAGAAGCGTTTCCGCTTCACCGGTAGCGGCAAGCTCATGAAGCAGCAGATCAACATGCGCCACAACCTTGAGCACAAGTCGAGCCGTCGTACCCGTCGTCTAAACGTCGACCAGGTTGTATCGGCAGCAGACTTCAAGACCATCAAGAAGCAGCTCGGCCACTAGTCGCCAGCCCATCTTTTTATTTAGGAGCTTAGAAAACAATGGCAAGAGTAAAAAACGCGGTTAACGGTGCTAAGAAGCGTCGTACCGTACTAGAGCGCGCACACGGCTACCGCGGACAGCGTTCGCGTCTGTACCGCATGGCAAAGCAGCAGTTGCTGCACTCGTATGTTTACGCATACAACGACCGCAAGGACCGCAAGAGCAACTTCCGTCGTCTTTGGATTCAGCGCATCAACGCAGCTGCACGTCTAAACAACATGACCTACAACCGTTTCATCCAGGGTCTAAACCTTGCTGGAATCACCGTTGACCGTCGTATCCTCGCAGACCTAGCTGTGAACGATGCAGCAACCTTTGCAAGCCTGGTAGCAACTGCTAAGGCAGCACTTCCAGCAGACACCTCGGCTCCAAAGGTCAAGTAGTTTCAATGCTTACCGACCCTAAATCCAGTTTGGTAAAAGGGGTCGCAAAGCTCTCAAAGAAAGACGCCCGGTCATTGACCGGGCTCTTTCTGCTTGAGGGACCACAGGGTCTCAAAGAGGTCCTGAATCGCCCCAAGTTAGTAGTCGAGCTTTACGCGACCCCTGAATGCGTAGAGCGCTACTCGGATCTTTTCGATCGTGCCAAGAAGGCTCGCATTGAACTGGTTCAGGTGAGTAACGAAGTGCTGCGCGCAATGTGCGACACGACCACGCCTCAGGGAGTGGTGGCGGTTTGCCAAAAAGTGGACGTGAGTCTGGCAGAGGTTATTGCGGCAAAACCAAAGTTGGTTGCTGTGCTCTCGCAGGTACGCGACCCAGGCAATGCAGGAACCGTGCTTCGGGCCGCCGATGCAGCCGGAGCGGATGCGGTTATTTTCACCACCAGCAGCGTCGATGTTTACAACTCCAAGGTTGTTCGTTCCACCACAGGCTCGATTTTCCACCTGCCGTTCGCGGTGGAAGTTCCGGTCGAAGTGGCCATCGATGAATTGCGCACCGCAGGTCTGCAGATTTTTGCGGCCGATGGCGGAGGCGAATGGATTCCGGATCTGCCGGCAGAGCAGCTAAAAGCGCCAACCGCTTGGGTGTTCGGCAATGAAGCGTGGGGTTTTGAACCAGAGACGCTAGAACTAGTTGACAAAGTTGTCGGCGTTCCCATCTTTGGTGCTGCCGAAAGCCTCAACTTGGCAACCGCGGCGAGCGTGTGCCTTTATGCGTCCGCCTTTGCTCAAAACCAAGCCTGAGGCCAATACCCTCGGTAAACTTAAGACCTTATGTCTAACCAGAATCCAATCTCCGCAGAAGCCGTTCAGCAAGCCGTAGACCAGGCCATCGCTGCGGTTGAAGCCGCAGTCGACTTAGCAGCACTTAAGGCCGCTCGCGGTTCCATCATGGGTGAGCAGTCGCAAATCGTTGCACTCAACTCACAGTTGGGAAAGCTCGCCCAGGAGTTCAAGGCCGAGGCTGGCAAGTTGGTTGGACAGGCCCGTGGTGCAATCACCCAGGCTTACGCTGCCAAAGAAGCGCAGCTCGCTGTTCTAGAAGAACGCGCTAAGTTGGCAGCCGAATTCGTAGACGTTACCGCCGCTCCAGCCACCGCAAGAATTGGTGCCCGCCACCCACTGGCATTGCTACAGGAGACCATCAGCGATGTGTTTGTTGGCATGGGCTGGGAAATCGCCGAAGGCCCAGAGGTGGAGAACGAGTGGTTCAACTTTGATGCCTTGAACTTCGACGAAGACCACCCGGCACGTGCCATGCAAGACACCTTCTTTGTGGAGCCGGTTGAGTCTCACCTCGTTTTGCGCACCCACACCTCACCGGTTCAGGTCCGTTCCATGCTGGACCGCGAAGTTCCGATTTTCGTGCTTTGCCCAGGTCGCGTATTCCGCACCGACGAACTTGATGCCACCCACACCCCGGTATTTCACCAGGTTGAGGGTCTAGCGATTGACAAAGGTCTCACCATGGCTGATTTGCGTGGAACTCTGGAGCACTTCGCGCGCAGCATGTTTGGCCCAGAAGCCAAGATTCGTCTGCGTCCAAGTTTCTTCCCGTTCACCGAACCTTCGGCCGAACTGGATGTTTGGCACCCTGGAGCAAAGGGCGGCGCGCGCTGGGTTGAATGGGGTGGCTGCGGCATGGTGAACCCAAACGTTCTAAAGGCTGCCGGAATCGACCCTGAAGAGTATTCGGGCTTTGCTTTTGGCATGGGCATCGAACGCACCTTGATGTTCCGCAACGATGTAAAAGACATGCACGACATGGTGGAAGCCGATGTGCGTTTCAGCGAGCAGTTTGGATTGGTGCTGTAATGCGCGTTCCGTTGAGTTGGTTAGCAGAGTATGTGGATCTCCCAGGAGATGCCACTCCCGATTCGGTGATGGCCGAACTGGTAAAAGTGGGTCTCGAAGAAGAGGGATCGCACAAGTTTGAGGTAACCGGTCCGGTGGTGGTGGGCAAGGTTCTGGAGTTCGTTGAGGAGCCTCAGGCCAACGGCAAGACAATTCGCTGGACTCAGGTTCAGGTTGCCCCGGTGGGCCAGGTGGCTGCCGACGGCGGAGCCGACATCCGTGGCATTGTTTGCGGAGCGTCCAACTTTGAAGTCGATGACAAAGTAGTGGTTTGCCTTCCGGGATCCACGTTGCCAGGCGACTTCCAGATTGCAGCCCGCAAGACCTATGGTCACGTTTCAGATGGCATGATGGCCAGCGGGCGGGAGCTAGGGCTAAACGACGATCACGGTGGTATTCTGCGCTTGCAGCAACTCGGACTCGACCCCAAGGTCGGCTCGGATGCCATTGAACTCTTGGTCCTCGATGACCAAGCTGCCGAAGTAAACGTCACACCAGATCGTGGCTACTGCCTGAGCATTCGCGGCATTGCGCGCGAGTACTCACACGCGACCGGTGCGCAGTTCCGCGACCCAGTGGGTAACGCCGAGCCGCAGTCCACCAGCGGATACGAAGTGCAAATCGACCCGACCGGAGATATTCGTGATCGCAAAGGTTGCATCCGCTTTGTGCTTCGCGAGGTAACCGGGGTAGACGCCACCAGGCCAACGCCACCATGGATGGTTTCCCGTCTCAAGCTGGCGGGCATGCGCTCGATCAGCCTGATCGTGGATATCACCAACTACGTGATGCTTGAACTTGGGCAGCCAATCCATGCCTACGACTTTGACAAGATCCAGGGTGGCATGCAGGTTCGCCGCGCCAAAAAGGGCGAGGTTCTTGTCACTCTCGATGGCCAGACGCGCAAGCTTGACCCAGAAGACCTAGTGATTGCCGATGATTCGGGAGCCATTGGCCTTGCCGGTGTCATGGGAGGCCTCAGCACCGAGGTTTCGGACACCACTAAAAACGTCATGATCGAGGCCGCAAACTTTGATCCGATTTCGATTGCCCGTTCGGCTCGCCGACACAAATTGCCTTCCGAGGCATCCAAGCGCTTTGAGCGCGGCGTAGATCACTCGGTGGCCAAGTTTGCCGCTGCCCGTGTGGTTCAGCTACTTGAGGTACACGCCCGCGGCGAGGCGCAGTGGTTTGGAGCTGACTTCCGTGCTTACGAGCCACAGCCTCAGATTTGGTTGCCACAGACCTTCGCTCAGGACCACGTTGGTGTTGAATACACCATCGATGAAATCGGTGCAGCTCTCAGGGCTATCGGTTGTTTGGTGGCGCATGTCGACGGCGGGTTTGAGGTTGTTCCTCCAACCTGGCGTCCAGACCTAACTCACAAAACCGACCTAGTAGAAGAGATCGCCCGCATCAGCGGTTACGAGCGGATTCCTGCTCGCCTTCCGGTCGCTCCTCCGGGGCGGGGTCTCACCAGGGCACAGGTCCAGCGTCGTAAGGTTGCTAACGCCCTAGCCGCCGCCGGCCTAGTAGAGGTTTTGAACTATCCGTTCGTCACAAATGAACAGCTCGACTGGGTCGCGGTTACCGGCCTATCGGCCGCAGCCACCCCGCTTGCCGTCAAGTTGGCAAACCCGCTTCAGGGGCAGGCCTCGAACATGCGTGTTTCACTGCTGCCTGCTCTAATCGAGGCTGCGGCGCGCAATAACTCTCGTGGTCTTACCAACCTTGCGATTTACGAAATCGGTTCGGTTTTCCATCCTGCTAAGCCAGTGGGTAAGAACGGCAAACTTCCAGTTGGTAATGAACGCCCCGAATTAAAGGTTTTGGACTCGCTGAATGCAACCGTGCCAGCTCAGCCAAAATTCTTGGCCGGTGTCTTCATCGGTGATCGTCTTTCAGACCAGGTTGGTACCAAGAGCGCTCAGGCCAACTACGCCGATGCCATTCAGGCAGCCAAAGTTGCAGCTTTTGCAGTTGGCGCCAACCTCGAGGTTCGCCAGGCATCGCCAAAGGGCTTCCACCCTGGGCGAACCGCTGAACTCTTTGTGACCACTGCCGAAGGGCAACAGGTGGTTGGTTTTGCCGGCGAGCTGGATCCAGCCTTGGCGGTTGAAAACCACCTACCTCGCAAGGTGGGAGTTTTTGAGCTCAACCTAGATTTGCTCGGTTCGGTTGCTCCGCAGGTAGTTCAGGCGGGCGAAGTTAACACCTATCCGGCTGCCACTCAAGATCTTTCACTGCTCGTTCAATCCGACGTGCCTGCCGCCGAGTTGCTCTCCGTGATTCGCCAGGGCGCAGGTACGCTGCTCGAGTTGGTAACGCTGTCCGATGACTATCGCGGCCAGGGTATTGCTGAGGGCTTCAAGTCATTGACCTTCGCGCTGCGATTCCGAGCCAACGACCGAACCCTGACCCAGGCGGAGGCCACCGTGGCCCGCGATGCCGCGGTGGCGTTAGCCAACCAACGCTTTGGAGCAACCCTTCGCGCTTAATCTTTCACGCTAGGTCTTTCAGACCAGACCAAGCCCCAGACAGGAGAACCACATGGTTTATTCAGTAGCCATCGCTGGCGCGAGCGGGTATGTGGGCGGCGAGTTGTTGCGAATCATCGCTCAACACCCGGAACTGCAGGTAAAAACCGTGACTGCTAACAGCAATGTTGGCCAATCCGTCGCAACCTTGCACCCACATTTGGCGCAGTTCGGCAGCATGGTGTTCCAGGACACCGACGCCCAGAACCTCGCCGGCCACGACATCGTTTTCTTGGCCATGCCTCATACCAAGAGTGCCGAGGTGGCCGGCTGGCTTTCGGCGGACACCCTAGTTTTGGACTGCGGCGCAGACTTCCGTTTGGAATCCGAGGCAGATTGGGACAAGTTCTACGGCAGCAACTTTGCCGGCACCTGGACCTACGGCATGCCCGAGCTCATCATCGATGGCGGGGTAGCTCGTCAGCGCCAAAACCTTTCCGGCGTCAAGCGCATCGCAGTTCCAGGTTGCAATGCAACCGCAATTACCTTGGCCCTGGCTCCCGGCCTAGCCGCAGGCGTACTTGATTCGCAGGACATCGTTTCTGTTCTTTCGGTCGGTACCTCGGGTGCCGGGCGCACTCTCAAGCCAGAACTCTTGGCGAGCGAGATCATGAACTCCGCTTCGGCCTATGGCGTGGGCGGTATCCACCGTCACACTCCAGAGATCGAGCAAAACCTGCGCAAATCAGCCGACGCCGACGTGCAGATCAACTTCACCCCGGTTTTGGTCCCCATGACTCGCGGAATCCTGGCTGTAAACACAGCAAAAATCATCGATGGCGTTAGCGCCGCCGAGGTGCGTGCGGCCTACGAGTTGGCCTACGCCAACGAACCTTTCGTGCACGTGCTACCAGAAGGACAGTACCCAGCCACCAGTAGCACGCTTGGCGTAAACACCTGCCTAATCGGCATCGCTATCGACGAGCACGCTGGGCGAGTTGTGATTGTGAGCGCACTCGACAACATGGTCAAGGGCACTGCCGGAGCAGCCATCCAATCTTTGAATCTAGCTCTTGGACTGCCTGAGCAGACCGGACTAACCGTGAACGGAGTTGCACCATGACCGTAACCGTAGCCAAGGGATTTGTTGCAGCCGGCGTTAAAGCCGGAATCAAGAAAAGTGGTGCAGAAGACCTCTCCTTAGTGGTGAACCAGGGCCCGCTTCAGGCGGCCGCCGCGGTTTTCACCACCAACCGCTGTCAGGCCAACCCTGTGCTTTGGAGTAAAGAGGTCATCAAAGATGGTCAGGTTGCGGCCATTGTTCTTAACTCTGGTGGCGCTAACTGCTACACCGGCCCACAGGGTTTTCAGACCACTCACGCTACTGCCGAGGCAGTGGCCCAACACCTGGGTGTAGCCGCGGCAGACGTTTTGGTTTGTTCCACCGGTTTGATCGGTGAGCAACTTCCGCAGGATCTTCTGGTGGCTGGTGTTGCTTCAGCAAGTGCAGTGCTCTCTGCAAGCGAAGAATCGGGCAAAAACGCCGCTTTGGCAATCATGACCACCGATTCGGTTAGCAAAACCTCTCGCTTTACCAGCAACGATGGATGGTCCATCGGTGGAATGGCAAAGGGCGCCGGAATGTTGGCTCCCGGACTGGCAACCATGTTGGTTGTCATTACAACCGATGCGGTGCTCACCTCCGCTCAGCTGGATGCAGCCCTCCGCAACGCCACCCGCGTAAGTTTCGACCGGCTAGATTCTGATGGTTGCATGAGCACCAACGACACCGTGACTTTGATGGCCTCCGGCGCATCTGGATTCACTCCAGAGATGTTTGAGTTCCAAGATGCGCTGACAGACCTGTGCAAGGATTTGGCTCAGCAGCTGATGCACGATGCCGAAGGCTCCAGCCACGATATCTACATCGAGGTAGTGGGCGCGGCCTCCGACGAAGACGCGGTTGAGGTTGGACGATCGGTTGCCCGCAATAACCTGTTCAAAGCAGCTGTATTTGGTAACGATCCAAACTGGGGTCGTGTTCTCGCCGCGGTGGGAACCACCAGCGCTGAATTCGACCCTTACAACATCGATGTGAGCATCAATGGAATCAGCGTTAGCAAGCTGGGTCAGCCGGATCAGCCTCGCAACCTAATCGACATGTCGGGTCGTCGGGTCGACATCTTTATCAACCTGAACTTTGGTTCGCATTCGGCCACAATCATGACCAACGACCTGACTCACGCCTACGTGACCGAAAACAGCGAGTACTCGTCATGATTCCGAGCGCAAATAAAGACCAGCAGTTAGCTGCCATCAAAGCGGCCACGCTGATTGAATCACTACCTTGGCTGCAGGAGTTCCACAACAAGGTGGTTGTAGTTAAGTTCGGCGGGAACGCCATGATCGACAAAGACCTGCAGCGCGCATTCGCCGAGGACATGGCTTACCTGCGCTGGGTTGGAATCAAGCCCGTGGTAGTTCACGGCGGAGGGCCGCAGATTAGCGCCCGTCTGGCCGAACTCGGAATCAAAAGCGAGTTCAAGGGTGGCTTGCGAGTAACCACCGCCGAGACCATCGATGTGGTTCGCGATGTTTTGCGAAACCAGATTTCCGCCGAGCTAGCATCGATGATTTCCGACGCCGGTGCGGACCCGATCATCATGAGCGGCGAAGACAACTTTTTGTTCCAGGCCAAACAAACCTTCTTGGAGACCGAAGACGGTCCGCAGGACATTGGTTTTGTGGGTGAGGTGACCAGTGTGAATCCTCGCGCTGTGTGGGATGCCCTTAACGATGGCAAGATCCCGGTGATTTCAACCACAGCGCCGGGAGCCGATGGTCAGCTTTATAACGTGAATGCTGATCTGGCCGCCGCCGCCGCCGCGGTTGCCTTTGGAGCAGAGAAGCTCATGGTCCTAACCGACGTGCCGGGTCTCTACAGCGACTGGCCAAACTTGGATTCGCTGGTAAGTGAAATCACCGCTGCCGAACTCGAAGACCTGCTGCCGAGTCTAGAGTCTGGCATGATTCCCAAGATGCAGGCTTGCCTTCAGGCGGTTTTGGGTGGGGTTCCGCGCGCCCACGTCATCGATGGCCGCACGCCACACAGCATTTTGCTAGAGATCTTCACCGTTAGCGGTGTGGGTACTCTGGTACTTCCCAACTAAGGAGCAACCATGGTTCGCCACTTTCTGAAAGACGACGACATCACAGCAGCCGAGCAGGCAGAAATCCTCGCTTTGGCAACTCAGCTGAAAGCTGCTCCGTATTCGCGCCGACCTTATGAAGGCCCCAAGACCGTCGCCCTCATCTTCGATAAAACTTCAACTCGAACTCGTGTTTCTTTCAGTGTCGGGGTAAGCGACCTTGGGGGTGTCCCAATGGTCATCGATACCGGCACCAGCCAGATGGGCAAGAAGGAGTCGATCGCCGATACTGCGCGCGTACTAGATCGTCAGGTGGCAGCCATCGTTTGGCGTACCTATGCGCACTCGGGTCTCGAGGAAATGGCAGCCAATAGTTCGGTTCCCGTTGTCAACTCGCTAAGCGACGACTACCACCCCTGCCAGATTCTGGCCGATCTGCAGACCATCCAGGAACACAAGGGTTCGCTCAAGGGTCGCAAGTTTGCATATGTTGGCGATGCCAACAACAACATGGCTAACTCGTATCTGATCGGCATGGCGCTCGCAGGCATGCACGTTGCTGTTGCGGGCCCAAGCCAGTATTTGCCAAATGCTGCCATCGTGGCTCGCGCTCAAGAAATTGCTGCCGAGCAAGGTGGTTCCGTTCTAGTAACCACCGATGCAGTTGCCGCGGTTTCGGGAGCAGACGCTATCGCTACCGATACCTGGATCAGCATGGGCCAGGAAGCAGAGAAAGAGCAGCGGGTCAAGGATTTTGCCGGGTTCGGAGTAGACGCCGAGCTAATGGCTCATGCAAAACCGGACGCCATCTTTTTGCACTGCCTACCTGCCTATCGCGGCTATGAAGTGAGCGCCGAGGTCATCGATGGCCCACAGAGCGTTATCTGGGACGAAGCCGAGAATCGTCGGCACGCTCAGAAGGCCCTCTTGGTTTGGCTCGCCGAACAACAGTAGTTGCAGAGCAAGATTGCCCATCCCGAAGTCCAGCCAACTTGGATTTTCGGCTTGTTACTAAACTTGAACCGCATTTAGGTAAGGATTTTCATGTCGCAACACGCATCCGCCGCCGGAGCCCTTTGGGGTGGCCGGTTCTCTGGTGGCCCAGCCGAATCGGTGGCAGCGCTGAGCCGCTCCGTCCACTTCGACTGGCGATTGGCCAAGTACGACATCTTGGGCACCAAGGCCCACATCCGTGCTCTGCAGCAGGCAGGCTACCTAACCATGGCCGAACTAGAGAAACTGGATCGCGATCTGGGCGAACTTTGGGCCAGAATTCAGAACGGCAGTTTTCTGCCCAAGGAATCCGACGAAGACGTCCACTCTGCACTTGAGCGCGGTCTGATTGAAATCACCGGAAAAGAACTCGGTGGCAAGGTTCGTGCCGGTCGCAGTCGTAACGATCAGATTGCCACCCTGATTCGCACCTATCTGCTAGAGGAAGCAACCCACCTCGAGCGCCTGGTTTCCCAGCTGATCGCGACCATCGCAAATCGTGCCGAAGAGCACCTCGGCGTTGCCATGCCTGGCCGCACTCATTTTCAGCATGCCCAGCCGGTATTGCTGTCCCACTCTTTGTTGGCTCATGCTTGGCCTTTGCAACGCGACCTCGAGCGCCTAGACGACTGGCGTAAGCGCGCCATGTTGTCGCCATACGGTGCAGGAGCCTTGGCCGGCAACACCCTTGGGCTGGACCCAAACCTGGTCGCACAGGAACTTGGCCTTTCTGGCCCTACCCAAAACTCCATCGATGCCACCTCGAGCCGTGATGTTGTGGCTGAATTCGGATTCATTGCCACGATGATGGGCATCAACCTTTCGCGTTTCAGCGAGGAAATCATCGTTTGGGCAACCGCCGAGTTCAACTACATCAAACTCGCCGATGCCTACAGCACCGGTTCCAGCATCATGCCCCAAAAGAAAAACCCGGATGTGGCTGAGCTCGCTCGCGGTAAGGCTGGTCGCATGATTGGTGACCTGACCGGATTGCTAGCCACCCTCAAGGGTTTGCCGCTGGCATATAACCGCGACCTCCAGGAAGACAAGGAGCCGGTGTTCGATATGATCGACACCCTGTTCGTCTTGCTTCCCGCGTTTACCGGAATGGTCGAGACCATGACTTTCAATACCGAGCGAATGGAAGAACTGGCTCCTGCTGGTTTCTCGTTGGCTACCGATGTGGCCGAGTGGCTGGTGAAGCAGAAGGTTATCTTCCGGGATGCCCACGAGATCACCGGTTCACTGGTTTCCTACTGCGAACAACACGGATTGGAACTTCACCAGGTTCCAGATGCAGCGATGGCCGCAATTTCACCTCACCTAACTCCCGAGGTTCGCGACGTGCTTACCGTGCAGGGATCCATTCGGGCCCGTGCGGGCGCAGGAGGCACCGCCCTGCCTAGAGTGCTAGAGCAACTCACCGGAATCCGTAAAATCATCGCGCACCGCCTGGCCTAGCCAGGTCAAGCTTCGCCAGAAAGGCAGCCAATCATGGCAACCCCAGAGGTCCTCAACAGTCAGACCAATGACCCCAGTTTTTCTGAAATCTGGGATGAACTTCAGTGGCGTGGCCTTATTGCCCTAACCACCGATGAAGCCGCGCTCCGCGAATCACTGAATAACTCGGTGATGACCTACTACTGCGGCTTTGACCCCACGGCACCGAGTCTGCACCTCGGAAACTTGGTTCAACTCCTGTTGATGCGTCGCCTCCAGTTGGCGGGCCATCGCCCACTTGCTCTGGTTGGTGGCGCCACCGGCCTCATCGGTGACCCAAAGCCAAGTGCTGAGCGCACCCTCAACACCAGAGAGACCGTGGCCGAGTGGGTTTCCAAACTTGCCGCGCAGGCAGAGCGATTCCTAAGTTTCGAAGGCGAAAACGCAGCCCAGCTTGTGAACAACCTGGACTGGACCCAGCCAATGTCTGCGATCGACTTTTTGCGCGATATCGGTAAGCATTACCGGGTGGGCAAAATGCTCAGCAAAGATGCAGTGAGTGCCCGCCTCAACTCCGACGCGGGTATCTCGTTCACCGAGTTCAGTTACCAGATCCTTCAGGGCATGGACTTCCTTGAGCTTTACCAGCGCTACAACTGCACTATGCAAACCGGTGGTTCGGACCAGTGGGGAAACCTAACTAGCGGAACCGATCTGATTCACCGCGTTACCGGCAACAGCGCACACGTGATGGCAACGCCGCTAATCACAAACAGCGATGGTAAGAAGTTTGGCAAATCAGAGGGCAATGCCGTTTGGCTGGACGCCAATCTAACCAGCCCTTACGCGTTCTACCAGTTCTGGCTGAACGTAGAAGACGCCGACGTAATCGACCGGCTCAAGGTATTTACGTTTTTGTCGAAGGCAGAGATCGAGGAACTTGCTGTGTCGGTGGCGGAGACCCCGTTCCTTCGTGCCGCTCAAAAGCGTTTGGCTTTAGAAGTCACATCGATGGTGCACTCGCCAGCAGCGGCCCAGGCGGCAATCGATGCTTCTGCCGCACTATTTGGCCAGGGCGACCTAGCTGCACTTGATTCGCAAACTCTTGAGTCCGCGCTGGGGGAGTTGCCAAGCACCAGTACCCAAAAGGGAACCAGTATTGTTCAGTTGCTTCTTGATACGGGACTTACCGACAGCATTTCCGCTGGTCGCCGCGCCATCAAGGAAGGTGGCGTATATCTGAACAACAACAAGATCACCGATGAGACCGCCGTACTGGAGGATTTGCTACATGGCAAGTACGCGGTATTGCGACGAGGTAAGAAGACTTTGGCAGGAATTTTTGCCGGCTAGTAAAAAATTAGCAACCCTGTGATTGCCCATATCCCGTGTGGATACTGGGCAATCGCCGCTTAAGCAGGGTTTTCCCAGGTAGAGAATCACATGGCTGTAAGAAAGATTTAAAGAAATATTTGCCGAAATTGAGGAATTTGCGTCGAATTCACCGGCTGGACACCCCGAAAAACCGCGCCATTACGGGGAAGTAGGGGTAGTTGTGACAGTGATTTGACATCGTCGTTACCTAAGCGTAATGTTTTACCTGTTGCCCAAAGCTGCGGCGGAAAACCTCAAAGGTTAGCCCGGCTCAAGTGTGGCCAATCAAACTCCTAACAGGAACCACTTGCGTGGCTCTTATAAGTATGTTTTGATTGAACTTCCTCAAAAAGTTCTCGAGCGTGTCGGTTTGACAAGTTCGAAACAAGTAGGTAAGTTAGAGAAGTTGCCCTGAAGCCAAGCAGAAATGCAAAGCCTCCGGAGCATCCGATCCTTGAGAACTCAACAGTGTGCACAATGTCGATACCAAAAGATTGGTTGAAGCTCTTTTAGAACTTCAATCCATCGAAATTTGGATTAGACAGATTGTCAGACAATCTGATTTAGTCAGATCAAATTGAATGCCCCCTTTTCCGGGGCTTTCGTAACAAACTTCGACCAGCTTGCTGGTTGAAAACATTTTTTACGGAGAGTTTGATCCTGGCTCAGGACGAACGCTGGCGGCGTGCTTAACACATGCAAGTCGAACGATGAAGCTGGAGCTTGCTCCGGTGGATTAGTGGCGAACGGGTGAGTAACACGTGAGCAATCTGCCCTTGACTCTGGGATAACTACGGGAAACTGTAGCTAATACCGGATACGACACCTTGGGGCATCCCAGGGTGTGGAAAGAACTTCGGTCAAGGATGAGCTCGCGGCCTATCAGCTAGTTGGTGAGGTAATGGCTCACCAAGGCGACGACGGGTAGCCGGCCTGAGAGGGTGACCGGCCACACTGGAACTGAGACACGGTCCAGACTCCTACGGGAGGCAGCAGTGGGGAATATTGCACAATGGGCGAAAGCCTGATGCAGCAACGCCGCGTGAGGGATGAAGGCCTTCGGGTTGTAAACCTCTTTTAGCAGGGAAGAAGCGAAAGTGACGGTACCTGCAGAAAAAGCACCGGCTAACTACGTGCCAGCAGCCGCGGTAATACGTAGGGTGCAAGCGTTGTCCGGAATTATTGGGCGTAAAGAGCTCGTAGGCGGTTTGTCGCGTCTGCTGTGAAAACCCGAGGCTCAACCTCGGACCTGCAGTGGGTACGGGCAGACTAGAGTGCGGTAGGGGAGACGGGAATTCCTGGTGTAGCGGTGGAATGCGCAGATATCAGGAGGAACACCGATGGCGAAGGCACGTCTCTGGGCCGTAACTGACGCTGAGGAGCGAAAGCGTGGGGAGCGAACAGGATTAGATACCCTGGTAGTCCACGCCGTAAACGTTGGGCGCTAGCTGTGGGCTCCATTCCACGGAGTCCGTGACGAAGTTAACACATTAAGCGCCCCGCCTGGGGAGTACGGCCGCAAGGCTAAAACTCAAAGGAATTGACGGGGGCCCGCACAAGCGGCGGAGCATGCGGATTAATTCGATGCAACGCGAAGAACCTTACCAAGTCTTGACATATAGAGGAAAAGTGCAGAAATGTACTCCCCGCAAGGTCTCTATACAGGTGGTGCATGGTTGTCGTCAGCTCGTGTCGTGAGATGTTGGGTTAAGTCCCGCAACGAGCGCAACCCTCGTCCTATGTTGCCAGCACGTTATGGTGGGAACTCATGGGAGACTGCCGGTGTCAAACCGGAGGAAGGTGGGGATGACGTCAAATCATCATGCCCCTTATGACTTGGGCTTCACGCATGCTACAATGGCCGGTACAAAGGGCTGCAATACCGCAAGGTGGAGCGAATCCCAAAAAGCCGGTCTCAGTTCGGATTGAGGTCTGCAACTCGACCTCATGAAGTTGGAGTCGCTAGTAATCGCAGATCAGCAACGCTGCGGTGAATACGTTCCCGGGCCTTGTACACACCGCCCGTCAAGTCACGAAAGTCGGTAACACCCGAAGCCGGTGGCCTAACCGTAAGGAAGGAGCCGTCGAAGGTGGGACTGGTGATTGGGACTAAGTCGTAACAAGGTAGCCGTACCGGAAGGTGCGGCTGGATCACCTCCTTTCTAAGGAGCATCTCGGTCAACTTCGGTTGGCCATAGAGAGCCAGTATCAAAGCGAATGTCTTTGGCTGGTTAGCTCACGGGTGGAATATCGAATTGTAAGTAGTTGAATGCAACTGCGCTAGTACGGTCTTAGGACATGGAACGGGCACTGTTGGATGCTGCTTTTGCACGCTGTTGGGTCCTTGGGGATCGGGAAACCGGTCACCAGGACCGTTTGATACTTCGGTATCGTCGGTCGGACCGCACAAGCTAGTGAACCAACGCTTTTTAGCGTCAGGCCTAGTCTCTGGAGTGGTACCGCACGTACTTTGAGAACTACATAGTGGACGCGAGCATCTTATAAAAAAAGATCTAAGCATTAATGTTTAGATCACTTTGTGATCAAGTTCTTAAGAGCACACGGTGGATGCCTTGGCAGTAGGAGCCGAAGAAGGACGTCGTAATCTGCGATAAGCCTCGGGGAGTTGATAAACGAACTTTGATCCGAGGATTTCCGAATGGGGAAACCCAGCTGGACTCGATCCAGTTATTTCTAGCTGAATATATAGGCTAGATAAAGGGAACGTGGGGAAGTGAAACATCTCAGTACCCACAGGAAGAGAAAACAAAAGTGATTCCGTTAGTAGTGGCGAGCGAAACCGGAAGAGGCCAAACCGATCATGTGTGATAGCCGCCAGGCGTTGCATGATCGGGGTTGTGGGACCTCCCAGCTGATCTGGCGATCAGCAACAGTAGAAAGCAATATAGTCGAATGGTCTTGAAAGGCCAGTCATAGAGGGTGCCAACCCCGTAGACGAAATGTTGTGGACGCTGGAGAGGGATCCCAAGTAGTACGGAACCCGTGAAATTCTGTGCGAATCTGTGAGGACCACCTCATAAGCCTAAATACTACCTACTGACCGATAGCGGACAAGTACCGTGAGGGAAAGGTGAAAAGTACCGCGGGAGCGGAGTGAAATAGTACCTGAAACCGTGTGCTTACAAACCGTTGGAGCCAGCTTGTTCTGGTGACAGCGTGCCTTTTGAAGAATGAGCCTGAGAGTTAGCGATATGTGGCGAGGTTAACCCGAGTGGGGTAGCCGTAGCGAAAGCGAGTCTGAATAGGGCGATTCAGTCGCATGTCCTAGACCCGAAGCGAAGTGATCTACCCATGGCCAGGTTGAAGCGGCGGTAAGACGCCGTGGAGGACCGAACCCACTT
>CANBWO010000017.1 GCA_947373155.1 Microbacteriaceae bacterium | reverse complement strand
CAGCACCCCTAGCAGAACTTCCAACTGAGGTTCAGGACATGAACTCCGCCGAATTGCTTTCTTGGTTGGGATCACAACAGGGAACTCTAGGTCTGGCTTTCGAGTTCGCAGGTCAAGACCAAGAGGCATCCGAGATCGTGGCAGTAGGTTTCGCAAACGAGGCCCAACGCGTTTTCTGGATTCCATCTAACAACGCCGATGCAGTCGATTTACTTTCCACATGGCTAGGAGACTCCAGCCGCAAGAAAGCCTTGTACGACTCCAAGAACACACTTCGACGCCTACTGGCCGCCTGCAACCAGGATTGGTCCAGCAAGGTGGCGAACGGAATCGATTACGACCCCCTGCTTTTGAGCTACCTGCTAAATCCGGTTCGAAGGGGATACGACCTAGACGACCTGGCCTGTGAATACCTGGGGCTTCAAATCGAACGCGGGGACCCCAGCGCAATGTTCAACGAACAAGCCGTGGATCCATCCATCGATGCCTGGTTAGCGCTGGTTCTAAGCGAGGCCATGCACCCTATGGTGAGTCAGCAAAACCAGCTTGACGTCTATTCAAGAATCGAACTGCCCAGCAGTTCGGCACTGGCACAGATGGAGCACGCCGGCATCAAGGTGAATCGCAATATGCTCGAGGACCAGTTCGAGAGCCTCGGCCACGAGGTCACCCAAATCGCTCAAGAGGCCTACGCCATCATCGGGCACGAGGTAAATCTGGCTTCCCCAAAGCAGCTCCAGACCGTGTTGTTCGAAGAATTGGGCATGACAGGCACCAAGTCGGTAAAGACTGGCTTTAGCACCAACGCCGCCGCTTTGAACGAACTCTTCGAGCAGACCCAGCACCCATTCCTAGAGAAGTTGTTGGCCCACCGTGAATCGTCCAAGATTCGCCAAATGGTTGAAATCGTGGTCAAGTCGATTTCCAGCGATGGCCGCGTGCACACCAGTTACGGACAGACCGGCACCAGTACCGGGCGCCTCAGCAGTGAAAACCCAAACCTGCAGAACATCCCCATCAAAACCGAACGCGGACGCCAGATTCGTGCGGCTTTCGAAGTCGGAGAAGGCTTTGAGACCTTACTGACCGCCGACTATTCGCAGATCGAAATGCGCATCATGGCGCACCTGTCCGAAGACGAAGGAATCATCGAAGCATTCCGGTCGGGCGAAGACCTCCACAGGTTTGTGGGCGCACGAATCTTTGGCGTCGAACCCGCTGAAGTGACCACATCGATGCGTTCTAAGGTCAAAGCCATGAGCTATGGATTGGTGTACGGCCTAAGCGAATACGGACTAGCTAAGCAGTTAAGAATCTCTAACGCCGAAGCCAAGCAACTTATGAGCGATTACTTTGCTCGATTCGGGGGAGTGCGCCGCTACTTGGCAGCTGTTGTTGACGTGGCAAAAACCGAAGGCTTTACCACCACAACTTTCGGGCGCCGTCGTCCGTTCGATGACTTAAACAGCAAGATTTTTCAGATTCGCGAGAACGCCAGAAGAGCCGCGCTGAACGCCCCGATCCAGGGAACAGCAGCTGACATCATGAAACTTGCCATGAATCAGATCGCCGCTCAGCTTCAAGCCGATGGCTACCAAAGTCGCATGCTGCTTCAGGTACACGACGAACTTGTGTTCGAGGTGGCAACCGGCGAACTCGAAAGACTCACCGCCATGGTCACCCAGAAGATGGGCAACGTGGTTGAATTATCAGTGCCATTAGAAGTGCATGTGGGTACCGGCAAAAACTGGGACAGTGCTGGTCACTAACCGGGCCGGTCACTAACTGGGCTGGTCACTGACTGGGCTGGTCACTAACGGGGCCGGTCACTAACTCATTCAACTCCAGGCAACGAGCACTAGCCACACAGATTTAGACACGGGGATTCATGGTTTCAAAGACTGTTTCGGTTTCACAGGCTGAGGGCTGGCATGCTCGTCCCGCTAGCGAATTTGCAAAGGTTGCAGTCAAGTCTGGAGCTTTGGTAACTGTTTCCAGGCTCGGGCAAACACCCGTTCGGGGAGACAGCGTTTTGTCTCTTTTGGCTCTTGGAGCTAAACACGGCGAAAAGCTAATGATTACCGTGAACGGCACCGATGAAGAAATGGTCCTAAACCAACTAACTTCGTTGTTTTAAGTGGGGTTTAGCGTTAGGCTTGAACGGCGCATAAGCGCATCAAACCGTCCATTGTTGCGGTGAAGCATTTTTTGCTGATTTCAAAATCACATTTTGAACTTAGGTGAGGCTTTGCCACGACCCGATACAAAAACAACTAAGGCATTAATTACATGACCACCACTAAGGCAACCAAGCAGGTTGCTGTTAACGACATCGGCTCTGCAGAAGACTTCCTAGCAGCAGTAGAAGCCACCCTAAAGTTCTTCAACGACGGCGACCTAATTGAGGGCACCGTTGTAAAGATTGACCGCGACGAGGTTCTACTTGACGTCGGTTACAAGACTGAGGGCGTAATCCCATCCCGCGAACTTTCGATTCGCCACGACGCAGACCCAAGCGAAATCGTTTCGGTCGGCGACACCATCGAGGCCCTTGTTCTTCAGAAGGAAGACAAAGAAGGCCGCCTAATTCTTTCCAAGAAGCGCGCACAGTACGAGCGTGCTTGGGGCGACGTTGAGAAGGTTAAAGAAGCAGACGGCACCGTTACCGGTGTTGTTATCGAAGTTGTTAAGGGTGGTCTCATCGTAGACATCGGCCTTCGTGGCTTCCTTCCTGCTTCGCTAATCGAGCTTCGCCGTGTTCGCGACCTAGCACCATACCTAGGCCAGAAGGTCGAAGCCAAGATTCTTGAGCTCGACAAGAACCGCAACAACGTTGTTCTATCGCGTCGCGCTCTTCTAGAGGAAAGCCAGTCTGCATCGCGCAGCACCTTCCTTGCAGATCTAGCCAAGGGTCAGATCCGTACCGGTGTTGTTTCGAGCATCGTAAACTTTGGTGCCTTCATCGACCTAGGTGGCGTAGACGGTCTAGTCCACGTTTCCGAGCTGAGCTGGAAGCACATTGAGCACGCCAGCGAAGTTGTCGAAATTGGCCAAGAAGTTACCGTTGAGGTACTTGAGGTCGACCAGGAGCGCGAGCGCGTATCGCTATCGCTCAAGGCAACTCAGGAAGACCCATGGCAGGTATTCGCTCGTACTCACGCAATCGGTCAGTACGCACCAGGTAAGGTCACCAAGCTTGTTCCATTCGGTGCGTTCGTCCGCGTTGCAGACGGCATCGAGGGTCTAGTTCACATCTCGGAGCTATCGAGCAAGCACATCGACCTAGCCGAGCAGGTTGTGTCGGTAAACCAGGACGTATTCGTCAAGGTAATCGACATCGACCTAGACCGTCGTCGTATCTCGCTATCGCTAAAGCAGGCAATCGAAGAAGTGGACCCAGAGGGTGCGGACTTCAACCCTGCGCTTTACGGTATGGCTGCAGACTTCGATGACAAGGGTCAGTACAAGTACCCTGAGGGCTTCGATGCAACCACCAACGAGTGGAAGCCTGGCTTCGAGGAAGCTCGTGCCAAGTGGGAGACCGAGTGGACCGAAGCTCACGCCCGCTGGGAAGCTCACAAGAAGCAGGTTGCAGCAGCGAACGCTCTTGCAGCTACCCTTCCAGACAGCGCTCCAGCAGCCAAGGATGGCGCAGCCACCTCGTACAGCTCAGAGGAGTCGGCTTCGGCTGGCACCCTGGCTTCGGACGAGTCGCTAGCCGCTCTCCGCGACAAGCTAAGCGGCGACAAGTAAATCTGTCCTCGCGTTCAAAATGCCCACCCCTTCGGGGGTGGGCATTTTGCTTTGGCCGACACGGTTAGGCCATCGGGTTAGGCTAGATTCATGTTTTTGATTGGGCTAACCGGTGGCATAGCGGCGGGTAAATCTACCGTTGCGGAACACTGGCAAGATCTGGGTGCCGTTCAAATCGATGCCGACGCCATCGCGCGAGTGGTGGTGGAGCCAGGGACTCAAGGCCTGAAGCGAATCCAGGAGGATTTCGGCTCAAAGGTTTTGAACCAGGACGGCACTCTGAACCGATCCGCGCTCGGCCAAATCATTTTTTCGGACTCACAAGCGCGCATCCAGCTCGAGGCAATATTGCACCCGTTAGTCAAGGCCGAAGCCCAGCGTCAGGTCGCGCTGCAAGCAGCCGACGCGATCGTGGTTTACAACGTTCCATTATTGGTTGAGGCGGGCGTTGACCTGCCATTTGATCGGGTAGTGACAGTCGAGGCGCCCATCGATGAGCAAATCAAGCGGCTTGTTGCCAACCGTCATATGCAACCGCAGGATGCCAAGGCTCGAATCGCGGCTCAAGCCACACCGGCGCAACGCGCGAATCGAGCTGACGTCATTTTGAATTCAAACCAAGACTTGAACCTGCTCCTGAAAGACGCCGGGAAGCTCTGGCTTCAATTCGAGCGAGAAGCAGCAGCCAAATTAAGGACCCAAGCCTGATGGAAACCACACGCAGCTTCCGCCCTTTTGAGGTCATTAGCGAGTACACGCCTTCCGGTGACCAACCAACGGCAATTGCAGATCTGGCGCAGCGCATCAATGCCGGCGAAACCGATGTGGTGCTTTTGGGCGCCACCGGAACGGGTAAAAGCGCAACCACAGCGTGGCTAATCGAAGCAGTTCAGCGACCAACTCTGGTGCTAGCCCACAACAAGACTCTTGCCGCACAGTTGGTTAATGAGTTCCGCGAGTTGCTTCCGAATAACTCCATCGAGTATTTCGTTTCTTATTACGACTATTACCAACCTGAAGCCTATGTTCCACAGACCGATACCTTCATCGAGAAGGATTCGAGCATCAACAGCGAAGTGGAACGCCTTAGGTACAAGGCAACCATGAATCTGCTCAGTCGCCGCGATGTGGTTGTGGTGAGCACGGTTTCTTGCATCTACGGTCTTGGTGCTCCAAAGGAATACCTGGAACAGAGTGTGCCGCTTCAGGTCGGCCAGCGAATCGATCGCGAGACTCTCATCCGTGCCTTTGTGTCCATTCAGTACCAGCGCAACGACATCGATTTCTCGCGCGGCAACTTCCGCGTAAAGGGTGACACCATCGAGATCATTCCGGTCTACGACGAAACGGCTATTCGCATCGAAATGTTCGGCGACGAAATCGAGGCAATCTACGCGCTGCATCCGCTGACTGGCGAAATTATCAGCCAACTGGACACCGTCGCCATTTTCCCAGCCAGTTACTACGTGGCAAGCCCCGAGGCAATGGGGCTCGCATTAGAGCAGATCGAAGAAGAAATGGAGGCCCGGGTCAGGGAATTCGAAAGCCAGGGCAAACTCCTGGAGGCACAGCGCATCAAAATGCGCACCACCTTCGACCTCGAAATGATTCGAGAACTCGGCTTTTGTAGCGGAATCGAGAACTATTCGCGGCTTATCGACGGCCGAGAACCCGGTTCGGCACCAAGTTGCCTGCTCGATTATTTCCCAGAGGACTTTCTAACGGTCATCGATGAGTCGCATGTGACCGTGCCACAGATCGGTGCCATGTTCGAAGGCGATTCCAGCCGAAAGCGAACTTTGGTGGAGCACGGATTCCGACTACCGAGCGCTATGGACAATCGGCCACTGAAGTGGGCCGAGTTTCAAGAGCGAGTGGGCCAAACGGTTTACCTTTCGGCCACCCCGGGTAAGTACGAGATGGGCCTTGGCGCTGGCGTTGTTGAGCAGATCATCCGCCCAACCGGTCTGGTAGATCCGCAGATTGTGATCAAACCGAGCAAGGGTCAGATCGACGATCTGCTCGAGCAGATCAAAATCCGCACCGAGCGCGACGAACGTGTTTTGGTGACCACCCTGACCAAGAAGATGTCCGAGGAACTCACCGACTTCCTGACCGAGGCTGGTATTCGTGTCCGTTACCTGCACAGCGATGTCGACACCCTGCGCCGAGTTGAGCTACTGCGCGAACTACGACAGGGTCTCTACGACGTATTAGTGGGAATCAACCTGTTGCGCGAGGGTCTAGACCTTCCAGAGGTATCGCTGGTGAGCATTTTGGACGCCGACAAAGAAGGCTTCTTGCGCTCAACCACTAGCTTGATTCAAACCATCGGTCGTGCGGCCCGAAACGTCAACGGCGAAGTGCACATGTACGCCGATCGCATCACTGATTCCATGGCACGGGCCATCGATGAAACCAACCGCCGACGTGAAAAACAGGTAGCTTACAACACAGCTAACGGCATTGATCCAACGCCACTACGCAAGAAGATTGCTGACATCACAGACCAGATTCTTCGCGAAGAACAGGACACAGCCGAACTGCTGGAGAGTGCCAAGGCCAATCGACGTGGTGGCAAACAACTGCCTTCGGGGGAGTCCAGCAAGAGTCGAGGGTCCGGCAAGGTTTCAGCCACGGCACCCGCAAAAGCACAGGACACGCCAGCTATTCGCGGGCGCCCTGGCATCGGTGGCATGGCCTACGACGAAATCCTCAAGGTAGTGGTGGAACTTGATGCCCAGATGAAGTCGGCTGCAGCCGAGTTGAACTTTGAACTTGCAGCTCGCTTGCGAGACGAAGTGTCTGAGCTCAAGTATGAGTTGCGTCAGATTGAAAAGGCTGGCCACGCCTAGGCAATCAGTGCTCAGCTGAGGGACTTTTTGCGCAACCCAGACGCTTAAACTGAAGTGTGTCTATTACCAAGGTCCCACATAACAACACCCTCACCGTTAAGGGTGCCCGCGTTCACAACCTAAAGAATCTCTCGGTTGAGGTGCCTAGGGATTCCCTCGTGGTCTTTACCGGTCTCAGTGGTTCAGGTAAATCATCGCTGGCATTCGACACCATCTTTGCCGAGGGGCAACGCCGCTATGTGGAGAGTCTTTCAGCCTATGCGCGTCAGTTTCTTGGGCAGGTGGACCGCCCTGACGTTGACTTCATCGAGGGTCTAAGCCCCGCGGTATCGATCGACCAGAAGTCGACCAACCGTAACCCGCGCTCAACAGTGGGCACTATAACCGAAATTCACGACTACCTGCGTTTGCTTTGGGCACGCATTGGAATTCCTTACTGTGCCGAATGTGGCGAGAAAATCGTCAAACAGACTCCGCAGCAGATTGTGGACCAGCTTCTAGAACTGCCAGAGGGAACTCGCTTCCAGATTTTGGCACTAATTGTGGACCAAAAGAAGGGCGAGTTCGTAGACCTTTTCCGCGAACTTGTGACCCAGGGTTACGCACGCGCCGTGGTAGATGGCGAGGTCGTCCAGTTAGCCGATGCCCAACCGCTCAAAAAGACTTTCAAGCACGACATTTCGGTGGTGGTAGACCGCCTAGTTGCCAAGGCAGACATCATCGGCCGTCTAACCGACTCGGTTGAAACCGCACTTAAGTTGGCCGGTGGCCGAATCCTGGTGGATTTTGTTGACCTCAAAGACGGCGAAACCGGCAAGACCCGTGTTTTCTCGGAGAAAATGTCTTGCCCAAACGAGCACGTTCTTTCACTAACGGAAATCGAACCGCGCACATTTTCATTCAACGCGCCGTTTGGTGCTTGCCCTACCTGTAGCGGTCTGGGCACCAAGATGTCGGTAGACGCCGAGTTGGTTATTGGCGACCCCGATGCGAGCATCAACGATGGCGTGTTGTTGCCTTGGAGCACCCAGGGTAAGGGTCTGTTCCAGTACTACCAGCGAATGGTCGAAGGTTTGGCCTCCGAAATGGAGTTCACTCTGGACCAGCCTTGGAACACCCTGGATGAGGATGTTCAGCAGGCGATCTTGTTTGGCAACAATTTTGATGTTCGAGTGAAGTTCAAGAACAAATACGGGCGCGAACTGCGCTACACCACGGGCTTCGAGGGCGTTCTTGCTTACATCGAGCGCAAGTGGCTGGAATCGGAAAATGACTTCCAGCGTGGCCGTTGGAGCGGATTCCTTCGTGAAATCGCCTGCCCAAGCTGTGATGGACAACGTTTGCGACCAGAAGTTTTGGCAGTCAAGGTTGATGGCCACAGCATTGCCCAGGTAGCGGCAATGAGCCTGGGGGATTGCGTCAAGTACTTCGACAACATCACCCTGGATGACCGCGATGTAAAGATTGCCGCCCAGGTGCTGCGCGAAATCAAGGCCAGACTCGACTTTTTGATGGCGGTTGGTTTGGATTACCTTTCGCTTGAGCGCGCCGCCGGCACCCTTAGCGGTGGAGAAGCGCAACGTATTCGCCTGGCTACCCAGATTGGCTCTGGCCTTACCGGAGTGCTTTACGTTTTGGATGAGCCTTCAATCGGTCTGCACCAGCGCGATAACCGCCGCTTGATCGAAACCCTGGTCAAGCTGCGCGACCTTGGCAACACACTGATTGTGGTTGAGCACGACGAAGACACCATTAAAGCCAGTGACTGGGTGGTAGACATTGGTCCAGGCGCTGGCGTAAACGGCGGTACCGTGGTTCACAGCGGACCCTACGAGGCCCTTCTGACCAACCAAAACTCGCTCACGGGAGCGTTCCTAAGTGGTCGCGAAAATATCGCTACACCAGCCAAGCGACGCCCAATTGACCCAAACCGCAAAATCAAGGTGGTTGGGGCTCGTGAAAACAACCTAAAGAACATCGATGTTGAGTTCCCGCTTGGAACTCTTACGGCCGTCACAGGTGTTTCCGGATCCGGCAAATCATCGTTGGTAAATGACGTGCTCTATGAGGTTTTGGCAAACAAGCTCAACGGAGCCAAGGGAGTGGCCGGGCGTCACACCCGCATCGAGGGTATTGAACAGCTAGACAAGGTTGTTCACGTGGATCAGAACCCGATTGGAAGAACTCCGCGATCTAATCCAGCCACCTACACCGGCGTGTTTGATCACATCCGCAAGTTGTTCGCAGACACTCAGGAGAGCAAGGCTCGAGGTTACCAACAGGGCAGATTTAGCTTCAACGTTAAGGGTGGCCGTTGCGAAGCCTGCTCTGGCGATGGAACCCTGAAGATCGAAATGAACTTCTTGCCGGATGTTTACGTGGCTTGCGAAGTCTGCCACGGCGCCCGCTACAATCGCGAGACCCTGCAGGTACTTTACAAGGGTAAGAACATCGCTGAGGTCTTGGAGATGCCAATCGCAGAGGCCGCCGAATTCTTTGCCCCAATCAGCAGCATCGCCCGCTTTTTGGTGACGCTTGTGGAGGTTGGCCTCGGTTACGTTCGCCTCGGGCAAAGCGCCACCACACTCAGCGGTGGCGAGGCACAGCGCGTAAAGCTAGCTACCGAACTTCAGCGACGCAGCTATGGCCGCAGCATTTATGTTCTTGATGAACCAACCACCGGTTTGCACTTCGAAGATGTGCGCAAGCTGCTGCTGGTGCTAAACGGGCTGGTAGACAAGGGCAACACGGTGATTGTGATTGAACACAACCTCGACGTGATCAAGTGCTCCGACTGGATTATTGACATCGGGCCAGAGGGCGGAAGCCGCGGTGGAAATGTCATTGCCGAGGGCACTCCAGAAGCAGTTGCCGCAAACGCCAAGAGTTACACCGGTTCGTTCCTAAAGGAAATGCTGGCTAACTAGCCAACAAGAGCACCGATGGCGCAAGAAGTCGATTTCAGGCCCAAGACCTCCGAGATCCCCACTAACCCGGGGGTCTACCGGTTCTTGGATGCCGGGGGTCGAGTTCTCTACGTTGGAAAAGCCAAGAACCTTCGCGCCCGCCTCACTAACTACTTTGGCCCGCTAGACAGCCTGCACGAGCGCACAAGGCGCATGGTCACTTCGGCTGCCGATGTGAAATGGGTGATTGTCGACACCGAGTTTGAGGCGTTGCAGCTCGAGTTCATGTGGATCAAACAGTTCGATCCTCCCTTCAACGTTCGTTTCAAAGACGACAAAAGCTATCCATATCTTGCTGTCACACTGGGCGAGGCCTATCCAAGGGCCATGATCACCCGAAATCGCGAACTCAAAGGCGTGAAGTATTTCGGTCCTTACACCCAGGCCTGGGCGGTTCGCGAAACCCTGGACACACTGCTAAAGGTTTATCCGATTCGCTCCTGCACCAAAGGCGTTTACGACCGCGCCCAAAGAAGTGGGCGTGCCTGCCTTCTTGGCGACATCGGCAAATGCGCAGCTCCCTGCGTGGGCCGGGTTACCAGCGATGAACACCGCGACATTGCCCGCCAGTTTGTGGATTTCATGGGTGGTAACGACACCAAGATGGTTACCGATCTTCGTCGCAGGATGCTGGAGGCCAGTGAAACTCAGCAGTACGAACTTGCGGCCAGCTTGCGAGACGACATCGCTGCCTTGGAAGTTGTGTTGGCCAAGAGCACAGTGGTTTTCACCGACCAAACCGATGCCGATCTCTTTGCCATTGCACACGACGACCTTGCCGCCGCAGTTTCGCAGTTCATAGTCCGCGGTGGCCGTATCCGCGGTGTTCGCGGCTGGGTGGTAGACAAGGAGCTCGAACGAGACCTTGGCGAGCTAGTGGAATACGTTCTGCAGAACGTTTACGAGAGCCCACCGGGAACGGAGCCCATTGAGGTGCCGAAAGAGATTCTGGTACCCGAGTTACCAGAAGACGCCAAAGAGTTGGCTCGTTGGCTAGGCAATCTAAGAGGCAGCAAGGTTGACCTGCGCGTTCCGCAACGCGGCGATAAAGCAGCTTTGGCCAAGACCGCACTGACCAACGCCAAGCACTCGCTAATGCTTTACAAGAGCAGGCGAACCGCCGATTTCACCGCAAGAGCCGATGCCCTGGCCGCAATCCAGCGTGCCCTCAACCTTCCAGATGCACCGCTCCGAATCGAATGTTTCGACATCTCGCACTTGAGCGGCACAAACGTGGTGGCATCCATGGTGGTTTTCGAAGACGGACTACCCAAGAAGGATCAGTACCGTCACTTTGGCATTGAAGAAACCACCGATGACACCGACAGTATCTATCAGGTGTTAATGCGAAGGCTCAAGTACCTTAAGGAACCGGAAAAGCCAACTCCGGGAGAAGCACCCACCCGATTCGCCTACCGACCTAACCTTTTGATCGTGGATGGTGGTCAGCCGCAGGTAAATGCCGCGGCTCGCGCTCTAAAGGACAGCGGGGTGGCCGATTTAGCAGTGGTTGGAATCGCAAAGCGTCTCGAGGAACTTTGGTTACCAAATGACCCATTCCCAGTAATCCTTCCGCGCGGCGCAGACGAACTATTTTTAGTGCAAAGACTCCGAGACGAAGCACACCGATTTGCAATCTCTTTTCAGAGAAAAAAGCGCAGCGGCAGCATTGCCAGCCAGCTCTCCGAGATCCCTGGACTTGGCGAAAAACGGGTAAACGCGCTGCTAAAGCGTTTTGGTTCGCCAAAGCGACTCAAGGTAGCCACAGCCGAAGAAATCGGAGATGTCGCCGGCATTGGGCCGATTCTGGCTCAACAGATTGTGGAGGCAATCGGGGAGTAGTTTTGGTTGTTTCTGCTTAGCGAACATATGGATTCTTCGGCGTGTCGCAAGGGATAGACTCGGAGCAGAATCTAGGAGGGGAACTTGAACCGCAAACCAGAACTGCTTATCGTTACCGGCATGTCCGGTGCGGGTAGAAGCACGGTTGGAAATGCGCTCGAGGATCTGGGCTGGTACGTAGTAGACAACCTCCCACCCCAGCTGTTGGGTAACATCGCAGACCTTTTTTCACTCTCCAAAGCACCGATGCCTAAAATCGCCGTTGTCATAGACGTGCGAGGTCGGGAGTTTTTCGACGAGCTGGCAGAAAGCGTTCTGGCGGTTAGAAGCCGCGACGTAAATGTGCGCGTTTTGTTCCTTGAGGCCAACGATGCAACCCTGGTAAAACGCTTCGAAAACGTTCGTCGTCCGCACCCATTGCAGGGGAGTGGAACGCTGCTAGATGGCATCGCCGCCGAAAGAAGTGCTTTGCTTACCACCCGCGAATCTGCGGACGTGATCATGGATACCAGCGAACTCAACATTCACCAACTAAGCAAGCGCGTTGCAGATGGATTTAGCCTGGAGCACTCGAACAAGTTGCAGGTCACCGTGATGAGTTTTGGTTTCAAATACGGGCTTCCTAGCGATGCAGACATGGTCGCGGATGCTCGTTTCATACCAAACCCATTTTGGATTGAAGAACTGCGACCCTTCAACGGTCAAGACCAGCCGGTTTCGGATTATGTCCTAAGCCAAAATGGGGTTCAGGATTTCGTGGCAGGATATGTTGCAGCCCTCAAGCCCGTGCTCCGAGGCTACCTTCAGGAGAACAAGCGGTACGCAACCATTGCCATTGGCTGTACTGGGGGTAAGCACCGATCGGTAGCGCTAGCCCAACAGATAGCCGGGCAGCTCGAGGAACTAGAAGACGTTAGGGTCAGCGTGAAGCATCGCGACCTAGGTAGGGAATAGACATGGCATTGACCGCAGAGGTAAAAGACGAGCTCGCTCGCCTAAACATTGCCAAGAGCAACGTTCGCATTGCTGAGCTCTCGGCAATTCTTAGATTCGCAGGTGGCTTGCATTTGGTGGCCGGCAAGATTGCGATTGAGGTAGAGGTTGACACCGCCGCCTTGGCACGTCGAGTCAAAAAAGAACTGGTCGAGCTGTTCGGTATCGAAAGCGAACTCTCCATCATTTCGCCCAGTGGTATCAGGCGAGCATCGCGTTACCAGCTGCGTGTTTTGCAGCAGGCAGATGTCTTGGCTCGTCAAACCGGTTTGGTAGATAGCAAGGGTCGCCCGGTTCGCGGTCTTCCGGCTCAACTCGTTAGCGGATCAATCGCCGAGGCTCAGGCCGTTTGGCGCGGTGCGTTCTTAGCTCGGGGCTCCCTAACAGATCCAGGGCGAAGCGCATCGATGGAAATCACGGCACCTGGCAATGAAGCAGCCATGGCTTTGGTTGGTATTGCTCGCAGACTCGGCGTGGTTGCTAAAGCCCGCGAGGTCCGAGACCTATTCCGCGTGGTGGTTCGCGAAGGCGAGGCGATTGCGGCCATGCTCACTCAGATGGGCGCCCACACTCAGGTGCTCAAGTGGGAAGAGCTTCGCCTTCGCCGCGAAGTGCGAGCCACTGCAAATCGTTTAGCAAACTTCGACGATGCCAACCTGCGCCGCTCAGCCCAGGCTGCGGTGGCTGCCGGCGCCAGAGTTGCGCGCGCGCTCGAGATTTTGGGGGAGGACATCCCTGATCACCTGCTTTACGCCGGTCGACTTCGTTTGGAACATAAGCAGGCCAGTTTGGATGAACTTGGACACCTGGCAGACCCGCCAATGACCAAGGATGCGGTTGCTGGTCGGATCCGCCGACTACTTGCAATGGCCGACAAAAAGGCCTCGGACTTGGGAATCCCAGCCACCGATGCCTTCCTACCCGAAGACGACGAGGAATAACTTAGGATTCTAATTAGATTCCTATAGCTAGAAATCAATCACCGAGGAGCAATCATGAGTAAGTACACCCTTCCAGATCTTTCTTACGACTACGGAGCCCTAGAGCCATTCATCTCTGGTGCCATCATGACTCTGCACCACGACAAGCACCACGCCGCGTATGTCAACGGTGCAAACCTCGCGCTTGAGGCCATGGAAGAGGCCCGCGCCAACAACAACCTCACCAACATCAACAAGCTTCAGAAGGACCTGGCTTTCAACCTTGCCGGTCACATCAACCACGGTGTGTTCTGGAAGAACCTTTCCCCAGAGGGCGGCGACAAGCCAACCGGCGACCTGGCTGCCGCCATCGATGAGTTCTTTGGTTCCTACGACGGCTTTATGGCACACTTCAACGCCTCTGCCATGGGCATTCAGGGTTCCGGTTGGAACATCTTGGCTTGGGACTCGCTAGGTCAGAAGTTGATCATTGAGCAGCTTTATGACCACCAGGGCAACTTGGCACCGGCCAGCATCCCACTTCTTATGTTGGACATGTGGGAGCACGCGTTCTACCTTGACTACAAGAACGTTAAAGCAGACTACGTAAAGGCTTACTGGAACATTGTGTCTTGGCCAGATGTTCAGGCTCGCTTTGAAGCGGCTCGCGACAATACAAGCGGTCTACTGCTAATCTAAAACCAGTATTTCCACCCAAAGACGCGTGGCAATTCCCCAAATCTAAGCACCACAAAAAACGCGCGTCTAGTTTTGACGCCTAACCAAAACAAATCGGGAGAATCAAGTGGCTACTCGTGTTGGAATCAATGGTTTCGGTCGTATCGGTCGTAACTACTTACGTGCCCTGCTAGCAAGCGGCGCAGACCTAGAGATCGTTGCAGTAAACGACCTATCGGACCCTAAGGGTCTTGCTCACCTTCTAAAGTACGACTCGGTTACCGGTCGTCTTCCTCAGGAAGTTCGCGTAGAAGGCGACACCATCATCGTTGGAAGCCAGACCATTAAGGTTTTGGCAGAGCGCGACCCAGCCAACCTTGGTTGGGGTGCCCTTGGTGTTGACATCGTTATCGAGTCGACCGGCCGCTTCACCAACGCGGCAGATGCCAAGAAGCACATCGAGGCAGGTGCCAAGAAGGTTCTTATCTCGGCTCCAGCAACCGGTGAAGACGCAACCTTCGTTATCGGTGTAAACGAGCACCTATACGACCCAGCCAACCACCACATCATCAGCAACGCTTCTTGCACCACCAACTGCTTGGCTCCTCTTGCCAAGGTCTTCAATGACACCTTTGGTATCAAGCACGGTCTGATGACTACCGTACACGCCTACACCGCAGACCAGAACCTACAGGACGGCCCACACAGCGACCTCCGCCGCGCACGCGCAGCTGGCATCAACATCGTGCCTTCGAGCACCGGTGCTGCCAAGGCAATCGGCCTAGTACTTCCAGAACTAAAGGGCAAGCTAGACGGCTACGCGC
The DNA here is from genome assembly GCA_947373155.1 of Microbacteriaceae bacterium. Lineage (GTDB taxonomy): Bacteria > Actinomycetota > Actinomycetes > Actinomycetales > Microbacteriaceae > Rhodoluna. Next base: position 16,073 of record CANBWO010000017.1, on the reverse strand, counting down.
TTCGCGTTCCAGTGCCAACCGGTTCGATCACCGACCTGACTCTGGTTTCGAACACCGACGTGACCGTAGACCAGATCAAGGCCGCCTACAAGGCAGCAGCAGCTGAGGGACCGCTAAAGGGTATCCTGCTTTACACCGAGGACGAGATCGTTTCGAGCGACATCGTTACCGACCCACACTCGTCGATCTTCGACGCAGGTTTGGTCAAGGTCATCGATGGCAACCTGGTGAAGATCAGCAGCTGGTACGACAACGAGTGGGGATACAGCAACCGTCTGGTAGACCTAACCGTTCTTGTTGCTAGCAAGTTCTAAGAACTAACCCGCTAAAAACAAAGGTTTATTTTGCGCACTATCGCATCCTTGCCAAGTCTTGACGGCAAGCGGGTAATCATCCGCTGTGACCTGAACGTTCCACTAGATGGTCAGACCATCACCGATGACGGCCGCATTGTGGCTTCGGTGCCTACCATCAAGTACCTGGTCGAGCAGAGCGCGAAGGTCATTGTGATCTCGCACCTTGGCCGCCCAGATGGAGCACCAGACGCTAAGTACTCGTTGGAGCCGGCAGCCGCCCGTTTGGGTGAGCTTCTGGGCCAGCCGGTTGCTTTTGCTACCGACACCGTTGGTGTTGAGGCAACTGGAGCGGTCAAGGCTTTGGCTCGCGGGGGAGTTGTGGTTCTAGAGAACCTTCGCTTCAACGCCGCTGAAACCAGCAAGGATGCGGTAGAGCGCGAAGCCTTTGCAGCCAAACTGGCCGAATTCGCGGACTTCTTTATCAGCGATGGCTTCGGAGTTGTCCACCGCAAGCAGGCCAGCGTTTACGAACTTGCAAAGGCGCTTCCGAGCGTTGCAGGCTTCCTAATCGAGAAAGAACTAGAAGTCCTAACTCGCCTTACCGAAACTCCGGAGCGCCCATACGCGGTAGTTCTTGGCGGTTCAAAGGTTAGCGACAAGCTGGGCGTAATCGATCACCTGTTGCCAACCGTCAACAAGCTTTTGGTGGGCGGTGGAATGGTTTTCACCTTCCTAGCCGCTCAGGGTCACAAGGTAGGTAAGAGCCTGCTCGAAGTAGACCAGATCGACACCTGCAAGGAATACCTGCAGCGTGCCGCTGAACTGGGCGTAGAGGTAATCTTGCCGACCGACATCGTGGTTGCCAGCAAATTTGGTGCAGATGCCGAAGTGGCCGTCACCGCAGCCGATGCAATCGAATCCAGCCCATTTGGCGGTAACGGCCTCGGTCTTGACATTGGTCCAGTATCGGCAGCGGCTTTCGCAGCCGAAATCGCCTCGGCTAAGACCGTTTTCTGGAACGGACCAATGGGTGTGTTCGAGATCGATGCCTTCGCAGGTGGCACTCGCGCAGTTGCCAAGGCGCTAACGCAGGTTGATGGCCTAAGTGTTGTAGGTGGGGGCGACAGCGCCGCTGCAGTTCGAATCCTTGGTTTTGCAGACTCAGACTTTGGCCACATCTCTACCGGTGGTGGAGCCAGCCTAGAGTTCCTAGAAGGCAAGAAGTTGCCTGGATTGGAAGTATTAAATGACTAATCGCGTAGCCCTTATTGCTGGTAACTGGAAAATGAATCTAGACCACCAGCAGGCAATTGCCCTGGTGCAGAAGTTGGCCTGGAGTCTAAAAGACGCCGCGCACGACTACACCGGAGCAGAGGTAGTGGTTTTCCCACCATTCACCGACCTCCGCAGCGTGCAGAACCTAATCGACGCAGACAAGTTCGAACTTGGACTGGGTGCTCAAGACCTCAGCAAGTTCGACAACGGCGCTTACACCGGCGAGATCTCCGGAGCGTTCCTGGCCAAGCTTGCAGTCAAGTACGTTCTGATTGGTCACAGCGAACGCCGCACCTACCACTCGGAAGACGACGCCACCGTTCAGGCAAAGACTGCGGCTGCATTCCGTCACGGTCTGGTTCCAGTTATTTGTGTCGGTGAAACTCTAGAAGAACTAGAGAACGAGGGAGCGGCAGCCGTGCCAATCCGTCAGACTTTGGCGGCATTAGGGGGGCACGAAACCCTCGGTGATTTCGTCATCGCTTACGAGCCAGTTTGGGCTATCGGTACCGGCAAGGTTGCCACCGCCGAAGAAGCTGCCAGCGTGGCTGGAAAAATCCGCGCAGCAATCGCAGAAGCCCACGGAGCAGAGGTTGCAGACAAAACTCGCATCCTTTACGGCGGTTCGGTGAAGGCTGCCAACGTAGCCGGATTCCTGCGCAGCCCAGAAGTAGACGGTGTTCTGGTTGGTGGAGCCAGCCTAGACGCCGACGAGTTCAGCGGTATTGCTCGCTTCCAGAAGCACCTAGCCCTCTAAACCGCTTATAATTCTTTGAGCCTTGGTTTTCACCAGGCCCTAGCTAAGGAACCTAATCATGCTTGCAATCCAGATTGCACTAGAAGTTCTGCTGGCCATCACCAGCCTGCTTCTCACCCTGCTTATTTTGCTGCACAAGGGACGCGGTGGCGGTCTATCCGACATGTTCGGTGGTGGTCTTTCGTCTTCTGTTGGTTCTAGCGGTGTTGCAGAGCGCAACCTAAACCGCATCACCATCATCCTTGGTCTAGTTTGGTTGGCCGTGATCATCACCCTGGGCTTGTTCACCAAGTTCAATCTGGTTCCCTAATGAGCACCGGGGGATCCGCAATCCGTGGCTCGCGTATTGGCGCGGGTCCGATGGGTGAACAAGACCGCGGATACAAAGCCGACCGAGTTACCATCAGCTACTTTTGCAACAACGGACACGTTCACAGCCCGTCGTTCGCATCCACGGTAGATGCAGCAGAGATCCCAGAACTGATCGACTGCCCAAACTGTGGAATGCCAGCGGGTCAAGACCAAGCAAACCCTCCCGTAATTGCAAAGCACGAGCCTTACAAGACTCACCTTGCTTACGTGAAAGAGCGCCGCAGCCAAGAAGAAGCCGATGCCTTGCTAGAAGAAGCGGTGACCGCTGTTCGCGAACGCCGTATTCGACTCAGTGAAGCAGCGGCTCAGTCCAACGCATAGCCGTAAAAACTTAAATGAAAATGCCGCCTATTGGGCGGCATTTTTAGTTTTAGGGAGATTCTCCCCATCAAGTTCTAGCTAAATGAGTGCGGCAGCGGCGTCATCGATGAACCAGACAGTCTGTTTCAAACCGGAAACGCGGCCGGCCGGAAGCGAAGTGGCATCTGCGCCAAATACAACGGATACTGCATCTGCTTTGTCTGCTCCCGCAACCACAAACCAAACGTGGGTCGAGTTGTTCACGGCCTCGTAGCTGAAGGTTAGGCGCTGTGGCGGTGGCTTAGGGGAGTTGTGCTCCGCCATAATCACTACTGACTTGCCTGGTTGTGCAGAACCAGGGAAAAGGGAGTCGATGTGACCGTCTGGTCCCATACCCAAGATAGTGATGTCGAAACGTGGCTGAGTTTGCCCTGGGGTAATGAACGCAGCCACATGATCCTCAAACGCCGCAGCGGCCGAATCTAGTTGCTCCGCGATTGTCGCCTGTGAGGTTGGATCAAATGCCGGGAACTCGTGGATCTTGTTCGGATCCAAAGGCAGTGCATTCAACAGGGCTTCGCGCGCCTGAACAGCGTTGCGGTCTGCGCTATCGGCAGCCACAAAACGTTCATCGCCCCACCAAATGTGAACCCGATTCCAAGCGAGGTCTGCGCTTCTCTGGTGTTCGGCAATCTTAACCAAGGTCAAAATACCCACGGTGCCACCGGTAATACTGAGGTGCACCTCGGCTTGAGTCGCTAGCAGACCACCCAGTTCCTTCAATAGGTTCTCAGCGGCCGCTGAAGCAACGGCAGGGCCATCGATGAATTTTAGAACTGAGCGAGTCATGTTACGCCTTAGATTTTGGCGGAGGTACGAAGCGTACCTTTGCCCTTGGTGATTGCTGGGCGAGCTACCTTGGGGCTAAAGCAACCGGTGATGACCTGGCCAAAGACCACATCGCTGTCTAGGCGACGCAAGTCCTCAGATAGGCAATCGCGTAGATTTCGGCGAGGCAGTGTGATTTCTCGGTTTGGTTGGCCCGGTTGAATCAAAGTTGCAACCTCGGCGTTCTGGCGAACGATTTCGATGTTGCCGCTCTTGCGTTCAAGTTTTACCGAGTGAATGCCATGAACCGCGCGTCCGCGAGCCTTGCGAACCATGGTCACCGGGACCTTTAGTTTCAGCTCGAGCCAGGCAGCCAAAAGATCGGTGCTAGGGGAGTCGACTGCTCCGGTTACTTCAACCGCGGTGACGCTGTCGAACGGCGGCTGATCCAAAATGGTGGCTAGTTGCGCACGCCAAAGGGTCAAACGCGTCCAAGCAAAATCGCTGTCGCCAGGTGCGTAGGTCTTGGCAAGCTTGCGAAGGTGCTCGTGCGGGTCCTTTTGGGCTGCGGCATCGGTGATGCGGCGGGTGGCGATTCGGCCAACCTCGCTCTTAGATGCGTTTTCCGGTGCCTGTGCGGGCCACCAGGCCACTACTGGAGCATCTGGCAGTAGCAAACCAGTTACCAAGCTCTCGGCGTCGCTAGCGGCTTCTCCGTAGGCGCGAAGAACGATTACCTCAGAAGCACCGGCATCGCCTCCGATACGAATCTGCGCGTCTAGACGAGCGTCCTTCTTGCTCTTGCCGTTATCGTCGGCAAGCACAATAACGCGGCTTGGGTGCTCGCGCGAGGCCTCGTTGGCAGCTCGGATGGCTTCCTCGATGCCCTTTAGGTCGGTTTCAATCACAAGGGTTAGCACGCGACCAAGCGCAACTGCGCCACCCTGCTCACGCAGAGTGACCATTCGCTTGGAAACCTTGCTGATTGTGGTGTTTGGCATATCTACGATCATGGACGTCTCCAAGCGCGGCCATCGATGGCCATCATGCGGTCTGCTGATTCTGGTCCCCAGGTGCCAGGGCGATACTGCTCTGGCTGCCCCTGCTTAGCCCAGAACTCCTCGATTGGGTCAAGGATCATCCAGCTGAGTTCAACTTCTTCGTGGCGAGGGAATAGCGGTGGATCGCCGAGGAGTACGTCCAAAATCAGACGCTCGTAGGCTTCCGGGCTGGCCTCGGTGAAGGCGTGTCCATAACCAAAGTCCATGGTCACGTCGCGCACGTTCATGCCAACACCGGGAACCTTAGAACCAAAACGCATGGTTACACCCTCGTCTGGCTGAACGCGAATCACCAGGGCGTTTTCGCCAAGTGCTGCGGTCTGCTCGGCGGCAAACAATGCCTGTGGTGCGCGCTTGAAGACAACCGCAATCTCGGTAACACGGCGTCCCAGGCGTTTCCCGGCGCGAAGGTAAAACGGAACTCCGGCCCAGCGTCGGGTGTTAATGTCCAAACGCATCGCAGCGTAGGTCTCGGTCACGCTCTTTGGGTTCATGCCATCTTCGGCTAGGAATCCAGGAACCTTTTCGCCACCCTGCCATCCGCCGGCGTATTGACCGCGGGCGGTGTGCTTGCCAAGGTCCTTTGGCAGACTTACGGCCTTTAGAACCTTTTCCTTCTCGGCACGTAGGTCGGCTGCGTCGAACGAAACCGGCTCTTCCATCGCTGTAAGAGCAAGCAGCTGAAGTAGGTGGTTCTGGATTACATCACGGGCTGCACCAATGCCGTCGTAGTAACCCGCACGTCCGCCAACACCGATGTCCTCGGCCATGGTGATCTGGATGTGGTCGATGTAGTTGCTGTTCCAGATTGGCTCAAACATCATGTTGGCAAAACGCAATGCCAAGATGTTCTGAACGGTCTCTTTACCCAGGTAGTGGTCGATACGGAACACCGAGTCAGCTGGGAAAACGCTCTCTACAACTTCGTTTAGTTCACGCGCAGTCTTTAGATCAGATCCAAATGGCTTTTCAATGACCACACGGCGGAACTCGCCATCTTTGGCAGTCGCAAGACCGCTGCGTGAAAGTTGCTGAGTTACCTGAGGGAAAGCCTTAGGTGGGATTGACAGGTAGAAAGCGTGGTTTCCGTTGGTTCCGCGAACCCGGTCTAGTTCCTCGACCGTTTCTTTCAGGCGGTCAAATGATGCGTCGTCGTCGAACTCACCCTGAACAAAACGAATACCTTGGGCCAGCTGCTGCCAAACCTCTTCGCTAAACGGTGTGCGGGCGTACTCGCGAACCGAATCGTGAACCACCTTGGCGAAATCTTCGTTGACCCAATCGCGGCGAGCGAAGCCAACCAAAGAAAAACCCGGAGGCAACAGTCCACGGTTTGCCAGGTCGTAGATAGCCGGCATCAGCTTCTTGCGGGAAAGGTCACCGGTTACGCCGAACAGAATCAGACCGCTTGGGCCAGCGATGCGATTTAGTCGACGATCTTCCGGGTCGCGAAGCGGGTTAGCGCCTGGCGCGATTTTTGCAGGACTCATTGCTTGAGCAACTCCTTGGTATTGAAAACTAGGCTAACGAGGCTAAAAGTGCTGCCACTTCGGCGGAAACATTGCCCAAAGTAAGGGTAAGCACCGGACGAGGCAAGGCACCCAAAACCGAAGCATCGCCGGCTGCCTGCGAAGCGATTAGCTCACCAAAAGTGAACTCGCGTCCAGGAACAGCGATGTCCGCTTCGCCCTTGGCTACTAGCTGCAGGTAGACACCCTGACGAGGTCCGCCCTTGTGGTACTGACCGGTGGAGTGCAAGAACCGAGGAGCCCAGCCAAAGGTGGTTGGTCGACCAGTGCGGCTGGCAAATGCATCGCGCAGCTCGTAGGCCTCTGGAACCGAGGTGCGGTCTAGGTAAGCCTGAACCGAGAAATAGCCATCGGTGTCCAGCTGCGCCAACAACGCATCGATGGCACCCTTGATGGTGTTTACGCCGGTAAGGTCCAGGCTGTGAGCCCGAACCTCAACGCCGCCGTCCACAAAGATCGGGGCTGCGATAGCCGCACGCTCGTTCAGCATGGCGCGAGCGGCGATCTTGGCGCTCTCCACGTCTGGCTGGTCAAATGGGTTGATGCCGATCAAACGGCTGGCGATTACGGTCGCGTACTCCCAGAGCAGGAACTGTTCGCCCAGGGAACCCGAGATTACGATTTCGTCTCCGCTGGCCGAGTTGGCATCTGCCACAATACGTGCCAAAACAAGGTCGTTAGGTGCGGCCGCAACCTCTGGGCTACCAGGCTCAAGAACAACCGGAAGAATGCCTCGGCCAATCTTGCCGGTGCTCTCAGCGATAAGCTGCTCTGCCCAGTCTCCAAAACCAACAACAGCAGCGCCATCAACGATGATTCCAACCTTGTCGCGGAAACCAGTTGCGCTTGCGGTGCGCGCCAGAGCGGCTCCAAGAATCAAAGCTGGGTTCTCTGCAGTGTCGCTGGCAAGGAGTTCGCCAGCCTCGTGTGCATCGGCCAGCAAACGTGCCACATCGGCACCGGCCAAACCAGACGGAACCAGACCAAAGGCGGTTAAAGCGCTGTAGCGCCCACCAACGGTTGGGTCGGCGTTAAAGATTCGATAGCCGTCTGCGGTAGCTGCGGCTTCCATCGGTGAGCCCGGGTCAGTAACCACAATCACTCGCTCCGCCACTGGAATACCAGCCTGAGCGAAAGCCTGCTCAAAAATACGCTTCTGCGAGTCGGTCTCAACGGTGGAGCCCGACTTGCTGGAAACCACAATCGCTGTGCGCGCTAGGTTTCCAGAAAGTGCTTCGTTGATCTGGTCTGGGTCGGTGCTGTCTAGCACCACTAGTTCCACACCGGCGGTGCGAGTAATTACCTCTGGCGCCAAAGACGAACCGCCCATGCCGCAAAGCACAAAGCGGTTTACGCCCATAGATGCAAATGCATCACGAAGTTCAAGAATTGGCTCCACCAAAGGTGCACTGTCTACCGAACTGGTAACCCATCCAAGACGAATCGAGGATTCGGCTTCTGCGTCCTTACCCCAGAGGGTGAAGTCCTTGGCGGCAACGCGACTGGCTACCTTGTCTGCAACCAGAGTTGGAACAAACTCGGCAACCGCCGCAGCAGCCTTGCCCGAAACAGCAATCTTGAGCATTACTTAGCAGCCTCAAGTGCAGCAGCAACGCTAGCAACTAGTTCGTTCCATGAAACTACGAACTTGTCCACGCCTTCGGTCTCCAGTAGGTCTACAACGTCGTTGTAAGAAACGCCCACCGACTCAACTGCGAACAAGATTGCCTTGGCGTCGTCGTAGTGAGATGTGATGCTGTTTGCAGGCACGATTCCGTGGTCGTAAACGGCTTCCATGGTCTTTTCTGGCATGGTGTTTACCAGAGCGGGTGCAACCAGCTCGGTTACGTAAAGGGTGTCCGACAGCGCTGGGTCCTTCACACCGGTTGACGCCATTAGTGGGCGCTGCTTGTTGGCACCAGCGGCCTCTAGGGCTGCCCAGCGGGCGTTTGCAAAGTCCTGCTCGAAGACCTGGTAGGCCAGACGAGCGTTAGCCAGAGCCGACTTGCTCTTAAGCGATAGCGCATCTGCGGTACCAACTGCCACTAAGCGCTTGTCGATTTCTAGGTCTACACGCGACACAAAGAAAGATGCAACCGAGTGAATCTTGCTGATGTCGTGACCGTTTGCCTTGGCTAGTTCAACACCAGCGATGTAGGCCTCGATTACCTCGTGGTAGCGAGCCAACGAGAAGATCAGGGTTACGTTTACGCTGATGCCCTCGCCGATAACCGCGGTGATGGCCGGTAGGCCTTCCTTGGTGGCAGGGATCTTGATCATTACGTTTTCGCGGTCTACCTTGGCGAAAAGCTCCTTGGCCTGAGCGATGGTACCCGCGGTGTCGCGGGCTAGTCCTGGCTCTACCTCAATGGATACGCGGCCATCGAAGCCCTTGCTGTCCGCGTAGATGCCAGCGAAAATGTCGCAGGCTTCGGCCACATCGAGGGTGGTGATCTCGAAGATTGCCTTGGCGGCATCCGCTCCTGCGGCTGCTAGCTCGCGAACCTGGTCGCCGTAGCCGTCGCCCTTGCCGATTGAAGCAGCAAAGATGCTCGGGTTAGTGGTTACGCCAACAACGCTGCGGTTGGTGATTAGATCGCGAAGCGCACCGGAACGGATGCGGGTACGCGATAGGTCGTCTAGCCAAATGCTGACGCCGTTTGCGGCCAATTGAGCCAGTGGGGAAGTGGTCATGTTTGAACTCTTTTCTGAAAGTTTTTTCTTTGCTAAATAGGAGGGGACTAAAGGCTCTTGAGGGCCTCGTGGGCGGCCGCCACAACAGCCTCGGCGGTCATACCGAACTCGCGATATAGGGTCTTGGCATCGGCCGAGGCACCAAAGTGCTCAATCGAAACGCTCTTGCCGAACGGACCAACGTACTTGTTCCAGCCCAGAGCAAGTCCGGCCTCAACCGAAACCTTGGCTGCAACTCCGGCCGGGAGAACCGACTCGCGGTATTCAGCCGACTGCTCATCGAACCACTCCAAGCATGGTGCCGAAACCACACGGGTAGCAAAGCCAGCTGCCTCTAGCTGCAGACGGGCGTTAACCGCAATCTCAACTTCGGAACCGGTAGCAATCAAAATCACCGATGGCTTGCCATTGGCAGCCTCAAGCAGGGTGTAGGCACCTTTTGAAGTGTTTTCTGCACCCGCGTAAACCGCGCCGGTCTCGTCGGCAACTCCGCGAGCATAAACCGGAAGGTTTTGGCGGCTTAGCGCCAAACCTGCAGGGCCCTGACGACGCTCCAGAATCGTCTTCCAAGCGAATGAGGTTTCGTTTGCGTCCGCCGGACGAACCATGTCTAGGTTTGGAATCGCACGTAGAGTCGCAAGCTGTTCAATCGGCTGGTGGGTAGGGCCATCCTCGCCTAGTGCAACCGAGTCGTGGGTCCAAACAAAGATGCTTGGGATTCCCATCAGCGCGGCCAGACGAACCGCTGGGCGCATGTAGTCGCTAAAGATTAGGAAGGTACCGCCAAAGGCGCGGGTATTGCCGTGCAGAACGATTCCGTTCAGGATCGAACCCATGGCGTGCTCGCGGATTCCAAAGTGCAGCACGCGACCGTACTTGTTGCCGTTCCATTCGTGAGTTGACCACTCGGCTGGAACGAAGGACTTGGCGCCAGTGATGCTGGTCATGTTGGAATCTGCTAGGTCGGCAGATCCACCCCAAAGTTCTGGCATAACAGCAGCGATAGCGTTGATTACCTTGCCCGAAGCCACACGGGTTGAAACCGAGCTTCCGCCTTCGAACACTGGCAGAGCGCCCTCGAGTTCGGCAGGAACAGCCCCCGAAACCACGCGCTCAAGCAGGTGCTTCTTGTCTGCGTTCTCCGATGCCCAGGCATCGAAGGAGGCTTCCCATGCAGCGCGTTCGCGGTCGAAGCGATCGGTTGAACGAGTGTGTGCCAATACCTCAGGTGCGACCTCAAAAGTCTTCTCAGGATCAAAGCCAAGTGCCGTCTTTAGGCCAGCCAGTTCCTCTGCGCCCAGAGCCGAACCGTGGATTTTGCCGGTGTTCTGCTTCTTTGGCGAAGGCCAACCAATGATGGTGCGAAGGGTGATGAGCGAAGGCTTGTCGGTTTCTGCCTTGGCAGCCTGAATTGCGTTGTAAAGCTCTTCGATATCCTCCACGTAGTTTCCGGTCTTCTTCCAGTCCACTACCTGGGTGTGCCAGCCGTAAGACTGGTAACGAGCCGAAAGATCCTCGGTGAAAGCAATGTTGGTGTCGTCTTCGATCGAAATCTGGTTGCTGTCGTAGATAACAACTAGGTTGCCCAGCTTCTGGTGACCGGCCAAAGACGCGGCCTCTGCAGTTACGCCCTCTTGCATGTCGCCATCGCCAGCGATTACATAAACAAAGTGATCGAATGGGCTGGTGCCGGCAGGAGCGGCTGGGTCATAAAGACCGCGCTCGAAACGTGCAGCATAAGCAAAACCGGTAGCCGAAGCCAGACCCTGTCCCAAAGGACCGGTGGTGATTTCTACACCTTTGGTGTGTCCGTACTCAGGGTGACCAGGTGTTGCAGAACCCCAGGTGCGAAGAGCCTTGATGTCGTCAAGCTCTAGCCCATAACCGTGCAGGAACAACTGGTTGTAAATAGTCAGCGATGAGTGGCCGACGCTAAGAATGAAGCGATCACGGCCGAGCCAGCGGTCTTCACGTGGGTCGTGGCGCATTACCTTGTTGAACAAAAGGTAGGCAACTGGTGCGAGGCTGATGGCGGTTCCCGGGTGACCGTTTCCCACCTTCTCTACTGCATCTGCTGCCAGAACGCGGGCGGTGTCTACTGCCTTGGAATCAAGGTCGGTCCAGTGGAATGCTGACAAAACAGCTCCTTCTTTGTGTGGAAGTGATGAACGAATGTTCGATTGACCAGTTCTAGGCGCCGTTGCCATGCCTTTAGAGTTTCGGTGCGGTTTTTTAAGGGGCGCTTTTACACGATAACTCGCCTAAAAGTCTATACCCAGCAGGTTTCTAAACCACGGGAATGAACAAAGCATTTCCTGACTTAGAATTGAATAAATGACTAACAAATCGCCCTCTGAAAGCACGCCGGTTTCCGGTGGTGCATTTGGCAAACTCAAGGCGTATGTCGCTCTCACCAAACCGCGTGTAATTGAGCTACTGCTAATCAGCACCGTTCCAACCATGATTTTGGCCAATCACGAGCGCTACGGCCTAGGTTTACCTAGCATTTGGCTGATTTTGGCCACCCTCATCGGCGGCGCACTGAGCGCTGGTTCAGCCGGCGCTTTCAACTGCTACATCGATGCAGACATCGACAAACTAATGGGTCGAACCAAGGGGCGCCCGCTGGTAACGGGCGAACTCACTAAGCGTGAAGCGCTTATTTTCTCCTACGCCATCGGCGTTGCTTCTATTGCCTGGCTTTGGGTATTTGTGAATTTCCTATCAGCCATGCTCTCGCTGTTCGCGATTCTGTTCTACGTTGTCATTTACTCTTTGCTTCTCAAGCGGCGCACTCCACAAAACATTGTTTGGGGTGGGGCAGCGGGCTCCATGCCAATCCTTATCGGCTGGGCAGCTGTAACCAACGAGCTATCTGTATCGGCTTGGGTATTGGCGTTGGTTTTGTTCCTGTGGACGCCGCCGCACTACTGGCCGCTGAGCATGCGATACCGCGAAGATTACGCAACCGCTGGTGTTCCTATGCTGCCCGTGGTTCGCGGATCACGAAGCGTTTCGGTGCAAATAATTCTTTACAGTTGGGCGCTTTTTGTTTCAACGTTGATCATGATTCCTGCCGGCCACATGGGCTGGATTTACACATCTGTGGCAGTGATTACCGGCGTCTGGTTCATGTTTGAAAGTTACATGCTCTTCAACGAGGGTTACAAGGGCGAACCAAAGAACCCAATGCGCCTGTTCCACGGTTCGATCACGTACCTGACAGTGCTGTTCATCGCAATCGCACTAGACCCGCTAATTTACCTACCGCTCTGGTAGAAGTTCAACCCAACAGAGCTACTTGCCGGCAAAGGCTGATTTGGCATTATTTGCCAGCAAAGGCTGGTTTCGCCAACTTGATTTCCTCTAAACGCTTCAGCGATTCATCACGTTCGGCTGCGTGATCGACAATCGGAGCCGGGTAGCCGTGTGCGTACCCACCGATGATGTCCCAAGGTTCGTGAACCTGTGCACCCCAAATGTGGGCTAATTCCGGCACGTATTTGCGCACGTACTCACCGCGAGGATCAAACTTTAGACCCTGCAGCACCGGGTTGAAGACTCGGTAATACGGCGAGGCATCGGTGCCACATCCAGCGGTCCACTGCCATCCGTGTGAATTAGAAGCCGGGTCGAAGTCGGTTAGGCACTGCTCAAACCAGTCGGCTCCCAACTGCCATTCAAGATGCAGATCCTTCACCAAAAACGAGGCAACAATCATGCGAACTCGGTTGTGCATCCAGCCTGTGGTAGCCAACTGGCGCATTCCGGCATCCACCATTGGGTAACCGGTTTTACCGGCCTTCCAGGCTGCCAAGCGTTCTTCGGCGAGCGCCCCTTCGTCGTAGCGCATTTCCTTGAAGCGAGGCTCCAGGTAGTCGGTAGCCGAGTATGGGTGATGCCAAAGCACGTCTCCGTAGAACTCACGCCAGGCGATTTCCTTGCGGAACACCTCGTGTCCCGGCAGGTCACCAAGTTCAGCCAGCAGGGTTCTTGGGTGAATCTCACCGTGTGCCAGGGCGTGGCTCAGGTGCGAGGTGCCAGACAGGTCGGCTCGGTTTCGGTCCTCCGCATAACCCGCCAAGGCGCGTTTTTTGAAACGCTCCCAGGTGCGCAGCGCAAAGTCCTCTCCGGCTTTCACAACGATGGGGGAGTCCTTGGTTGGTTTTGGCGCTCCCTGGTCCGCCGTCGGCTTGTGCCAGGTGATGACAGTTTTCCCAGAGTCGTCGAGACCAGCAAACGGCGTTGGCTTCTGCCAACCGGTCGCCATCCAACCCTTGTAAAACGGTGTGTAGACCTTGTATGGAGTCCCATCGGGTTTGCGCACCGTGCCGGGAGCTACCGCATAAATGCTGTCTTCAAGAAAAAGCTTTACGCCGATGCTCGCCAGATAATGGCCAACCTTGTTCTGCAGTTCTACCGTCTCTGGGTCAAACCCCCGAGTGGCGATCACCCGATCTGCCTGAGCTGCTCTAACAACCTCGCCCATGGCGCGTGGTAGTTCGCTGGCGCTATCTGCGTTTGTCACCAGCAATCCGCCATCCATGGATGTATTGAGCGACTTGAGAGATTCGGTTAGCGAGTGCTGACGAATACCCGACAGCGCCTGATACGCCTGTTGGTCCACCACATACAGACCCACCACAGAGTTTCCACCAGCTACGTGGGAATCGAGCACCGCGCGGTTCAGAGCGGGGTTGTCGTTCAGGCGTAAGTCCCTGGTGAACCAAAAGACTGTGGTCATAGCGCTCCCTGGCGGAACCTTTACTTACTTGGCGCGAGTCGACAAGAAGTTGAAAGTTAGTAGAGATACCAGAACCGAGGCACCAAGCATGTGTATTCCCACCAGTAATGCCGGAACACCCAGACGAGCCTGAGCCACACCCACTACCGCCTGAATAATGCTGACCGCAAGTAGCAAGCCGCTGATGTTGAGGGCAAGGCTTCTTTTGGCGCCAAACTTTGGTCGCTCAACACGCAGCAGCAACCCAAACTGCATAATCACAAGGGTCAACATGATGTAAGCAGGGTAGGAGTGGTAGTGGAACCACACCTCTAGGTTCAATCCGTTTCGCACGCTGTTGGCATCGCCCGCGTGTGGTCCAGCGCCAGTAACCAAGACACCAATAATCACTGTGATGGCGCCAAAAATGGTGGTTGGCCAGCCCAGGTTGTAAACCATCGATGGAATGATCTGCGTGGCAGGCTGCTTGATACGCCAAACCAGCACGCTGGCAATGGCAATCATGATTCCGCTCAGTACAAAGTGAGCGCCAACCAACCATGGGTTCAACTTGGTCAGAACGGTGAAACCACCGAGCACGGCCTGAGCGGGGATGCCCAAGAACAGCCAGATGGCGGGCCAGGTGAGTTTCAGGGCTTTGCGAACCGAACTTCGAACCACTGCCACGAGCGTTAGAACGGCAATCACCAATAGAGCAAACGTGAGCAGGCGGTTGGCAAACTCAATGACGCCGTGCAGACCTTGGGCAGGCACAGTGGTGATCGAGTCGGCGGTGCATTTTGGCCAGGTCGGGCATCCCAAACCGGAACCAGTTAGGCGAACTAGGCCCCCGGTAACCACAATCAGAATTTGAGAAACCAACGACAACCAACCGTAGAGAGCAAGGCGGGACTCGGCGAATAGCGGTTTTACGGATCGTTTTAGTGTCTGGAGCAAGTTTCTTGCCCTTTCTGGCCCGTGGGTCTTTTGCCAACCCCTTGGTAAAGGGTAAAATTAATAAGTTGATCTGGCAGTGTTGCCAAGGTTTCATTCTCAAGTCTTACACGGCTACCGAAGTTCGCTAAATCCAGCGATTGGTATTGCTTTGGGGAATGATTCCCACTTGAGTCTGGTTCAAAACCCTATTCACTTGGGAAGATCAATATCTCAAGTTTCCGCTCTATTCAGGAGGTTCTGCGTGTCAGAAACCATCATCGATCGTCCCGAACTAGAAGGTCTGGGCGTCTATGAATTCGGCTGGTCGGACTCCGACAAGGCGGGCGCTAATGCTCGTCGCGGCATCAACGAAGAAGTGGTTTCGGACATTTCCGGCAAGAAGAGCGAGCCAGACTGGATGCACGAGCTGCGTCTAAAGGGCTACAAGTACTTCACCCAGAAGCCAATGCCAAGCTGGGGATCAGACCTATCTGGCATCGATTTCGACAACATCAAGTACTTTGTTCGTTCCACCGAGAAGCAGGCAACCAGCTGGGAAGACCTGCCAGACGACATCAAGAACACCTACGAGCGCCTGGGAATCCCAGAGGCCGAGCGTAGCCGTTTGGTTGCCGGTGTTGCCGCTCAGTACGAATCCGAAGTGGTTTACCACCAGATTCGCGAAGACCTTGAAGCTCAGGGCGTTATCTTTTTGGACACCGACACCGCTCTTAAAGAGCACCCGGAAATCTTCAAGGAGTACTTCGGTACCGTGATTCCGGCCGGCGACAACAAGTTTGCTGCCTTGAACACTGCGGTTTGGTCTGGCGGTTCGTTCGTTTACGTTCCAAAGGGCGTACACGTAGAAATCCCACTTCAGGCTTACTTCCGCATCAACACCGAGAACATGGGCCAGTTTGAGCGCACCCTGATCATCGCCGATGAAGACAGCTACGTTCACTACATCGAGGGTTGCACCGCGCCGATCTACAACTCGGACTCGCTTCACTCTGCAGTGGTAGAAATCATCATCAAAAAGGGCGCACGCGTTCGCTACACCACTATCCAAAACTGGTCTAACAACGTTTACAACCTGGTGACCAAGCGCGCCATCGCTTACGAAGGCGCAACTATGGAATGGATCGATGGAAATATCGGATCCAAGGTGACCATGAAGTACCCAGCGGTTATCTTGGCTGGCGAGCACGCCCGCGGCGAGACCCTATCGGTTGCTTTTGCAGGCGAAGGTCAGCACCAGGATGCAGGAGCCAAGATGATTCACCTTGCTCCTTACACCAGTTC